>RAYM01000034.1 GCA_003611805.1 bacterium 1xD42-87 | reverse complement strand
AAAAAAACGGCGGTGATTCTTATGGCAAGACCTAAAAAATATAAAATCTCATTAACGGATGATGAGCTTAAAATGCTGAAATCCGTTATGCATAAAAAGAAAACATCAAAAACAGTTCGGAACAGATGCCAGATTATCATTGATTTAGATGAGGCACATGGCAAAGTTCTAACCCATGAACAATCTGCTAAGACAAACTGTGTTTGTATGGCTACGATTACTAATACAGTGAAACTTTATTCTGAAAAAGGGATCGAAGGCATTACTAAACTCAACCGCAATGTTAATTCTAATCAGGCACGCCGGAAATTTGATGGACGCGCAGAAGCCCGCATCATCGAAATAGCATGCAGCCCGGCTCCGGAAGGTCGTTCCCGCTGGACGCTCCGGCTCTTGGAAGAACAGGCAAAAATAGCGCTTGATGTTCCGGTCAGTAAAGATACCATCCGCAGGGCTTTAAAAAAAATAAACTTCGACCTCACATGAATGATTACTGGTGCATCCCCTCGAAAGAAGATGCTGATTTTGTTGCCTGTATGGAAGATGTCATTGATGTTTATGAACTTCCATACAATCCGGCACGTCCTGTTGTCTGCATGGATGAAAAGCCATACCAGCTGTTAGGAGACGTGAGAGAGCCGTTACCCATGCGTCCCGGTGATGACCAGAAAACCGATTCGGAATATAAGCGGAACGGCACCTGCAGTATATTCGCTTTCGTGGAACCGCTTGGAGGAAAGCATCATGTAAGCGTCCATGAACACCGCACTGCCATTGACTGGGCGCAGGAAATCAAATATTTATCAGATGTGATGTTCCCGGATGCTGAAAAGATTATTCTGGTAATGGATAATCTTAATACCCATAAAGCTGCATCCCTTTACAAAGCGTTTCCGCCGGCTGAAGCGAGAAGGATTCTAAAGCGTCTGGAAATCCATTATACGCCCAAGCATGGGAGCTGGCTTGACATGGCTGAAATTGAACTAAATGTAATGACACGCCAATGCTTGTCCCGCCGTATAGATACAATCGTCAGACTTAAAAAGGAACTGTCTGCATGGGAAACGGAGCGCAATCGTAATGAGGCTAAAATACAGTGGCATTTCCAAACGGGAGATGCCAGAGAAAAGCTGATATCACTTTATCCGGTAATTTCATCTGTCACCTCATAACAGAGGTGGCAGATACGCTAAATATCAATGATACAGTACACTAGGATTCCCGATTAAGAAAGCGGGCAATAGTTAATATAAATATGGAATAGAGAAAAAGCAGGAGGAGTAGGAATGTTCCTCCTGCTTTAGTATACTTGTCGGATCACGGTTTGCCTGTGTGCTTATTGTATCATTTTCTGCTTAAGAGTGACTATTTTCTGCAGAGCATATTGTTATCTTGGAGGTTTTTTCTATACTTAATATGAAGGAGGAGCATTGTAAATATGGTCGAAGAGATGGTATTG
>RAYM01000033.1 GCA_003611805.1 bacterium 1xD42-87 | reverse complement strand
TTCCAAACGGGAGATGCCAGAGAAAAGCTGATATCACTTTATCCGGTAATTTCATCTGTCACCTCATAACAGAGGTGACAGATACGCTAAATATCAATGATACAGTACACTAGATTTTTGTCTCCAATAAAAACTACTAGCAACCATCAAAAAACTTATTATTGGTATAAATATAAAATATATATATTTCTTACTACTTATTGCTGGTAAATTGATAAAAGATGTGGTGTTTAACATTAAATAGCAAATAATCAAAAAAACAATCTCAAATGTTCTTTCCGAACCACCAAACTGCCCAAGAAATATAGATAACGCTGGAACAAAAAAAGCGAATATTATTCCGGCAACACTTCCCAACCCATCGCCACCCATAGCAATTCTAAAAATAACTGGCATAGAAATCAATAAAGAAAGTATCCCTCCCACACACCAGCGAATAAGAACTTGGAGAGAATATGCGTAGCAGTAAGTTGGCAGTAAGATATCCAAATTATATTTTTTCTCGCGACAACCATAATCAGAATATATAATGCAGGACCAAGCCATTGACAACACCCATAATGATTCTCGTACTGTTTTTATATTCACTTTAAACATGGATAGCCATAAAAGCAGCATGACAATAAACCATGCCATAGAACAATTTCGAAAAGTCAAAGTTAATTCCGTGAATAGCAGACCATGGCCGCAGGATTCTCTATGCTTACCTTTTTTTGAGAAATCACTCATTTTCCTAGATTTTTCATATCGGGGTAATATAAGTGATCCCCCAAGAACTATTACTATTCCAATAACAATCATACAGCCTTTTTCCAAAACTCTTTTTTGTGTAAAAAATAGCGGTGCGAAGAATAACTCTGACGGTTCCAAATTACTTACTACGGCATTTCTATAAACACCAAGAGCAACTTGAGCTGAATTTCCCGTCATATAATACACACTGTGGTCAATGCAGTCTTTCAGCCATGCAAAACCTGACATATCAAAAAAACGGGCAATAATACCATACGGATAATTCGTCAACGAAGTGATGCAAGCTATATAAATGGTAAAAAATAGAACTCCAGCCGTCCATGAACCACTTCTGCTCCTTAAAACGGGAATTGTTTCTGTTACGAGCGCCATGGCAGAACACAAAAACATCCCTGGCAAAATACTTATAAAAAAGGAAAGAAAATGCAATATTGAGAACCTTGAATTAGGAAAATGAAGTAGCGTCATACAAAACGATGATACTATTACCACTAGCAATATCAAAAAAAGGAGGCATAAATCAGATATATATTTCCCGGCTAGATAGCTTACCTTACTCACTGGTGAAGTATAAATCAAATTTATAGTACCTGTTATTCTATCAAAAGATAGAGAATTTCTTAAATAGAAATAGCCTATTACGGGCAACAACATCCCTGTACATAGTGCTGAAGCCATTGGTATCCATGACCAATTTGTACCCTGCAAAAAATAATCGGCATCCACAGCAATAGAAGTAATTTCCGCTTCTGAATTTGGTACAAAAAGGCATGCAGCTAACACTGATAATGCGCATAACGCAAGAAATGAAAATCTGCGGATACGTTCTTTAAAATCTGATTTCGCAATGAACCATATTTGAGTGCTAATCATTAAAACACCTCCTCTAAAACACAAAGACAGGCATCTTCCAAAGTTGCCTTAGCAAGCATGGCGTCAGAAAATGGTTTTTCCGCACAGACCTGTCGAATCTTAATCCCCTGCTCGGTTTGAATCATAGAACTAACACCTGTTAAATCGTCGATGATTCGGTCGATCGGAAGAATGTATTCCCATACATAACCATTCGCATTATGAAGTAAAATTTCTGGTGTATTATGAAACATCAGATTCCCTTTTTTCAACACCATAATACTTGTCGCTACCGCTTCAATATCCGAAATGATATGGGTAGATAAAAGAACAATTTTACTACAAGCCAATTTTGACAATATATTACGAAGAATTACCCTTTCCTCTGGATCAAGCCCTGTTGTTGGTTCATCGACAATAATGATTTTTGGATTACCTAGCAGGGCACTAGCAATTCCTACGCGTTGCTTCATACCTCCTGAGTAGTCTGATAAACGCTTATTTTTTACATCAGTTAAATGTAAAGTTTCTAAAAGATAATCAACTTGCTTCACCGCTTCTTTCTTAGATACTTTTTTCAATGCTGATATATACATAAGAAATTCAACTGCACTCAAATTCGGATATATTGCAATATCCTGCGGCAAATATCCAATATTCTTCTGCATAGCCATAGGATACTTAACAATGCTTTTACCATCTAGCAAAATATCACCAGTAGTTGGTTTTATTAAAGTTGACAATATCTTTATAAAAGTAGTTTTTCCTGCGCCATTAGAACCGACTAGTCCTATCAGCTCACCAGATTCCATATTGCACGATATTGGATTTAGAGCGGGGAAAGTACCATATTTCTTTGAAATTTCTTTTACTTCAAGCAACATAAGAGCCTCCTAAAATTATGCCATCCTAATTTTTTTAAATGATTGTAAAAGAGTAATCCAATTTCAACTACAATGTACAAAATTACAAAAGGGGTTCTGTGAACCTGCTCATGGGGTTTTCGGATAAAAGAAATGTATTGCAAAAATATAAGCTCAATCAAAAAGAGCAAATTTTGTAGATTTTTTGTGTTTTGGCAGTCAAACTTTCTCTTAGTAAATAAGTCCTTTATTATTTTATCAAATATCATAATTTACATTACTATCTAACACTATTTTAATAAACATTTATACCCGTCTTAAAAAGTCATTTATATGAAAAAGATATCCTGTTTCAAGATATGCAACCTTGTTTTCCTACTAGCATGGAACGGATAACATATATTTTTTTCACGATGTTAAAAATACGATTTTTCATGTCAAATTTCCTGTATTTATAATTTTAACATGATTATGAAGAATAAGCAATAAAAATACTCAAATACGAGTAAAAGGAATACTGGTATAATTTGTATTTTGCAATAATAATTTAGGTAAAATATAGTCATAACATGAAGGGATGATAAAAATATTATGGCTATACAGAACCGCATCCGCGAACTCAGAAAAAACCTGAACCTGTCGCAGGTCGGGCTTTCCCTAGTGCTCGGGACTACTCAGCAGACAGTAAGTCGCATGGAAAAAAACGGTGATATCCCGACAGACCTACTAGTAAGGATGGCTGGATTTTTCAATGCGACTACAGATTATATACTAGGTATATCAGAATATAAGCGCGATTTTGGTGGCCAGTTGCGCATGAACCATGAAATGGATATGTATTACGATATTGTGCTGCGCTACCAGCAGCTGTCCGAAGTCAACCGTCGAACGTTGCTGGCAGTTCTAGACCGTCTGGAACAGGCACAAATCGAGGAGGCTGTGAACCAAGAAAAAACAAATGGTATACAAAAGGGGAATGACCAAAATGCTGAAGATAGCAGTATGTGATGATGACATACGCTTTGCCGCAAAACTAGAGAATATGATCCTGCAGGAAGCACTGCAGGCAGGACTCAGTGCCGAGACGGAGATCTATTCCGACGGTGACACACTCGTTGCCGATATGCAAAAAGGTTATCGATATGAACTAATCTTCCTCGATATTGAAATGGAACGGTTAAACGGTATTCGAGCGGCGCATATCATCAGGGAGATGGATCGCTCGGTGCTGCTCATCTATGTATCCGGATATGAGCAGTACCTGAAAGAGTTGTTTGAAGTTGAGCCGTTCCGTTTCCTGCAGAAACCACTGGATGGCGGGAGATTCCGGCGCTACTTCCATGAGGCGTGTGAACGCATCGGCAATACGGACGCTTTTTACCAGTTTACGTTCAACAAAAATATTCGCAGGGTTTCGCTCAGGGACACGGTATACTTTGAAAGTCGCAACCGGGTGGTATACGTTGTCATGGATAATGGGGCGGATGAATATTTTTACGGAAAGCTGAACGATGTGGAAAAACAGCTGGAAGAAAGTCGTTACCGCTTCCTTCGGATACACCAGTCATACCTCGTGAATTACAGCTACATAAAAAAGATGAGTTTCTCAGATATCACGCTTGTTACAGGCGGCGGGAAAGAGATTTCCCTGCGGATCAGCGAGGACAGGGAGAAGAAAATACGGGCACAGCTGTGCGGCATTGCCTCAGGAAAGGCAGGTGCGGAATGAATCCTGTATGCCTTGTTTTAGGTGGTCTTTTCTTCCCCTGTTTCCAGTTGCTGACAATACGCAGGATCATGAACGCTTTCTTCCATGACCAGCGCCGGTCCCCCATGTGCTATGCCGCGTGGACGGCCTATTACCTCCTTCTGGCTACATCACAGCTTGGGGTAAGCATCACACCTCCCGTATTCCTTACGTTCAACGCCCTACTGATCTTCGCCGCCTGTACCTTTTCCTACCAGTCCGGCATTGGGAACTGCTGCATTTTTTCCGTGCTGATGCTTGCAGTCTGGATGATGACGGAGGTTTTCATAGGCGTCATCCTGTCCCTTATTGGCATGGAAGGGTGGGGTTTGAGCACAGCCGGAACAGCCATATCAAACGTACTCATGTTTGCAGGATCAGTCATTGTCAGACACTATGCAAAAGGGAACTCCCGACCGGATCTGTCGGTGCAATGCATGATAGCAGTAGCATTTATACCGGTCGGCACCATCTTCCTGATGCATTACATCTTCCTAATCGTGGCGGAACATATGGAGTATTCCGCATTCGCCATCGTTTCCAGCCTCATCCTGCTGTTGTTGGACTATACTGCGTTTGAGGTGTACGAGCAAATGATAAGGGATGCCAGCGCACAGGAACGGAACCGCTTGTATGAACAGGAACTGGAACTCCTGAGCCGGCAGGCTGAAGAACGGGAATCTTATGACAGGCAGACGCGCATGATGCGCCACGACATGAGAAACCATATGACGGGGCTTCTCGGTATGCTGCAGGACGGCGATAGGGAACAGATGGAAGAATATATCCAACTTATGTTGGAGGATATTGCAGATTGCAGACCTCAGGATGTCTCTCGTAGCGGGAATGCGGTGGTAGACGCTATCGTAAACCACAAGTGCAGTCAGGCACTTATGGACGGTATAGAGTTTGACGCAAACGTATTCCTGCCTGCCATCCTACCTTTCCGGGCAGGCAACCTTGCCATCGTGTTCGGGAACCTGCTTGACAATGCGCTGGAAGCATGCCGGGAAGTGGAAGCCGGAAAACGGTGGGTAAATATGGAAACAGCCTATACAAAGGAGATGCTGATGGTCTCAGTATGCAATTCCTGTCAAGTTCGTAAGAGGAACAGGGACGGGCGGTATGCCACGACAAAGAACGACCGGCATATCCACGGTCTGGGGCTGTACTCTGTGGAGCAGGCGGTAGAGCCGTACTGTGGGCAGCTGGAAGTGGAATACAAGGACGGTGTTTTCCGTGCGGCAGTGGTGATGTATGGGTGCTATGGGGAAAAATGACGTGTATTGTCGGATTTCTTTCATGCAATATAATAGCTACTAAGAGAATTATATAATATATTACAATTAACTATAATATGTATTTGGGAGGAATTGCAATGAAAAATCATAACAAAAATGTAGTTGCTAAATTAATGGAAGTTACAGCAAGAAAATCGGCTGAAATGGCTGCGAATAGTAGATGTGTATATCTTTTTCATCAGCCGAAACAGCCGAGCGGGATTAAGACAATGAAAAAATATAAGCCAGATTAAGCAGCACATTTTGCCCCCCCTTTGAATGCAGTTGATTCTTAGGGGGATTTTCATAACTAAGATATTTCTATACTGTTGACTTTGATAGGTGAAAAATAATTATTTTGAGGAGAACTTATCTTACTTAGGACATTGAAATCCAGATATCCAATGGTTCCAGAGTTTGGCAAACGCCTATAATAAAAGGGAAAAATGAACATAAGGCACGAGATATAGAACGATAGATTATGTAGATACAGATGGGAAAATCAATACAGTGATAAAAAATGTATAAAGAAACGAAGGCATAAAGGAAAAGGTGCCCAAAAACTGCAAAAATTAGGAGTGTATCGTAATGGAGCAACAGCTTCAGAGCGATACACTTTTTTTAATATAATGGGAAAAAGATGTAAAGCATGTGAATGCGGATGAGAATGAAATCAGCATAGGACGGGAGGAGTGTATTAATTACTTGAAGCCGTACCCTTACAATTCCTTTGCGCTTTTGCGGCTGCCCGAAAAAGAGTAACGGCTGTGTTTTTGACTGGAGTGGATTGAGGTGTGCGTCGAAAAACAAGTGGGAAAGGGAGGGTGGGTGTGGTATGATGGGGAGGACGTGAAATGTTAGATGCTGTGCAATGAAAGGTTTGATTACGGAGAGGAACGTTGAATGAGCAAACAAAACGAGAAAGGAAATGTTTATTCTTTTTTGAAGAGATTATTAGAAAAAGATGATTTTAGCTTAGCTGAATATGATTTCAAATTGGAAATGAAAAAATATTATAAGAAGTACAATACATCAAAGCGGCATGATAAGTTGATTCATGAAATAGAAGAAAAAATTGATAATGAGAAAAATTACATTAGTAGATGGTTTGCTTATAAAACATTGGAAGGAGAACAGAACGGTAGAAAATATATTCAGTTTGATTGCGATAATTCTAATGATACATGCGAATTAACCAAATTAATTTATTATTACCTTTGGGGATGGGAAAAGGGAAAAAAGGCAAAAAATTATTTTGGTAATTTGCTAATTTTGCAGGAGAAAAGTGCCGTCTTTGGAGGAGATACCATGAATTCATTGGGAATTACCATGGTAAGATATTTGAAAAAAAGAAGCGTGAAAGACTGCAAGAAAAAGTGGGAGTCAAAAAAGGGTATGTCCGTGGTAAAAGGTCTTTATGATTTCGCGCTTTATACCAGTTGTATTGGTAATTTCGTTTTAGTACCAAAAGGATTCAACGGACATAGAGGTATTCATCCGCAGATAAAAGATTATTGGGATTTATCACTAGACTACCTTGCGTTTGCGGAAAAGAGTGCGTGGCTATCAACTGGTGAAGAACCAATAAAGCAGAAATACGTAAAAGACAACAAAGCATTTGTTAAATATATTAATATGTTTTTCCTATGGGATTATGTAGATAAGAGTTATCAAGTGAAACCACTGTTTGATTCCCATGGGGATAAATTAGGTGCTAAGCTGATTCCAGATGGTGATGTTTGTCCAGAGGAAGAGGAGTTTGAACAGTATTTTATTACGGCAACTGAATATATTAGACGGCGTGGTCTGTTTATGGCTGCTATGTTAAAAATTGCGGTTGAATATGATGAAAGAAAAGAGCGACAAGGACAAGACGGAAATGATATATGGCATGTTTCCGATATATATAAATATATAGTGGAGAAGGTGTTTTTGACTGATAAAACATATTCAGGTTATGAAGGAGTTATTCACGATATAAAGGACGTTATCAGCAAAGCAGTGAAAGAGAACGTTATTTCAGAAGATACCAAAAAAGAAATTTTTAGTATTCTTGGAAAAGCCCAAGATTTGATTGCAGAAGTAAAGGTGGATGCGAATGACAAAAAAGCAAGCGATTAAAACTGAATTTTGTCAATGCAAGGGTGTTCTTAGACAGGAGGAGAATAAAGATGTTAAAGACAGTAAAAGGTGACATCACAAAAATCACAGACGTACAGGCGATCGTCAATGCGGCAAATTCAAGCCTGCTCGGTGGCGGAGGCGTGGACGGGGCGATCCACCGGGCAGCGGGACCACAGCTTCTGGAAGAGTGTCGGTCACTTCACGGCTGCCCGACGGGGGAGGCAAAGCTGACCAAGGGTTACAATCTGCCATGCGACTACGTCATCCACACGGTCGGACCTGTCTGGCATGGAGGCACAAACGGAGAGCCGGAAAAGCTCGCCTCCTGCTACTATCAGTCGTTAAAGGTTGCGATGGAGAACGGGATCCGCACGGTTGCGTTTCCCTCCATTTCAACCGGGATTTATGGGTATCCCGTGGCGAAGACGGCTGTTGAGGCAGTCTGCCGGTTTCAGGAGCAGTTCCCGGATGCGATTGATATGGTTGAGTGGGTGTTGTTCGATGACAGGACATATGCGGTATACGAGACGGAGGTTCATAAAACAGAATTGATGTGACAGGTGATAGAATACGTAAAGCAGGTGGGTGTGTCTTATCGCCGGAAATGAGGGAGGTCGTCTTGATGAAAATATACTGTATGTCTGACATTCACGGCTGTATCGCGGAGTTTGAATATGCCTTATCGTTAGTGGAAGAACAGTTGAGTAAGCCAGATACCCGACTGGTTCTTCTGGGCGACTATGTACACGGTCCGGACAGCTATGCGGTGCTTGATAAGATCATAAGCCTGCAAAATAAGTGTGTATCCGGCGCAGACGGGGAAGCGCATTATTACATAGATGGGACAGTGGATGTCAGCGGCAGGCTTCCTGTGCTGATGGTGGATACCGAAAAGGATTTGTATTACCGGGTGACGGAGTCGGGAAACTGGCTGATTCTGCCTTATGGCGAAGAAAACTCATAGATATATTTTAATGTAATGATATCTGCAAGCTCAAAAATTTGAGCACTCCCCATGTATAATGAACCTATAAACGCAACGTTTATGGATTCCAATACAGAGAAGGAGCGTGATTTTATGGGCAGAACTATCTATGAACCGATCAGAAAAAAGGTGGAAGAGTGGCTGTGGTATGATGAGAACCAGCCAGAGGGCAATTACTTTGCCAACGTGGAGGAGCATGACAGATTCCGAAGCCTGCACGACAGGGACTGTATGCTGACCGGCGGGGATTTGAAGGCGGATACGTTATTCAGTTTATGGACGCCGCTCCGGCACACGATCGTGCGGTTAAACGATCAGGAGACGATCCGGGCTGTCGGGGATATCTCCAAAAAGTATGTGTTCCTGCGGGAGTTTATCAAAGAGGACAATATCGAAAAACTGCTGCCGGAAACAGAGTCGATCGTACACAGGCTCAGCGAACTGTTTGCACGGGGAATGGGCAGGGAAAACGTGTTTCTGCTTCCCGAAAGAAAGCTAAACTGTGCCAGGGCGAGGAAACCTTATTATGACTATGTTCCAGTGATGCTGCTTGAGGCATTTCCGGGCGGCGTCTTTTCGGAGTATTGGGACAGCCCGGAAGCATATCTGC
The DNA here is from genome assembly GCA_003611805.1 of bacterium 1xD42-87. Classification (GTDB taxonomy): domain Bacteria; phylum Bacillota; class Clostridia; order Lachnospirales; family Lachnospiraceae; genus UBA3282. Next base: position 58,419 of record RAYM01000033.1, on the reverse strand, counting down.
GGTGGATTGGTGAGGAGCATATGGAAATGTTCTTTGACGGCGGCATTTCCCCGGAGCACATCAGGGATTTAAGCGGATCGGGAGACGCACACGACTCTCTTGCGCCGGAGGGCGTGGAGGCGATGGAGAGGATGCTTGAAAACTATATCGCGGTGTTGAAGGAACGGAAACGGTTTTACCCATAGCAATAGCTGTATGAGCGGAATATATCAGAGATTTTTCATGAGATACATAAGTGGAAAATAAAACTGAGATAAGGAGGAAGCATGAGATATATTGTTTCTGATATACATGGCTGCTATGCGCAGTATCTTGCGCTGCTTGAAAAAATTCATTTCTCGGACGAAGATGAACTCTTTGTGCTCGGCGACGTGGTGGACCGCGGACCGGAACCGATTAAAGTGCTGCAGGATATGATGAAACGTCCTAATGTTATTTTTATTCTGGGCAACCACGATTTCGTGATGTATTCTCTGATGAAAACGCTGGCGGTGGAGATCACGGAGGAAAATTATGATAAGCAGCTGACAACGGATATCATGCGCGACTACAACCTGTGGCTGTCGGACGGCGGCAGGGTGACGGCGGAACAGTTCCGGGAGTTGGATCCTCTGGAAATGGCGGATATTCTCGATTACATAGCGGGGGCATCCCTGTATGAAGTGATAGAGCATAATGGAAAGGAATACCGGCTTGTCCATGCGGGGATTTCCGATTTCGCGCCGGATAAAGGGCTGGAGGAATATGAGCTGTACAATTTTCTGGAGGAAAGGGCGGATTATTCGAAAAGATATTATCCGCAGGACAATATTTTTCTGGTGACAGGGCATACGCCGACGGTTTTTATCAACGGCTGGGGCAAGCCGGAAGTGTACAGAAAACACGGACATATAGCGCTCGACTGTGCCTGCGTGTCGGGAGGAAAGCTGGCGGCATTCTGCGTGGAGACAGAGGAAGTGATCTATGTGGATGGCATGTAGCAGCGGCGAAGGAACAAAACGACGTGGAGAGATGAGAAGAGAAGAGAAAATACAGAAAATGGGAGATATGATATGGCGAAAGGTAATTTAAAGAAAGAGTCAAAAAAAGTGTCTAAAGAGAGTAACCCCAAAAATCTGCCAAACCTCTCTGCGCCGGAGAAGACCATCCGACTGCTTGAGTATCTCAAAAAGCACACGGACAAAGAGCATTCTCTGAAGTCTGTAAAGAATGTGCAGAAAGAGTTTAATGACAAAGACCTGCACTTTGGCTCGGATAATACCATCCGGGATTTTTACAGGAAAATTGCCAACGCTTATAATCTGGATGAATACCAGCATCCCCTTCCGCAGTCGCAGTGGAGAATCGTATATGACGGCTATGTAAAATTATACGGGGAAGATGAGGAAGGGATTTCCGTGGAAGACGATTCTGACGAATGGGAGGAAGACAGAGAAAAGTTCAGTAATTTATATTATGTGCCGGAATTTTCTTATGAGGAAATCGACGCGCTGGTCGAAGCGGTGCAGCTTTCCCGCACACTTTCTGAGGAAGAGACAGAACATATTATCTCGACGCTGGAGGACAAATTCACTTCCAAATACTATCGGAAGGGTGCGAGGAGAGTCTGCAAGATAAACGGGAAAGGGTGCTGTGACAGGGATATGCTGCGGGAAAACCTGCTCACGATCCAGCAGGCGATCATGGACGGTGTTCAGATCACATACCGCTTCAACGGGTATGACCGGGATAAGAAACTTGCACCGATGCGGGACTATAAAAGATATGCCAGCCCTTATTATATTGTGGCAAATGACGGGCGCTATTATCTGATGGCGGCAAATGAGGCGCATAAGGATGAGGGCGCCTATATCGTGCGGATCGACCTGATGACGGAGGTGGAGATCCCGAAACGGAATGAGAAATCAGGAAAAAAGGGCATACCGGCGATTCCGAAAAAAGAGGTCGCCGGACTGCCGAGTGAATGGGATGAAAATTTTTCGATGCAGCATGTTAACATGTCCTATGGCGCGCCGATTTCGATCACGATTCGCGTGAAAAACAAAAAGAAAGAGGACGGATGTACACCGGTCGATCCTGTCTATACCTTTCTGCACGATTATTTTGGAGACACTTACCGGTTTATTGCGGTGGACGAAAATGATTCCGATTATGACATTGTCACGGTAACGTGCACGAGCTTTGGCATGGAAAACTTTGCGATGCAGTATGCCGACAGGGTGGAGGTGCTGAAACCCTTGGAACTGCGGGAAAAAATCAGGAGTAAGGCGCAGGCGATGGCGGAGCGCTACGGGGTAAGCCCCAGTGGTTTATAAAAGGGTATCCGTGGCAAGACAGCTTAGAAGTTCCCATGCGGCGTCGCGCTCCCGTTTTTGCTCCGGGTTCAGCTAATTTTTTATTTTCGATATATTCTGCGTTTGCTGCCCTGATGATTGCAGGCGTAACCTCTACAAGCGTCTCGTCGCTCAAAAGAATGCGTATTTTCATCAAAATATGATCCGCCGCCGAGATTTTGGATTCCCGATGGATGGCGTCAAGATCATTCCAGCTGAGGGTAGGGTAGGAGACGGACTGGCGGAACAGTTCGTTGATTGCGACGGCGGCTTTGTTCAGGGTAGTGCGCATAATCTGATCCGGTGTGTATATTTCTTCATTTGCACCAAAATAAGATACGCCGGGCGCTTTCTGGCTGCGGCGCTGTGAGCATGTTCGGACAGATAGAGGACAAACAGGAGCCCGACATATAAGAGTATCAGAAATATGGTTATGCGCAGATATACTTTATGATTTCGCTTCATAAAACGCTGTCTCCTTTGCATTAATAATTTGATTCAAAGACAATGGGAGAGCCGTCCGGGTTTTCAATTTATATTTATCATAGCAAAAATGGGGTAAAACGCAAGTTCACGATGAAGAAGGGCTGATTCAGGAATTTATTTCTTAAATCAGCCCGCTTTTTATGCAAAATTACGAGAAGGAAATCAAACTAAAAATATAGTTTATAGAATAATTTTTTTCGTAAAATAATTCATTTTATGAAAACTAAACCGAAAAAACAACAAGACAATGTGTAAAGAAAATCACTGTTTCCATTTATAACGACTGTATAATATCACAGTTTGGAAGAAAATACAAGTTGTTTTAAGTTGGAATGGTGCACCCCCTGTTTCGGATATAGTTCCAGAACAGCGGTTGATCAATTTTATGACCGTCAAATAATGGTCAGGAAAGGAGTTATTTATGCCAAAGAGAGGAGAAAACATTTACAAGAGGAGGGACGGGCGATGGGAAGGGCGGATAACGTATTCCGCGTATTTGCAGGAAGGCAGGAAATATCAGTCGGTTTACGGAAAGACGTATGGCGAGGTAAAAAGAAAACTGGATGAGGCGAAACAGGAGAAATGTTTTACATGCGGCCGATGTACGGTCACCATGAAGGAAGCGGTTAATATCTGGTATGCGGATAAAAGAGAGGAATGGAAGGAAGGCACCTATGCGGTCTACCGTCAGACTGTGGAAAAGTATATTATTCCCCATTTGGGAGGGCTGCCTTTATATAAGATCAATAATCAGGTTATGGCGGAATTTGCTGCAAAAGTCCGCAGACAGAATGAGGGGCAGCGACTTTCGAACGTCTATCTGTTCTATATCTGCGGCGTTGTACAGCGGGTTATGACCCATATACAAAAGAGGACCGGGGAGAGCCTGGAAATTCCGGCAAATCCCGTCAGCGTGGAGAGAAGGTCAAAGATGGAGCTGCCGGAAATCAGGGAATTGTCGGTTCTGGAGAATTATCTTCTGAAAAATACTGAAGACGATACCTGTCTGGGCATTTTAACGGCGCTGCACACAGGTCTGCGGATTGGTGAGCTATGTGCGCTGACATGGAAGGATATTGATTTGGAAACGGCTATTCTGCATATCAGGAGCAGCATTCAGAGAGTGCGCGATTATGACAGCCCGGGGAAAAAGACCAGACTGGCAATTATGACGCCGAAAACATCCTGTTCCGTCAGAGATATTCCCATTCCGCCGGTACTTCTGGACGCCCTTTCATCCTGCAGGAAAGACTTTTCCTGCAAACTTGTGAGCGGTGTCAGGGGGGAGTGGATGGATCCGCGCACCTTGCAGTACCGCTTTCAAAAGATACTGGAAGAATGCGGCATTAGCCATTTTAATTTTCATATGCTGCGGCATGCCTTTGCCACCAGATGTATGGAAAAAGGTTTCGACAGTAAGAGTCTGAGTGAGATTCTGGGACACAGCAGCATACAGATCACCCTGAATCTGTATGTGCACTCTACCTTACAGCGAAAAAGGTGCCTGATGAGTCTTGTGGATTCCTACTCGTGCGATGAAAACCGGGCTGCCGCGGGTATCTGACGGTTCTGCCGTTACTTTTCGCACACGCGCTGTGCATTATGCTGCATGGCATTGGAGATGGCTGTCGTATAAGCCGTCAAAAATGTGGTCAATCCACCCGCAGGCGCATTTCAAAATGCAGAAGGAAAGCCGGAAAACAGGAAATGTCTGCGCTATGGTGAAGCTGGTTTCATAAAATGAATTATTTTACGAAAACGCAGGTGTAATTTTGACCATGGATGGTGACTGACGGTGAACTGTTACATAGATATTCATTCCCACATTTTGCCCGGTTTAGATGACGGTGCGAAAAATTTTGATATAAGCCTTCGTATGCTGCGCCAGGCGGAGGAGGAGCAGATCAGCGACATGATCCTGACACCCCACTATAAGCCCATGCGGCACAATCCGTCGCCCGACAGAGCGGAAGATGTCCTGTACGAACTGGAAGAAAGAAAACAGGCTGCCGGAATTTCCGTACAGCTTCATCTGGGCAACGAAATTTATTACAGCTCGGAAGTGATTCCGGCGCTCCGGGAAGGTAAGGCGTTTACGATGGCAGGCTCATCTTATGTCCTGACTGAGTTTAATCCGGGGGAAGATTACGCCTATATCAGAGATGCGGCTTACAGCCTTCTGGCGGAGGGGTATTCCCCCATTCTGGCGCATATTGAACGGTATGAATGTCTGATGGACAAAAAGGTGAAGGTGGAGGAACTGTACGATATGGGATGCTGTCTGCAGGTGAACGCTTCCAGTATTACCGGGGGCAGCGGAATGGAGTGTAAGCGGAACGCAAAGTGGCTGCTCAAGCGAGAATATGTTCATTTCGTGGCGTCTGACTGCCATGATGACAAAAGGCGGACACCGGGGCTTGCTGAGGCAGCCGCTTATGTGTCAAGAAAATACGGGGAAGCCTATTGCAGCAGAATTTTCAGGGATAATGCAGGTGCGCTTCTGCATGGCAGCTATATATAAGATTACGGAAGAAAGGCTTGGTTGGCGCATGGAAGAGAGAAGAGATGCAGATACGATAGAGATTGATTTGCTGGAGCTTTTGGGAGTGCTTCTGGGGCAGATCTGGCTCATTCTGGGGATCGGAATGTTTGTGGCGCTGACTGCTTTTGCCGTCAGCAGATATCTTATCACTCCAATTTATGAATCCACCACAAAAATTTATATCCTGAACAAGAATGAAAATACGACTGTGACATATTCGGATGTCCAGCTGGGCAGCCAGCTTACAAAGGATTACAGGGAGCTGATCGGAAGCAGATATGTGCTTGAAGAAGTGATTCAGAACCTTGGACTCGATCTTGAGTATAAGGAACTGCAGCGCAAGGTTTCGGTCGGCACGCCGGAGGACACCCGGGTCATTTACATTACGGTAGAAGACAATGATCCGATCATGGCAATGCACATGGCAAACAGTGTCAGGGAGACGGCAAGCAGGCACATTGAGAACGTGATGGATATTGATGCGGTAAACGTGGTGGAGACGGCAAATATGCCGACGGAGAAAGCCTCTCCGAGCTGTATGCGGTGGACGCTGATCGGCGGTGTGCTGGGCTGTTTTGCGGTGTGTGCCGTCATACTTGTGAAATATCTGATGGATGACACGATCAAATCTTCTGAGGATATCGAAAAGTATCTCGGGCTGTCCACGCTTGCGCTGATTCCCGTGCAGGAGGATGAGTCCGATAAAGCAAAGCGTCACAGAAAGAAAAAGGCGTCTGCGAAACAGCAGAGAAGGAGCTGAGGACATGGAAAAGGACAGCAGAAATGTATGGGAAATTCCTGCCAAAGAGGAAGACTTGGAAATGATTTCCGCGATGAAGGAGATAACCCTTCGCTTTGGAAAGAAGGACGACTACAGGACGAGGGAAGCATATAAGACGCTCCGCACCAACATAGAGTTCAGCGGTTCTGATATTAAGACCATCGCCATCACAAGCTGTACGCCCAATGAGGGGAAAAGCTCTGTGGCGATGGAGCTGGCAAAAGCTTTTGCAGAGGCGGGGAAAAAGACAATTCTGGTGGATGCCGATCTTCGCAAGTCCGTCCTTGTGGGGCGGTATAAGACCGGCGCGGTGAAGCATGGGCTTACGCATGCGCTGATCGGCAGGGAGAGCCTTGAAAAGGTTGTGTGCATGACAAATGTCCAGAATCTGTACATCATTTTTTCGGGTCCGGTGCCGCCCAATCCCAGCGAACTTTTAGGCGGAATGAAATTTCAGGGAACCATACAGAAACTGAGGGAAAAGTTCGATTATGTGATCGTGGATACGCCGCCGCTCGGAAGCGTGATCGACGCCGCAGTGGCGGCAAAAAACTGCAATGGCACGATCCTTGTCATTGAGAACAATGCCATCAGCTACCGTTTTGCCCAGCGGGTCAAGGACCAGCTGGATAAAACGGAGAGCAGGATACTGGGTGTGGTGCTGAATAAAGTAGATATGGATACCAGGGGCTATTACGGGCACTATGGCAGGTATTACGGCAAATACTACGGCAAGTATTACGGCAGATATGGGGAGGAGAACACGTCCGTACAGGCGGAGGATTTCCAAGGGAGAGGGCTGACCGGCAAAGGGCTGGAAACTGTGCCGAAAGAACTGCACCAGCGAAGGGAGGAGCGCATCAGGGCGCGCGGACAGGAGCTGGAAATAGTAGCGGAAGAGATTACCGGGAAACAGAAAAGCGGAGAAACAGGGAGAAAGATATGAGACAGAGCAGGGTAATCCAGATCATGATTATTGCAGCCAATCTGGTGCTTGCCGCCGTTTGTCTTGTGGCATATGCCAAAGAGGATAAGGTCAAACCGGAATTTATGTTTGAGACCGGTGACTTTATCTACTATCTGGAATCTGAGGAGACGGATGCACTTCTGCAGGGCATCATGGCGCATGATGACAGGGATGGGGATATCACGAATCGCATTGTCATCGAAAAAATAACGGAGACCAGGGACAGCTCCACGGTCGTCGTATATTATGCGGTCAGTGATTCGGCGGGAAATGTCGCCAAGATATCCAGAGTTTTTCCGGCGGTTTTTCAGGAGACGGAGCATGAGGAGGCAGCGCAGGCTTTTGCCGTGGCGGAAATGCCCAATGTGGAAATACTGGAAAATCAGGAGGTCAAAGGCGACAACGCAAAAAATCCCGGTGATCGGACGGACAGCGAAGAAGACGGTCAGGCGGAGGAAGACGAGGCGGAAAACGGCGGGCAGGAAGAAAGGGAGGACGGCGGACAGGCGGCAGCCGATGAGGCGGAAGACCGCCGGGACGAAGCGGCGGACAGCGGAGAAAACGCCCGTGAGCAGCAGACGCCGGATACAGGCAGCGCACCGGTGCTTACCCTGAAAAAAGCGGAAGTGACGATCGAGGCAGGGACCACCCCGCCCTGGACGGAAATCATAGAGACTCTGCGGGACGATAAGGATGATTATGCGACACTCTATTATAATCTGAACATCAGCAGATATAACAGGAACCAGCAGGGGGATTATCCCGTCACTCTCTACACGGAGGATTCCGATGGAAACCGCTCCGGGACGGTGACAGTTATGGTGCATGTGAAAGGGAACGGGCGAGACTGATTCCAATAAGGGATATTTAAGATGGCAAATTTTACCAGCAAAAAGAAAAAAGACATACAGGCAAATGAAGAGAAACAGCTTCTGTTGGATCCGGAAGGGGCGGAGCGGAAGAAGAAAAAAAGAAATATCAGAATTGCGGCGCTCTGCGCGGGGATCCCCGTAACACTCATCGCAATGGCGGTGGTGGGAGTTTTCATATTCGGCGCCATCGGGAAAGCCAGCTTAAAACAGGTGTCTGTGAAGCAGCCGATGCTTGCTGCGGCTGCGACTGCAGAACTGCCAACGGAAGAGGAAGCGGAAATCTGGCAGGAGGGATGGGTGAAATATCAGGGGCAGATTTATGCCTACAATGAAGATATGATGACCTTCCTCTTTATGGGAATTGACCAGAGGAGCGAGACGGTTAAGGAAGTGGCGGAAGGGACGGACGGCGGTCAGGCTGACGCCCTGTTTCTGCTGGCGCTAAATCCACATAATAAGACGGCAAGCGTGATCGGCATTAACCGAAACACAATGACAGAGATAGATATTTATAACGAGGAGGGCGCCTACGTCAACACGGTCATCGCCCAGATTGCGGTCCAGCATGGTTTCGGCAATGGCGTGGAGAAGAGCTGTGAGTATCAGGAAAAAGCGGTCAGCAGACTGTTCTACAGCCTGCCGATACACGGCTATGCGGCGATCAACATGAGCGCCATTGAAACTTTGAATGATGAGGTTGGCGGCGTGGACGTCACGGTTTTGGAGGATATGACGTCGGAATCTTCCCTTTTCAGGGAAGGGGAGACAGTGCATCTGGAAGGAAAAGATGCGCTGACTTATGTTAGATACCGTGATGAGGAAGCTTTCGCCTCCGCGGACAGGAGACTGGAGAGACAGAAACAGTATCTGACGGAATTTATCAAGGCGGCAAAGAGCATGGCGAAGAAAGACATCACCAGTGTGCTGCGCCTGTATCAGGATGTTTCCCCCATGATGGTCACGGACATTTCGGCGGATGAGGCAGTCTATCTGGCTTCCCAGGCGCTGGATTACAGGATCGGTCCGAACAGTTTTTATATGTTAAAAGGCGAGACCGTGATGGGAGAGCAGTTTGAGGAGTACAACATTGATGAGGAGGCGCTCTATGAGCTGATACTGCAGATATTCTATGAGCCACAAACATAGAGTGAAAAATTGATTTGAGATTCCGGGCAGCGGAATCGTGGGGGTCGGGATGATATTTGGAAGCTGTGGATTGGATATGAGAAGAAAAGGGAAAAACGGCAGTGGAAAATATACAGGAAGAAAAACGCTGATCGGTCTGGCGGCGCTGTTCGCGGTCTGTATAGCAGGGTGCGGCGCTGCAGAAGAAGACGGACTGGAGAACATGGAGGCGGCGGAGCAGGAAGACGGCGCGCCGGAAACAGAAGAGAACACGGAGGAGACGGGGATTTTTGGAGAATCCGCTTCGGATGCGGAGATTGACTTTGCGATGCTGCAGGAGAAGAACCCGGATGTTTTTGCGTGGCTCCATGTTCCGGGAACAGGCATTGATATGCCCGTACTGCAGAGCCATGTCTCGGATGAATTTTATATCACCCATGACGCCGCGGGGGAGGAGAACAGCGCGGGTGCGGTGTACACGGAGATGCCGAACATGATGAACATGTGCGATTTCAACACGGTGATCCACGGGGATGACCTGGGTGAGGATTCCCCCTTTAAGGCGCTACATCAGTTTGAGGATGCGGACTTTTTTGACAAACATCAGGAGTTCTATCTCTATCTGCCGGACAATGTGCTCACTTACGAGGTTTTTGCCGCGTATTACGATGATGGGGGCGATATCCTGCGCAGGTATGATTACACCACATATGCGGGATGTGAAGAACATCTGAAAGATATTTACACAACAAGGAGCATGAACAGGAATTTCCGGGACGGCTGGGAAGGGCTGACCCCATACCACTTCCTCGTGACACTTGACGGAAAAGTACGGGAGGATGGCACGCAGTACGTGGTGATCGGCGCATTGACGAAGGATGCGGCGGGCAAAATCGACCGCGTGATCTATGAATAAATCGAGCGCCGGCGCGCTCGATTCAGAGAATGCCGCGCATTCTCCTTGAATGATCTATAGAATAAACAGGTATTAACATCCAAGGATGTTGATATAGACCACACTTAAATTAAGGAAAGGAGGACGATGCCCATGAAAAAATTTATGGCTTTATTCGCGACTTCAGTTCTGTTCGCATCCATGACAGTGTCCGCAGCGGGGTCACCCTCGGCGGCAGTTGTGGCTTCCACAGCGCCGGCGGCGTATGTCAGTGAAGGATTTGCGGATGCGGGAGCTGCACAGGCAGCGGCGGCGAGAGGCATGAGCGCAGGCGAGTATTACAACAATGCAATTGTTGCAACGCCGGGCGTGCCGAACGCGGTGCCCATGGGTCAGGGCGGCAAGATCCTGATCAACGGCGTGCCGACAAACCTGACTGCATCCCTGTCCAAAGTGAACAGTGCGGTAGCGACCAGCGCAGTTGCACAGGCTGCCGGACTCGGCGGATCACTGCTCAACGTGGTGAACGTGACATTCCCCGGCGCTAATTACAGCGTGGCTACCATTAACTTCTACGTCAAAGGGCTTGCAGGCGGCACAAAAGTTGCTGCCAGACAGTATGTCAACGGCGTATGGGTTGAAGTGGAAGTTGTAGAGGCAAGAGCCGATCATGTTGTCCTGAACCTTAAGAGCAGCGGACCGGTTGCGCTTGTAGCACTTCCGTAATCTTTTTGTAACTTTTTGTTGGATTCATAAAAGTGTGGGAAACTTGTGCCGCCGCTCTGGCGGCGGCATATGGCAAAAAATCTGTGAACCCGGATCGTCGCATTGCCGCGTCCGGCAGCGCAGAGGTGATAGAAAAAGACAGGCAGTCTGCATGGAATATGGCGGAATGGCGAAGCCATGTCTTTTTGCATTCCGTAGGAGGCAGCGCCTATGTGGTATGTGATGCAGGTGCAGACAGGGACAGAGGAGAAGATGAAGGCGCAATGTATGCGCGTGATTGACGGGAAAATTCTGGAGCAGTGTTTTATTCCTTCTTATGTGGAGAAAAAGAGATACCGGGGCACATGGCATACCGGGGAGAAAATATTATTTCCGGGATATGTGTTTATGGTCAGCGGGAGATTGGACGACCTGTATCAGGAGCTCCGAAAGGTGATCGGTCTGACAAAACTGCTCGGTACGGGGAAAGAAATCGTGCCGCTGTCAGAAGAGGAAACCGCGCTCCTTAAGAGAATCGGAGCCGGGGAAGGACCGCTGGAAATATCCATGGGTCTGATCGAAAACGGTACGGTCACGGTTACAGAGGGACCGCTGACAGGCATGGAAGGGTGTATACGAAGAATAGACAGGCATAAAAGAAAAGCATGGCTGGAAATAGATATGTTTGGACGAACAATGGAGATGGAAGTCGGGCTTGAAATTATAGAGAAGAAATGAAGGAAACTAACAGCGGCAGGAAACAATATAAGACGGAACATCATTCGCGCGGTATGATGAAAAGCCTGATGGTGGTATCAGGCTGGATTCTGTGTGCGGCTGCATTTGTGGCAGGCGGGCTTACCGTGCTCGGCATTTCAGGGAAATATAACCTGAAACAGCAGACGATGAGCTATGCGGCAAGCGCGGGAATGCCCGTGCGGACGATTACGGTAACAGCAGGCGCGGAGGAAGAACGCGAGAAAGACCAGATGGCAGATCAGAATCGGGAATATCGCTATAACTATAACGAAGATATCCTCACTTTTCTCTTCATGGGAATTGACGGTGAGGGAGCCGCTGAAGGATATGCCGATGGCGGACGGGCGGACGCCCTTTTTTTGTTTGTGCTGAATCCCCACGATGAGACCATGAGCCTGATTCCCATCAACCGCGACACCATGACGGAAGTGGACGTCTATGATGCGCAGGGAAACTACAAAAATACCGTGACGGCGCAGGTCTGTGTACAATACGGATTTGGGGACGGCGGCAGGGAAAGCTGCGAATACCAGATAGAGGCGGTAAGCAATCTTTTTTATGGCATTCCCATACACGGGTATCTGGCGGTGGATACGGGCGCCGTGCCGGCGGTGACAGAACTGATAGGCGGCATTGACCTCAGGGCGCTTGCGGATGTCCGGAACGGGGACAGGGAAGTGATACTTAGGCAGGGCGAATTGGTTCATCTGGACGGCGATCAGGCGTGCTGGTACGTCAGGGACCGGGACAGCAGCGCCGAGCTGTCCGCTGGGGGAAGAGCCGACAGACAGAGACAGTTTGTGACGGCGCTGATTGATAAAGTCAGAAGGATGACAAAGGAGGATCTGACGGTCCCGATTAAGATCTATAACAGCATATCGGACAGGGCGGTCACGGATATCACGGTGGATGAAGTGACATACCTGACGGCGATAGCCGGAGGATATCATTTTAGTGAGAGCAGGGTTATTACGGTTCCTGGCAGAAGTATCAGCGGGGAGGAAAGCAGGGACAGCGGATTGGATGAATTTTATGTGGATGAGACAGCCTTGTATGAGCTGATCCTCGACGTCTTTTATGAACCGGCGGACGAGAAATAACGGGCGGCGAAACAGCCGGGATATGCGGCATGGAGGGGAACGGTGAACCTGATAGAAGAAAAGGACGGATTGGTATCCAAGTCCAAGAAAATCATAAATATCTATATCGTCTTTCTGTTTGCCGTTGTCTGGTTCAGCTACTATAACCAGTTTGTATTCGGCGCAAACCGCATCGCCGGCGGTGTGGTAAGCACAGGTATCTACTTTATCATCTACAATTATTTTGCCAAACTCTACCGTGCCTATAAGATTGGCACTTACAAAATCAGCGAAATTATTTTTTCACAGTTCCTGGCGATCGGACTGTCGGACACGGTGCTGTATGTGGAATGCTGCCTCGTGAGCCACCACTATGTCAATATTCTGCCGGGGCTTGCGGCGGCAGGCATACAGATATTAGGCATGGCGGTCTGGGCAGTCTACACGAAACAGTATTTTATCAGATACATAGAGGCAAATGACACACTGGTCTTGTACGGCGGAGAGAACGCCGGGGAATTTGTACACAAACTGAAACATAAGTACGAGCATCTTTTCCGCATACAGGAGACTGTCAACATAGAAGAATGCACGGCGGGAGAACTCCATGGGAAAATTGATCGGTGCGACACCGTGATTTTATATGAAGTGAGCAAAGGTTACAGAACCAGCACGATGGAGTATTGTATTGAACATCGGAAGAATCTCTATATCACACCGAGGATTTCTGACATTATCCTGCAGGGGTTTAAGGAGAGAAACCTGATCGACACCCCTCTGTTTAAATACGAATACCATTATCTGGACACAAAGGAGTATCGGACGAAGCGGCTTCTGGATCTGACGGTATCCCTGCTGGCGCTTGTCCTGACAGCCATTCCCATGCTGCTTACTGCCGCGGCAATCAAACTGGAGGACCGCGGACCTGTTTTCTTTAAGCAGGACAGATGTACGGCGGACGGAAAAGTGTTTGCGATCATCAAATTCCGCAGCATGGTTCCGAATGCGGAAAAACAGGGAACCGTCATCCCCTGTACAGACCATGACCCGAGGATTACGAAAGTGGGCGGCGTCATCAGGAGATTCCGGATTGATGAACTGCCGCAGATTTTCAATATCATCAGAGGGGATATGTCTGTGGTGGGACCCCGTCCGGAGCGGGTGGAACATGTCAAAAAGTACTGCGAGGAAGTGCCGGAGTTCGCATACCGCATGCGGGTGAAGGGCGGGCTTACAGGGTATGCGCAGATTTTCGGCAAGTATAATACAAGCGCGTATGACAAACTGAAACTGGATCTGATGTATATCGAGAACCAGAGTCTTCTTTTGGACCTGAAAATGATCATGCTGACAGTGAAGACACTGTTTATCGCGGAGAGCACGGAGGGGTTCGAGGAGGAGAAGAGCAGGCTGATCGGAAAGTGGGACGCGGAAGGGTAGGGAGAACATGAAAAGAGTTTTGATACACATGGGCGATCCCTACCTGATTGATAATCCCTGCACCAAGAGAGTGCGCGCCTTTAAGGAGGCGCTGAGACAGCGCGGTTTTGAAGTGGTGATTATGGCGCCCGCTATAAAAGGTATAGAAAAGGATGCGGAGGTCACTTATTGTTTTACGGTACCGCTCAGAAAGAAAAATGTCTTTTACAGACTGGCGAATGGTCTGAGCTTTGCCGTCTCATCCGTGTGCAGTCTGAGAAAGGCGGGAAAGATTGATATTGTTCTGACGACAACGCCGCCGGCGCTGATCAGTATGGCGGGCTGGGTCATGGCAAAGATAAAACATGCCAGACTGGTGTATGATGTCCGGGACATCTGGCCGGATGTCGCTTTGGAGATGGGGGAATTTACCGAGAACAGCATCTATTATAAAATATTCCGCTATATCAGGGATTTTATGCTGCGCCATGCAGATCTGGTCACGGCGGTGAGCGACGGTAAAGTCAGTAGACTGAAAGAATATGCGCCGCAGAAGCGGATTGTCAAAATCCCCAATGGATTTGACGTCCGTTTTTTGGAGAATCAGCTGAATGGGGAACTGTATCAGAAGATCAAGGGAAACGGGAGATTTACCTGTGTATATACCGGGAACCTTGGGCTGGCACAGGGTTTGAAGCAGCTGTTAGATATTGCCCGGAGGGCAAAGGAGGAGGGGCTGGACGCTGACTTTTTGCTGTACGGAAGCGGGGCGGAAGAGCAGGAGCTGAGAGCGTATGTCCGGGAGCTTCAGCTCGAGCATGTGTTTTTCGGAGGCAGATTATCCAATCAGGATATCTATACCGTGTTAAAAGCCGCGGATATCAGTTTTGTGCCGTTGGTGAACGGGAACCTGAAAGACAGCATACCGACGAAGATATACGAGGCGCTGGGAATCGGGTGCCCGGTACTGTTGGCGGCTGAGGGAGACGCGGCGTCTGTACTGAAAGAATCGGAGTTGGGAATAGCCGTCTGTCCGGGCAGACCGGAGGAATTGTGGGACGCCTATCTGCAGTTATACAGGAACAGGGGACAGATGGAGCGCCTGAAAAACTATGCGGCAAAACTGATGGAGGGAAAGTATTCGATCCAGTGTTCGGCGCGGATGCTGGCGGAGGAATTGTGGGGGATGTGGGGAGAGTAAAGAAAGTATTACTTTATATTAACACAATTAAATACCTGAAATGGATTCAGATTCTATATCAGATTCGGAACCGTATTCCAGACGGGCGAAAAGAAAGAATCCTGAAACGGATTCGGGCAGTCAACAGCATACCACAAGCAGAGCCTGTTTCCGTGATGATACCGGCACTGGATTTAGTAAAGAACTATCTGGCACGTTTTCAAGTAAGCGGCTTACTAAAAAATGAGGTCGAAATTTTACATGAGAGACACATAGTTGATTTCACAAAATGGGAAGTGGCGGATGCATCCCATCTCTGGAATTATAATTTACATTATCTGGAATTTCTGATTCCCCTGGCGGCGGCCTGCAGAGAAAATAACGCTGATAGGTATTTTCGGAAGTGGTGCGAATATGTGGAGTCGTGGATAGATCATCCTGTCAGGGACAGTTTTGAACCCTATACCATCTCCATGCGGATTCCCAATTTCTTAATCTGTATGAACTTATTGCAGGATAAGATACGGGGGTCAAAATTGGAGAAAAAACTGATAAAGAGTATCTACCAGCAGTATCGGTATCTGCTTGCAACGCAGGAATTTGCACTGCTGGCAAATCATTATTTCGAAAATCTGAAAGCGATACTGATCTGCAGCGTCCTGTTTGGAGAAAAAGATATTTATGGAAGATACTTTGCAAGATTCTGCGGAGAAATGGAAGAACAGATTTTGGCAGACGGGCTTCACTACGAGAGGAGCCTGATGTACCATAAAATTATTTTGGAAGATACGTTAAGGGTATATGCAGCGCTGGACGGCGGGAAGGAATACAAAAATGATGCCGGAAAGCTGCTTCCTATGATAAGACATATGGCTGATGCGCTGGCTTCTGTCTCACGGGGGATTCCAACAACTCCGCTGTTTAACGATGCGGGGAACAATGTGGCAAAGGATACTGACGAATTGCTTAAGGCGGTGCGGGAGGTAACAGGATGCAGTGCGTTGAACGAACAGACCGCTTTTGAGAAGTCGGGTTACTATAAATTGTATGCGGGTGAAAACGCGCTGCTGTTTGACTGCGGACAGACAGGTCCGTCTTATATGGGCGGACATGCGCATTGTGACTGCCTGAGTTTTGAGCTGACTAGGGGCGGGAAAACCATATTTACAAATTCCGGGACATATCAATATCAGGGAAGACTGCGGCAGTTTTTCCGCTCTACGATGGCGCATAACACAATTATGATAGATGAGAGGGAACAGGAGGAATTATGGGGAGAACACAGGGCGGCAAGAAAATTATCCGGGACAGTATGTGAAATCAGCGGGCAGACGGTATCCGGCAGATTTCACTCCTTTCATGGAGACGATTTTGGCAGAGAGATCGAACTGACAGAAAAGATGCTTAAAATTATGGACCATGTTTTGGCATGTGACAGGAAGGAACATGTCGCGAGACAGTTTTTTCATCTTCATCCGAATTGCCGTTTTGTCGCCGATACCGCGCAGCGGATCTCCGTATGGGGTGGCGGGAAAAGGCAGGCGGTTATTCATATTCCGCCCGGAAGCACGGGAATAATTCACAGGGAGGGTGATATATGTTTTTTCGCGCAGGATTTTGGAAAGATGGAAAGGAAGGAGGTCCTGGAAATCAGGACGGCGTTTGTGAAGAGGGTGGGGGTAACGGTGGTTGTAGAGGTGATGGCAGAAGGATATGTGTGTTGTGAGATAAAAGGGGTGAAATGATATGAAAGCAGTGAATGTTCTTTTAAAAATCTATAATCATATACCGCTTGGGGTCATAAACTGCGCCGCACCGTTGTTTTATCTGATACCTGAAAAGTATAGATACGGAGGTGTGTTTTGGAGACAGTATTCAGAATTAATCGGGGGGGGGGGAGAGAAGCATGTGAAGTAAATTTATTAAAAAATAAAATAATTAAATCATATGAAGAGATTCCTTTTTACAGGGAGAATTTTGACAAGGTAAAATTTAATCCTTATGAGTTCAAAGACGTATCAGACTTAAAGAAAATCCCGATGATTGACAAAGAATGTGTTCATGCCAATATTGGGCGGATGATAAAACGCGGAATGCATAAAGAAAAACTGGATTATGTCGTAACATCAGGCACAACGGGACGTGCGGCAGGATTTTATCAGGATAAAAGCATTTTGATGAGAGAATGGGCTTATGTAAATTATATATGGAACAGAGTGGGGTATGAACCTGACAGTTCCAGATTAATCCTGCGAGGGAAAGTCTTTCGTGAAAAGAAATTAAAGGGAAAAAGCTGGCAGTGGGATGCGTTAAAGCGAGAACTAAGTATTGATATTTTTGCAATGACAAAAGAAAATCTAAGATTATATTGCGATAAGATTGAAAAGTATAAACCGGAATATATTCATGGTTATATGTCGGCAATTATGACGCTTTGCAATTATATTGAGCAGAATGGGCTGCAGCATTCTTTCTCAGGAGTTTTGGCAGTTAGTGAACCTGTAACTGCCACGCAGCGAGAGTATATAGAGAAAGTTCTTAAGACAAGAGTTTTTTCTTTTTATGGGCATACAGAACGATTGGTAATGGCGGCTGAATGCGAAGAGTCTACGGAATATCACATTGAACCGCAGTATGGGTTCGTAGAATTAATTGATTCGGAAGGAAATCAAATATGGAAACCGGGTATCCGTGGAGAGATTGTGGCGACGGGATTCCTTAATGACGCGATGCCGCTAATTCGTTATAGAACCGGAGATATTGCGGAATGGAGTGAGAAGGAGCAATGTCCTTGTGGACGAGCACACCGCAGACTAAAATCTGTGGAAGGGCGTCAGAAGGATGTTTTACTGGGAAAAAACGATACGAGATTCTCTGCGGCTTCCATCAATATGCACTCAAATGTTTTCGCGCACGTTACAAAATATCAATTTTACCAGGATAAAAAAGGAGAAGCAATTTTAAAAATTGTTCCGACTGATGAACTCGGTAAAAAGGATATTGAGGAAATGGCGAAGCAGATTTATGAAAAAACAGGGAATGAATTGGACGTCAGTATTAGCATTGTGGCGGATATACCGTTAGAGGAAAATGGAAAATTTAAAATGATTAACCAAAAGTTAGATATAGAATAAGCAGATGTTTTAACATACATACAAAAAATTTCAGGTAAAGGGTGTCATGCTGGATGAGATATTTAGTGGATATACATCATGGGATTGGCGACTGTATATGTTTTATGCCTACTATCGACAATATTGCTATTGCGGATGAACATGCCGTGATAGATATTGTCGTATTAAAACAGAACTACGGCGATCTGTTTCTAAATAATCCGAATATAAGAAACGTGATCGCTTTGAGCGATGCGCCTAAAATGTTCGCTCCCGGAAAATATGATATTGGAATTATAGCTGATTTTATCAGCGCTAAATGGATGAGTGTTATATTACTAAAATACTTGGGATGTAAAAAAGTAGTCTATGTTCACAGAAAATTGAAATGGACAAAGCATCTCGTGTTGAGGTGTCTGGATGTTTTGGAACTGTTAGGAATTGAATATACCATAAAGAAACCGCAGCTGTATCTGGACGACAGGAAAGCAGAAATATGCGATAAGTATGATTTTGGAAAGGAAATGAAGACAATAGCGGTTTGCATGGGAGGAAATGTAATAAATAATGTATCGGTAAAGAACAGGGCAATGAAGGGCGTCAATTTTAAACAGTGGCCATATAAACGTTATGTTAAGCTGATAAGAATACTGGGGGAAAAATATAAGGTTATTCTGATAGGAGGCGATAAGGAGGAAAAGGAATTTGCCAATTATAGAGATGCTGTAAACCTTGTCAATGTTTTAAACATAATAGGAAAAACCAGCCTGCCGGAATCCGCTCAAATTTTATCAGCGTGCGATCTTGTCATCGGAAATGACACAGGGATGATGCACCTTGCAGGGGCGGCAGGGACGGCTACATTATCTATACATGGACCGACAGACCCGGATATGTGTGGAACTTTTAGTGAAAGGGCTTTTTTCATAACACCGAAAACAAAGTGTAAGTATTGCTATGCCGAAAGAGGAGATAAATATTTTAACTGCACAACAGGATTATCCTGTTTAATGTCAATATCTGTAGACGATGTTATCAAAAAAGTAGATGAAATATTGGTATGAAAATAAAAATAAGACCTGATAATACGTGGATCAAATATTTGTTGGGGTATTTATGCCTGTTTATTCTTTATACGCCCGCATATATAAAAAGAATGACCTTGTTTGATATTACCAGTTACATCAGGATTGTGATATTACTTTTAAGTGTTTTGATGTTTTTATGGCGTAATAAATGGAGATGCCCGGGCATTGTATTGCTCACTGTATTTCTCCACTTTGCGTTTGTATTTTCCGGCATCCTTAATTCTTCCAATATAAGTTACAGCTTATTTTTTCTGCTTAGTAATGTCGGAAGCATGTGTCTGTGCAGCTATATTCTGATGCTGAAGGATAATGAAATTTATCTGAAGATCATTGTATCGTATTTTATGGTTTTACTGTTTATAAACGCAATAGTAAGTATTTATAATCCGGATGGTTTATATGAAGTAAGTAAGGTATTTGTAATTAAAAACCAGAGTACGGTTTTCTTAGGAGATGATAATTCTTCCATATCATTATATTTTGTATCTTTATTTTGGACAACCGCGCTGACAATTAGGAATGAAAAATATAAAAGAATTCTTTTTTGGGATATTGTACTTTTTGGAAGTTTTGTCTTTTTGAGAGAAATCGGGACAGGAATCATTGTTTTTCTGGCAATGGCTTTATTGTATTTTGTTATGTCAATAACAAAGTTTACATGGTTTCGTTCCGGGAAAAAGATTGTGGCTTTAAACTTTGGGATTTTCATTTTAATAATTGTGGTTCGGATTCAGAAGTATTTGGAGTCTGTGATCAGGTTTCTGACAGGGAAAAAGGCATCTTTAGGACGAAACAGGGTTTGGGATTATTCATTGCAGTTGATCAGGAATAAATTTTTTGTGGGGTATGGAATATCGAGCCCTATCAGCTATGATGATTATTCCACAGTTCTGGCAATGGAGAGAGCATTGGCCAGAACAGGAAATACCCATAATGTTTTTTTACAGCAGGTCTTTTGGGGAGGAATATTTGCACTTGGTCTTTTTATTTGCATTCTGTTAATCGCTATGCGTGAATTTGACAGGAAAAAAACGATGCGGAGAAGCAATATACTGCTTGTGATACTGTCCGGCTTTTTACTGCGGGGAATGGTTGAAATAGGGTTTGAGTATTATTTTGTGATATTGCCATTGTTTTATTATATAGATAAAGTTGAGGAATGCAGGGCTGAAAGGAAGTTATCCGTAAGTACTGTTTGTTTTAAGCCTGCCAGAGCAGCTATGGGGTATGAAAGTGAAGCAAATTAATATTGCGAAAAAAGAGGTACTGTGGAATTATGCAGGCACTTTGTTTAATATGGGTTCAAATTATTTTCAACTGCCGTTTCTGCTCTTTTTTCTTAATTCGGACAGATTGGGTTTATGGTATGTTCTGATGAGTCTGTCGGCAATAGCAAATCTGATTACATTTGGATTTACCCCCTCTTTTTCCAGAAGCGTGGCTTATTGCTGGAGTGGGGCGAAAACACTTTCAAAAGAGGGGAAAGTGAAAGAAATGTCATCTGACGGTGAAATAGATTATCATCTGTTGGTAAATGTATTTTCTACGTGTAAAGTAGTATATTTTCTGATGGCTGCTGCCGCTGCGTGTTTTTTGGCAGCGTTTGGGACGGTTTATATTATTTCCATCGCCGGAAATATCATGTGTATCAATATCAAGGCGGGCTGGGTGGTATTTTTATCTGCCGTTTTTATCAATATTTATTATGGCTATTATAGTGCGCTGCTGGTAGGAAGCGGCGGCATAAAAGAAAACAGCCAGGCGATTGCCATAGCTAATATAGTCCGGCTTTTTTTATTGGCGCTTCTGTTGTGGTTGGGATTTGATTTCCTGGGGGCGTGTATTTCTTACTTTATTTATGGATATTTATTGCGAGTTGTCTGTAAACGATTTTTAGACAGGCGAATTGAGCCTGAAAGAATAGCAAAGGAACAAAACATCAGCATATCGAAAAGGGATGTCATCAGCTGTCTGGAAACGTTGTGGCCTAATGCATGGAAAGACGGGGTTGTTTCCATTTCTGATTATGTATCGACACAGGCGGGTACGTTAATCTGTTCAGGATTTATGAGTTTAGAGCAGACGGCAGCATATTCCATTCTCTCTCAGGCAGCCGTTGCGATTGCAAAAGTGTCGAGATCCATAGATGTAGCGCATTTGCCGGTTATTCAGTCGGCTTATGTTAACGATGATAAGACTAAGCTGAAAAAAACACAGGCAATGTGCGTTGCCGGATACATAATCGTTTTTATGATTGGAACATTGGGGATGGTCTTCATAGGTCTTCCCGTTATTCATTTACTGAAACCGGGGATACGGATTGATATTTATTTGTTTACAGGTCTGGCAGTTTATCAGTTTATGATATCATATCGGAATTGTTATTCATCCTATTTATCATCTACAAATCGTTTATGGTATTGGAAAAGTTACATATTGGCTAGCGGAATATGCTTGATATTAGAGGTCGTTCTGTTTAGTCAGACCCAGCTGGGAGGGTACGTTATTGTAATTTCGTCCATACTATCGGAAACCGTGTATAATACCTGGCACTGGCCGAGGCTTGTGAACAGAGAACTCAATATGAATATTCATGATTACTGGACGGGTATGAAAGATTTTGTTCAAATGCTGCTTGGGAGGTAACGTAATGATAAACGTTTTGTTGATGGGATTTCCGGGGGAAAATGATAAGCGGACAGGCGGGATTATTGTAGATTATGAATATGAAAAAATTTTGTCGGGTAACATGAGTTGCAATATTGATGTAAAAGGATTGGATGAAAGCGGATTTTCCCGGTATGTATACAGCAGTAAAAAAAAGAGGGAAATAGTCAGGCTGCTGAAAAAATACGATGTACTCGTTATTGACGCGAGAGCATATACACGTTTTTGCACAGTTATCAGTTATATAAGGCGAAGGTCGGCTATAAAAATATACGCAGTGGTACATCATTTTTATTATAAGCAGATTGCAGGATGCATGAGAATACCGATCTGTTTATCAGAAATGTATACGTTCAAACAAATGGACGGGTTACTGTTTGCCGGAAATTATTCATATAATCTGGCTAAGGAAATAAGAGCACTCAAGGGGCTCTCTTTGACATATATAGGGATTGGATTTGACAATTCAGCAGGTGTTGTCAAAAGACAGCCGTTCAGCAATCATAATATAGTTTTTATAGGTCATATCATTCCCAGGAAAGGACCGCATTATTTAGTCAAAGCGTTGGAAAAACTCAAGAAAAAGGATGGGCTGACGCCCACAGCCAATATTATAGGAGATACAAAAGTAAATCTGAGATATACACGGAAACTTATAAAAATGATTAAAAAGGCAGATTTATCAGAGAATGTGAAATTAAGAGGACGTATTGGTGAAGAAGAAAAGGATGAGATATTGAAAGAGAGCGGTATCTTTGTTTTTCCGTCTTTATGTGAGGGGTTTGGCATGGTTATTTTAGAAGCTATGCGCTATGGAATACCAGCCATTGTATTTAACAATACGAGTATGCCATTTTCTGTGTCAGACAGTAAAAACGGATATGTTGTGAAAAATAAATCCTGGACCGGCTTATACGAAAAAATAAAATTAATATATGAGGGGGATGTCTACGACAACTTGTCAAAAGGGGCTGAAAAGACATATTTGAGAGCTATGTCATGGGATGATGTTGCATCTAATTTAAATACATGGGTGTTTGCTGTAGCAGGCAGATAGGAGAAAAAATGGTTATTATAACGGGTGGTGCAGGCTTTATAGGAAGCTGTCTGGTGAGGATGTTCAATGACATCGGGGTAGAAGATATTATTATCGTTGATAATATTAATAGCAGCGATAAATGGATGAATATCCGAAATAAAAAATATATCAAATATGTACACAAATCTCGATTACAACAGGAGCTGCCTTCCTATACAGGCGTTTCAGCAATTGTACATATGGGGGCGCAGTCATCCACGGCTGAAAGAGATTTTGATTATTTGTATCGCAATAATTTTGAGTATACACAGTATCTGTGGAATTATTGTGCCGAGAAGGATATAAGCTTTATATATGCAAGCTCGGCAGCGACTTATGGAGATGGAGCGGAGGGGTTTGATGACAGGATGGACATTGACCGATTACTTCCTCTAAATGGTTATGGATATGCAAAGCATCTTTTTGATTTGTGGGTAAAGCATCAGGCAAAAGTTTTCCCAAAACAGTATGTCGGGCTTAAATTTTTTAATGTATATGGACCTAATGAATATTTTAAAGGCAGCATGGCAAGTATGGTTTTTCATGGATATCGGCAGATTCGTGAGAATGGGAAAATAAAGTTGTTCAAGTCCTGTAATTCCAATTATGAAGATGGCGGTCAGCTTCGGGATTTTGTGTATGTAAAAGATATTTGCGCAGTTATTGTATGGTTATTGGAAAACAGACATATTAATGGTCTTTTTAATATCGGAACCGGACAGGCGAGAAGTTTCAGGGAATTAGCGGAGGCAGCATTTCATGCGTTGGACATGGAGCCTGATATTGAATATATCAGTATGCCGGAGCAGCTGCGGGCAAAATACCAATATTATACAAAGGCGGAGATGAGCAAACTCAGAGAAGCAGGGTATGAAAAGGAGTTTATGACTCTTGAAGCGGGCGTAACGGATTATGTATTGAAATATCTGCATAAGAATTATGAGATCTACTAAAATGGCGGGGTGGCAAACAACATATGAAAAAAATTCCGAATATAGGTAAAAAAAACATACTTGTAATAGGAGATATCATGCTTGACACCTATTACAGAGGAGATGTGCAAAGAATATCTCCAGAAGCGCCAGTGCCGGTATTCCATAAAACAGCAGAAAAGAGTATGTTAGGCGGAGCGGCGAATGTCGCGGCAAATCTGGCTGCGGCAGATCAGCTTGTATCAATTATGGCGTTAGTCGGAAATGATAAAAACGGCGAGATTATAAGAGGTATTTTAGAAGAAAAAGGGATTAATACAGATTTGGTAGTTACGTCGAGACGAAACACAACCGAAAAAATAAGATTGCTGGCGAGCTATCACCAACAGGTCGTTCGGATTGATGCGGAGGATACAGATGCGATCAGTGAGCAGGAATGCGAACTGCTGCTGTCGAAGCTTGAAAAAACGATAGACAGATATGATTTAGTACTTGTTTCTGATTATTTAAAAGGCTTACTGACATATGAGCTTACACAGGGAGTAATACAAGTATCAAATCAAAAAAAGATTCCCGTCATTATCGATGTCAAAGATTCCAAAATTGAAAAATATAAAGATGCCTGTTTATTGAAGCCAAATCTTAAAGAGCTGCATGATCTTACGGGAATGCCTGTGTCCAGCGACAAAGAAATTGTGAGTGCGTCGGAATATTTGAGGAAAACCTGCAACTGCCAATTTGTATTGACGACATTAGGTGCAGGCGGAATGGTTTTGGTTGGGGGAGAGACTCCTTACTTTGTGAAATCAATATGTCAGGAAGTATATGATGTTACAGGAGCAGGAGATACGGCGTTTGCCTATCTGGCGGCATGTATTGTTAATCACTGTTCCATGGAGGATGCAGTTAAATTTGCAAATTACGCCGCCGGGATACAGGTTTCTAAGGTTGGCACCTCCTGTGTTTACTGGAATGAAATAGAGCATTTTTTGATAAACGGGAGAGCAGACGAATATACGCGTAAGATAGTTGATATAAACAGCATGGCTGAATTGAGAAAAAGGAATCCCGACAAAAAGATAGTATTCACAAATGGCTGTTTTGATATTTTACATATCGGACACGTAAGGTACTTATATCAAGCGTCTTTACTCGGGGATATTTTAGTGGTTGGTATTAACAGTGACAGTTCGGTAAGAAGACTAAAAGGTTCAGACAGACCAATTAATGCAGATGTTGACAGGGCGGAATTGATCGCAGCATTGGCTTTTATTGACTTTGTTGTGCTGTTTGAGCAGGACACGCCCTATGAACTTATAAGTGCGGTTAAACCGGACATACTGGTTAAAGGCGGGGATTATAAATCGGATGAGGTTGTAGGTAAAGATATTGTGGAACGCAGAGGTGGTAAACTGGTTTTAATACCGTATGTAGAAGGAAAATCTACTACTGGCATTTTAAGAAAAATCAGTTGTCAAATGGATGAAAAAGTGTGGGAAAATAAATGTACAGTTTGATTAGAGAGCGCTTGCAGGATAGCATACGGGTAAAACAGCTAATGTTGGAAAACGAAGCAACTCAGGCTGCAATATCAAAATTAAGCAATGAAATTATAGGGGCAATCAAGAGAGGGAATAAGGTTGTGCTGTGCGGAAATGGCGGATCGGCAGCTGACGCACTTCATTTTGCGGGAGAAATAGTCGGAAGGTTTCAGAAAGAGAGAAATTCGTGGCCGGCTATTGCTCTAAATTCGGATGTGGCAGTGATGACCTCGATTGCCAATGACTACGGATATGAAAATATTTTTGAAAGACAGGTAGAAGGGTGCATTCATCCGGGAGATGTTTTTATCGGAATAAGTACAAGTGGAAATTCTGAAAATATTTACAGGGCTGTTGTAGCGGCAAAAAGGAACGGGGCATTAACAGCTGCTCTTTTGGGAAATGACGGTGGGAAGATAGGAAGAGAAGTGGAGCGGCCAATAGTAGTGCCGAGTACAAATACTGCCAGAATACAGGAAAGTCATATTACGCTAATACATATTATCTGCGAAATGGTAGAAAGAGACGAGCTATGACTAAGGCTGTTTTTTTAGACAGAGACGGAACAATAAATGTTGAAAAGAATTATTTACACAGGATAGAAGATTTCGAATTTCTTCCGGGTGTATTTGAGGCATTACAGCTTCTTCAATCAGAGGGATATCTTTTGATTGTAATTACTAACCAATCGGGTATTGGTCGTGGGTATTATACGGTGGAGGAGTTTAATAAGTTAAATGACTGGATGCTTGATCAGTTACAAATGAATGGCGTTCGCATTACAGACGTGTTTTTTTGTCCCCATAATGTAAATTCAACGGACGCAAGATATCAAATATCCTGTCACTGCCGCAAGCCTGAAATTGGATTGTACGAGTCAGCTGTCCAAAAATATCATATTAATTTGGAGCGCAGCTGGTCCGTAGGAGATAGAATCCGCGATTGTGCCATCAGTTCAAAAAGTAAATGCAGAAGTATATTGATTGGTCGTAATGAAAGAGCGGAAGAGATTGACAAAGTAAAGAGCGGAATGGTGCAAAATGTTTCCTACGCAGATCATTTATTAGATGCAGCAAAAAGGATAACTGGCTTTATAGAATAATTGGGATTTTTGTGGGAGAAAAATCTTTTGATGCAATAAGAGATGCATGTTGATGGATTGTTGGAAAAAGAGAAGAGTGAGGTGGTTATGAATAATCAAATCTTAAAAATTAATAAGAATCAAAGAGATGCCTATGAGTGCGTTGATTTAAATAATAGTAACCTGCTTTTGAAAAGATATATGCATCTATTGCCATTAAGCACGTTTAATCATAAAATTACCATTTTGGATGTGGGAGGAGCAAGCGGGTACTTTACAAAAGCTGTTTGTGATTATTTAAGAAACAATAATTTTGAAGTGACGGCATATGTATTAGACACAATGCGATATTCAAATTGGGATAATAATTTTGATGATGACATTGTGTTTTGCGAAGGCAGTGTAGAACATGTTGATACATATTGGGGGGGGGGTAAAAAGTTTGATTTGATATTTTGCAATAAGGTTTTTCACCATTTCGTAACAGAAACATATCAGGGGACGATTAACATGATAGAAGCCTGTATGAATAAATTACAGAGGCAATTAAGAAAAAAGGGTATGTTATGTATATTGGATTATTTCTACAATGGTTTAATTATAGACAGCTTTCCCAGCTGGATGATATACCAGTGTACCTCTCAGAGGAACCTAGTACTTATGAAATTATTTAAAAAGATGGGAGCAAAATCAGCGGGGAACGGTGTGTGCTTTCAGTCCGAAAAAATGTGGTGCGAATTGATCAGACGGTGTCAGATGGAAGTCAAAGTGATGGATAAGGGTCCAGTTTTTCCGATGAAAGTTATAAAACAGATTTTTTTTCTG
This sequence comes from bacterium 1xD42-87, assembly GCA_003611805.1. GTDB lineage: Bacteria > Bacillota > Clostridia > Lachnospirales > Lachnospiraceae > UBA3282. The sequence goes on along the minus strand of RAYM01000033.1, from coordinate 30,951 downwards.
TCTCATAAGCCGATAGAAGATTGCATTTTTATTTGTGAGAAGAAAGACTTTTGAAGCGGTGTCTGCGATATAGGCATTCTCCTTTGTGGGCGTTTTGATCTCCTCCCATGTGGCGGATCTAAAGGGGTGTGATCATAGGGGAGCATTGCTATCCCCCGGAATCAATTCCAAATCAAAAGGAATGTTATTTTGCTTTAGCAGATTTTTCAGATAATCCACCTGAGAAGATAATTCATTGATCTTCGGAAGGTAAAACTGATCGGATTCCATTTTGGATTCCCGTTTAGCGCGCGCAATAATCTCCTCAGAACTTGTGCCAAACAGATTAAAAAGACCTTCACATACCATAGGGCGTTCTCCTTTCGTTTTGATGTTGGCAGTTGCCAGCTGGTGCAGATATCTTGTATAAATATCCTGCTCTTTATGTATGGTGTAATCGTCAGCGAGACGTCGGACTAAAGCGGTGTCCTGTAAATCGCTGGTTAAACAGCGCAGATAGAGATTTTCTTCCGGCGGCAGCTCTCTGGTAACGATAATCTGTGTTATAAATGTCTCATTACTGATATCATATACTCCCGGCGAAGGATTTGCAACTGTTAAATGACGTTCTTCTCGTAGATGTTTCATCAGCTTTCTGGGATATCGGAAGGCAAGGAAGGAGAGGGTGACATCGAGGCTGCTGTACTGCCTGGAACAGCTGATCTGGTCAATCAGGATTCCCGCGTAGCCGATGGTCTTATAGTAGGAGCTGACTGACAGAGAGGAATGGAAACCTTTGACCTCGAACAGGTTGTAAGCCTTGAAATTGTGGGCGATGTTCTTGAAGATTGGCAGGTCAGAAAGCTTTCGGATGACCAGTAGGTCGATGCGGTAGCTGTTGTGCCCGAGCATATATTCAGTCTGGAAATCCAGCATATGTTCGTAATCACGCAGTTCGATCTGTACTGCGCAGGCGGCTGCTTCATGCCAGTTGACACGGTAAAAAGATGTTTCAGATGTGAACCAAATATATCATACAGATACAGGCATGTCAATTACTTGTTTTCTTGTATAAGGAAATAAATCTGATAAAGAAAGGGAATCTGTCAAATTTTTTGGCAGGTTCCTATTTTAGTACACATATGTGGGGATGAACAGCGAGGAGGAATCACAATTGAAAAAGGGAATAAGTCCTTATGAAGAGGAACATATATTCGATCCTGACAATGAGTGGGTTAAGCTGGCTCATGCCATCTCATGGGGAAGACTGGAAGCAAAGTACGCAGAAATGTTTCCTGACAGAAAGGAATATTTGGCGCTTCCATTCAGAACGGCTTTTGGCGCACTCATTATTCAGAAGCGCAGGAAGCTTTCTGACAGGGCGGTGATAAGGGAGATTCGGGAAAGCTCCTCCCTGCAATATTTCCTTGGCAGGGAGAGATTTAGTCATGAAGCGTTGATTAAGCCATCTGCTCTTGCGGGCTTTCGCAAATGTCTGACTGTCGATTACCTGATGGAAGCAAATGAGTGCATTCTTCTTGACGTAGACAGAGTTATTAATGGGCAGGAAACAAAAAAGGAAAACGGCAATGCAGTTTCCGCAGATATTGCATCCCGTGATATTGAAAATCTCGGAACAGAAATTCTCGATGCCGCCTGTTCACCGTCTAATATAAAGTATCATCAGGATTATTTGCTTCTCAATGAAGCGCGAGAGAAACTTGAGGTTATGATTGATTACTTTTGTATGGGATTCCATATGTCGGATAAGCCCAGAACCTATCGGAAAATTGCCAGAAATGAGTATCTTGCATATGTAAAGTCCCGAAAGTGCACGAAAGAGAAACTGCGCGCCGCGATTCGAAAACAGCTTGGCTATATCAGGCGTGATTTGGGGTACCTTGAAAACTATATGGAGGAAGGCTATGCGCTTCCGAAAGACTATATAGACTGCTATCTTACAATTTGGAAACTCTACAGACAGCAGAAATACATGTATGATAACAGAATCTGTAATGTGGAGAATCGCATTGTCAGTATCAGCCAGCCCTATCCGCCTGCAAATGTCGGGGAAAAGGAGGAAACACCGGTAGAAGCGGGAGCAGGGTATTGTGTCAGCATTGACGAAAAAGGTCGTGCACGTCTTGAAAAAATTTCTGTTGATCCTTACAATGAGAACGGTGTTTTTAAAGATGTTATGAACCGCTATAAAGAACGGACAGGACATTATCCCGGGCAGGTTCTCGTTGACCAGATATACAGGACGAGGGATAACCGCAGATTCTGCAGGGAGAATGGCATTATCATGTCCGGATCAAAGCTTGGTCGTCCTTCAAAAGATAAAAACAGCAGAAAAGAGGAACAGCAGGATTATCACGGCAGGATGGAGGGGGAAAGGTTTTTCGCTACAGGAAAATGCTGTGACGGGGCAGGTCTGATAAGGATGCCAATGAAGGAGACTACGCTGTCCTCAATTGCATTGTCAATATTGGCGACCAATCTTTTTGCCGTTGGTCTCAATTGCTTTTTTCTGCTCTATTTTTTGGAAGACATATCAGGCGGAGAAACGGAGAGTTATATAGTTATAGATGAGCGCAATGATGAAATTGCCGGATTGTTTTGGGGGGGGACTGACGAAGGTATTGCTTTCACAGGAAACTTTTATTATCAGTGCTTAAAAGAAATTAGGAGAGAGTGCTCCCATGACACATCATGTATCATGGAAGCATTCTTTTTTTATTGGCTGGTATCGGTTTTTTATTTCATATTCCCCTCGCAGCAGTCAAATCCCGGATTGAATGCGTAGAAATTCTTCTCGTTCAAGCGATCCTGCACGATGCGGAGGGCTTCACCGAACCTCTGGAAGTGCACAACCTCCCTAGCCCGCAGGAATTTGATCGGTTCGTACACGTCGGGCTCATCCCTTACGAGACGAAGGATATTGTCATAGGTGGAGCGTGCCTTCTGCTCCGCGGCCATATCCTCCATCAGATCCGTAATGATATCGCCTTTGGACTGGAACTCGCAGGCATTGAAGGGAATGCCGCCCGCTGCCTGCGGCCAGATGCCGATAGTGTGATCCACGTAATAATTGCGGAAGCCGCTCTCCTCGATCTGCTCCATGGAAAGGTTCTTTGTGAGCTGGTGCACAATGGTGGCTACCATCTCCAGGTGTGCCAGTTCCTCAGTACCGATGTCTGTATCGAAATTGCATATCCTAAAGTTGCGTAAAATGGGCACATCACCACAATATTATTGTTTCTTAATGCATAGATATGTTACAATTAGCTCAATCAATGGAAGAAGAAAGGGTTACATGAATGTATAAATGTAGATTAACATATGATGAATGGAAATGTATGATTTCCAAAAACAGAATCGGAAAGCAAGTGGATATACCCACAATGAAAGGATATCTTGGATTATTGACAATCACCTCTGTTTCAGATAAGCAAATATGGAAATACAATGACAAAGATGTGGTTGTATGTGATAACGGTTATCATTGGCTGACAATTATGCCTAGTGATGAGTTTTACTGCATTACAGTGATGATGGATGATAATTATAAAATAAAAGTTTGTTACATAGATATGATTGATTCACAGGGATACGATGATGACAAAGTTCCATATTTTTATGATTTGTATTTAGATTTGGTTGTTTATCCAAACGGAGATATTATTGTAGATGATATGGATGAACTGCAGGAAGCATTAAAAACAGGTGAAATTACTGAAATGCAATATGATCGGGCACTCAAGACTGCTCAAGAGTTACAAAACGGATTATTATCAGATATTGAAAAATTTCAGGACTATGTTAGTGAAATGCTTAATATTTTAGAGAGCTGCTAAAATTTCGGTTATTGAGTTATATATTTTTTCTGATATAAAAACCAAAGGATATGCTGCTATCAAAACGGCATTGCGCAACAGGCTTTGTATTAACAGATATTATTGTCATTTCAAGTGAAGCTATGAATGAGATATAGACGCAAATATAAAAGAATTATGCGTAAATGACTTGCCAATAGATTAACTATATAATATAATAATTATGCGCTCCAAAACGGGTAAGCGGTTCGCCTTTTGCCAGATGATTCATCTGAGAACTTCCATAACCAAAGGAGGTATGTCAATGGAAAATCTACGAAAGGGTACTTAGTACATATGAGATTCGATGTGCTTGTAGGGATTGTCGGCATTGCTGTAACACTCGTTTGTATTTTGACTACTGGTATCAGCATATGGCAGAACCGCAAGAATAGAGGAAATCAAAAAAGCAACCGCCCTCGACCAAAGGATTAGGTTGCTTTTTTGTTTAATAACTTAAACTGAGGCGAACCGTTTGCTTTACGGAGCGCTTTTCATATTAATAATTATAATGCTTGTTGCTTGAGTTTGCAATAGAAATTTTCCAAGATGAATATTTATTCCATTTCAATCATCGCTCTGTGTCTTTGAACATCTGCAAACAAAGCGCCTTTAGTAGTTCCTGCGCTTTTTCATTGAGTCCTGTCTGCGCGACATAATTCACTACAATATCTGTCATATCTTCCGCCGTAACAGGGCGTTCCTGCCGGATCACCTCGGCTTGTTCATACATGGCATGAATCATTTCGGTAAGCTGGGAAGTGTCTATATCCGCAGGCTCGCCGTCATTGGCTTCTTTCATATCTTTTAGAATACGCATCATTATATCACGAAGTTTAATCATGGATGCTTCGTCAGAGGTGATCTTCTCGGCATTCATGCGGTTAATATCATGGATTGCTTCTTTTCGTGCCGTCGGTGTTTCTTTGGCGTAGTCCTTTAATGTATCGATCCCGAAATCAATGATAGTATTCCTTGACTGAAAAGCTGGAGCATTGGCATCTTCGAAATAGGTCTGTGCATAATCAAGGAAGCGGGGGAAATTCCGGCTCTCGATCATCAGGCTTAGAAGCTGAGCGTTCACTTTGCCGGATAATATCTGAAACAATGCTTGATTGCTCAGACAAAGTTCGCTTAATTCCACATTTTTTCTCATTCTTACATCGGTCAACCCTAACAAATAATCTGCGGAAACATTGAAAAATACTGCCAGCTTTGTCAGTACATCATGCCCGACCGTTGCAGTCTTGCCGTTTTCAATACGGCTGATTACCGATATGGGTATCCCTGTCTTTTCGCTGAGTTCTGTTTGTGACAAGTTCATACTTGTACGCAGATCACCGATGCGCTCATTTATTGTTCCGCCCAGTTCTTTCATGTAGCCATCCTTTCTTGACTTTCTGATATTCATTATATCGTTTCTTTTGCAAATTTGCAAAAAATGATAGCGAAATGTCTGCTCTTTTGCAAATTTGGCAATTTGGGGGCATTTTTATAAATCAATGATAAGCTTTCTCTACAGCAAAACGTCCGCAGATGCGCGGATGTGCTTATTTAGTTGGAAAGGAGGCTTATGATTTGGATAAGGATATGGTCATTGAAAAGTTAATCAGAAACGCGCCGTTTGATTATACAAAGCTGCTTGAAATAGCAGAGAGTCAGCCGAAGCCGTTTATCTGATATGTTTACAGCGCAAACGCTTTTAAGGGATGCAAGGGAACGTTGCCCCACTGACTTTACCGCAGGTAAAGTATAGTGGGTTACACTTCACAGAAGTGTCCACGCTTCGCTCGCCGTAACCGGCATTTTACAGATGCTTGAGTGGAAGGAATGGGAAAGGGGGATTACATGGCAAAATTGGTGTGTCATGCTGAGAAATACAAAAAGGGAAGTGTGCCTTCTATAGAGCGGCATAATGAACGTAAAAACAGAAATTACAGCAATGAAGAAATTGATCCGTCAAGAACACAGCTAAACTATGACTTGATACCGAGGGAATCAGATGGCTATTATCATTCAGTAATGAACCTGGTAAACGCGCGAGATGATCCATCTGGTAAAAAGCTACGGAAAGATGCGGTTGTTCTCTGTGAGTTCATTATATCCTCAAGCAACAAGTTCTTTGAAAATCTTTCGGCAAAAGAGCAAAGGCGCTTTTTTGAGGAAGCAAGCAGATATTTACAGAATTTTTTTGGGAAAGAACATTGCATTTATGCCACAGTTCACAATGATGAGCATACGCCGCATATGCATTTCGGGTTTGTACCTTTGACAGCGGGAAACAGGCTTTGTGCGAAGGAGGTCATTGATCGCTCAGTCTTATTGCGGTTGCAAGCCGAAATGCCAAAAATCTTACAAGGGAAGGGATTTCAGATTGAACGTGGGGAAGGCGGTTCTGCGGCGGTTCATAAGAGTGTCAAAACATATAAAGCAGATATGGAGAAGGAAAAAACAGCATTAGCGGTTTCTATCCAGAAAGAAAAGCAGGAACTTTCACAGATTGCTTTCGCAAAAGCAGAAATAAAGTCTGTTGAACAGATTCCGACAGGAAAATCAATGTTTGGCGGAAAAATCACTGTTAACGAGAAGGACTACAAGAAGGTCACTTCTCTGGCAAAAAAGTAGTTGGTTGATGAAAGTAAGGAAAAGAAACTATCAAAAGAAATTTCTACTTTACGAAAAGAGAATAAATCTCTGAAGACGGAAAATGAGGGGATGAAAACGCTGCTCAATAGCCAGCAATCTGTCAGTAAGCGTTTATCAACAGCAATGATGGAGTCAGAGTTGCGGGAGTTACGGATATTTAAGGAACGGGCAGAAAAGTTTCTGTCAGAGCATGGCTTATCGGATTATTTCAGGAAAGCATTCATACATTCTAATAATGGGGACCTATAAGAGGTATGCTTGGTTGGAAACTGTATCGGAACACATCGGGAACAGGGAGGATAAGGGGATGGATTTACAGTTTACAAATACACAGAAACTGGAGATTAAGAAGGCTCTAAAGCGGGGGATTTATCAGGAACTGCATGACAGGGATTTTCTTACAGATGTGCAACTAAATGAATTGCTGGGAAGAAATATGTAGGATTTTACTTGCGCATCATAGCTTGCCGGATTATACTGTAAGTGGTGATGTGTCCTAAAGAAGAAGGAGGACACCATGAAAAACGAAACTTCGCATCGTTATAATAAACTTAGAGTTGCTGCATATTGTAGAGTTTCAACAGATAAGGATGACCAGACAAATTCCCTGATCAGCCAACGCCGCTATTTTGCGGATTATATTAACCGGCATGAAGATTGGGTGTTAAATGATGTATATTATGACGAGGGTATCAGCGGGACGCAGACAAAAAAGCGTGCCGGATTCAATGCAATGATTGATGAAGCTATGCAGGGCGGCATAGACTTGATTTTGACTAAAGAGGTATGCCGTTTTGCAAGGAATACGGTTGATACGCTCTCATACACAAGAAAGCTGAAAGATAGGGGAATCGGCGTTATATTTACCATTGACAACATAGATACCAGAGATGCGGACGGAGAATTGCGGCTGACCATTATGGCAAGTATTGCGCAGGAGGAGAGCCGCAAAACCTCTGAACGTGTGAAATGGGGACAAAAACGCCGCATGGAACAAGGCGTAGTCTTTGGGCGTGATATGTTGGGCTATACCGTCCAAAACGGCACATTGTTTGTCAACGAAGAAGAAGTTCCCATTGTTCGTGCTATTTTTCATAAATTTACGAATGAGGGCAAAGGCACTCATGTAATCGCAAGGGAGTTGCTGGAGGAAGGAATGCGCCCTATGCGGGTGAAACTGTGGTCAAACACGATTATACTCAGAGTGTTGCGAAACGAAAAATATGTCGGCGACCTGTGCCAGAAAAAGACTTATACGCCGAATTATCTGACACACGCAAAGAAGTACAATCGAGGTGACGAAGAAATGGTTTATTTGAAAGACCACCATAAACCGATCATTGACAGAGAATTATGGAATCGAACGCAGGCGGAATTATTACGTCGTTCCCCGTCAGAAGATGTAAAATCAAAGCATAGCAATCGTTACTGGTGCAGTGGAAAACTTTACTGCGGTTTGTGCGGCCAGCGTTATGTCAGCAGAACGAAAAAGCTGAAAAATGGCACCATCTACAAAGCATGGAGATGTTATGCCGCCGCCAATCATGGGGCAAAAAAGATTTCTTCTTTTGGGGAGGAAATCGGCTGTGATAACGGCTCTATTAACGAAAAGGCATTGCTTACCTGTATGCATTACTGTATTTGTAAGCTTCAGGCAAACCAAAAGGAACTGAAACGGGAAATCATGCAGGAAATCAAAGAAATCAAGGGTGTAACCGAGAAAAAGCCGGACACGAAACGGATTCAGAAGAAAATGGATGCACTTGCCGCCAAGAAAAGAAAAGCGATTGACCTGATGCTGGATGGACTGATCACGAAGTCTGATTTGCAGGAGCAGACAAAATGGTATGAGGAACAGCTTGCAGAGCTGGCAGAAGCACTACATACGGCGGGCAAAGAAGATACGGCAAATGCGGCGGAGCTGCATGAATATGAAAATTATCTGACTGCGCTGGATGAGATTATGTCCTTTGATGAGAGTAATGAAAGCCTATATCGTGAAATCCTTGATAAAATGGTGATCTATCACGATAAGACCGTTGAGGTATGGCTGAAATGCGTGCCGTTCGGCATGAAATTAAGTGTCAGTTCCAGTGGTAAGAATGACGATTACCACACGGACATTCTTTCTATGGAAATTGTTCAAAAATCGTAAAACTTCGGAAGTTTATATTTCCGGAGTACACTTAAAACCTATGATGCGCAATAACGATACCGATACACCGATGTCCGTAAGAATAGCGGAAACCTCCCTATACGGGCAGGCGTATCTCTGGGACAGATAACGCATGGAAGCACCCATTTCTCCGTCAGGACCGCCGTACTGGCTGATGATTGCCTGCGCGATATCCGCGTTTGACTCTTTGATGTTTACGGGAAATTCTAATCTTCTTTCATAATTCCACATTAGTTACAGCCTCCTTCCCATGGCATAGGCGCCAATGCCCATTTCCAGTCGTCACATGCCGAAACATCCGCACAGGAAATTGTGAGGGGCGTATATTTGGCGGAGTACTCCTGTCTTGCCTGATTTGCCAGACGGTTGTAATGGTTGAAATATTTTAACGCGTTCTGGTCAGTGGGATGGGTGTCCAGATAGAGGGACAGTTCGATGACAACGAAGCTTAAGACGCCGATATCGTGGAGCAGTTTTTCCTGCTCGCTTGCAAATTGTGTGTTCATCTGTTGCAACATCTCCTTCCTGTAAATGGTTTGTCAAGCTCGGGGAAGACGGTGCCGTTGCAGAATCCTTTTTCCAGGTTTTCACAGATCCCGTTAAAGTGCTGCCAGGGGACATACGCCATTGCGATTGGGAACTCGTCACAGGGCTCCCGGTAGAGATAGTCTTTCATATACATCCTTTCTACTGGTGTGCCGAATAAGGCCGGCACATGAATTTCATGTGTTTTTTAATAATATAGTATGTTATAATCACCTATGTGTGTAATGTGGGAAGGACACAGAATATTCACAATTTGATACGAATAGGGACACATTTTTCCAGTATATTAGTGTGAGAAGTACTTCTAAAACTCAGCAGCGGAGGTTGCTTAGTTAAGAAGTACTAAGTCTGCTTTGCAGACTTTTCTCACACAGGAGAATGCCTGAAATACGGCATTCTCCGTATGGAGGATTCGAAAAAGGGAGGAGTATGCTTTGATACAGGTAGAGAATTTAGTGAAACGGTATGGCGGTCATGTGGCGGTAGACGGTATGTCGTTTACGGTGGAGGAGGGGAAAATCTACGGTTTTCTCGGACCGAACGGCGCAGGAAAGACAACGACGATGAATGTGATGACAGGTTATATTGCGGCTGACGGCGGAACGGTGGCAATTAACGGGCATGATATTTTAAAAGAGCCGCTTGCGGCGAAAGCCTGTATCGGGTATCTGCCGGAAATACCGCCACTTTACCCCGATATGACGGTGCGTGAGTTTCTGCTCTTTGCGGCGGAACTGAAAAAAGTGCCGAAGACGGAGCGGAAGAGTCAGGTGGCGGCGTTGGAGGAAAGACTTTCGCTTTCGGATATGAGCTGCCGGCTGATCAGAAATCTTTCCAAGGGCTATAAGCAGAGAGTGGGGCTTGCACAGGCACTTTTGGGTGATCCGAAGGTGCTGATTCTGGACGAACCTATGGTGGGGCTTGACCCGAAACAAATCATAGAGATGCGCGACCTGATCAAAGGGCTTGCGGGAAAACATACGGTAATTTTAAGCTCCCATATCCTTTCGGAAATCAGTGCGGTGTGCGATCACATTCTTATTATCTCGAAAGGGAAACTGGCGGCGAGCGGTTCTCCCGAAGAACTGCAGAAGATGATGCAGGGTACGGCGGAGCTTGCGGTGACGGTGATCGGAGAACAGGAGCAGGCGAAGGCGGTACTGGAGCAGATAGGGGAAATTGAGCGGTTTACGTTTGAGGATGGTGGAGAGGAAGGCAGCATCTTGATTCATATTGAGACGAAGGATGCTGCGGATATTCGAAAGACACTGTCTGTTGCACTGGCGGGAGCGGGTATGCCGATTCTTTCCATGAATCGGTCGGAGAAATCCCTGGAAGATATTTTCATGGAGCTGACGGAAACGGAAGAAGCGGAAAGCGAAGCTGATCAGGAAAAAACAGCCGGGACAGCCGCAGACGAAACAGACAGCGTGACGGGAGAGGAGGAGACCGATGAAAGCAATTTATAAAAGAGAACTGAAATCCTATTTCTACTCCTTCACGGGATGGCTTTTTGTGGCGGTGAATCTCTTTGTGATGGGGCTGTACTTTATTGTCTATAACATGCTGATGGGTTATCCGACCATAGCCTATGTGCTGCAGAGTATTGTGTTTACGTTTATTGTGACGATACCGATTCTCACCATGAGGACGCTTTCAGAGGAGCGGAAAAACAAGACAGACCAGCTGATTCTGACGGCGCCGGTCTCTGTTGGAAAGATTGTACTTGGCAAGTATCTGGCATTGGCGACGGTGCTTTTTGTGCCGACGGCGTTTATGGGGATTTTGCCGCTTTTTCTCATGCAGGGCGGGGAGTTTCAAATGGGTGTTTCCTACGCCTCGGTTCTCGGTTTTTTCCTGTACGGCTGTCTTGCGCTGGCGGTTGGGCTGTTTCTTTCGTCCCTGACGGAGAGCGTGGTGATTGCGGCGGTGCTCTCCTTCGGCGCGCTGTTTCTCGGCTATATTATGCCGGGCATATCCAATCTGATTACCACGACGGGAACTTCCGCAGTCACCACGACAATCGGGAAGATTTTATCCTGCTTTGATATGGTCAGCCGTTTTGACACGCTTTCCTCCGGCTATTTCGAACTGGAGGCAGTGGTCTACTATCTCTCGGCGATAGCTCTCGCGCTGTTTTGCACGGCGCAGACCATTCAGAAGCGCCGCTACAATGTTGCCGGGGGCGGTCTGAAAGTGGGGGCGTACAGCGTCACGGGCATTCTGCTGATGATTGCGATGACCGTAGCGGTCAATCTCGGGCTGAACTATGTGCCGGAGCAGTATTCCTCTTTTGATTTGACGGAGAACCGGCTCTATGCGCTTACTGATGAGACGAAGGCATTCCTCTCCGGGCTGTCTGAGGACATAACGATCTATGTATTGGCGGAAGAGGGCGCGGGAGACGCGGACTTTAGCAAAACGCTGGAGCGGATGGCAGATCAGTCCGGGCATATAAAGATAAAGTATGTCAGCCCTGCAAAGAATCCAAACTTTTATCAGAATTACACGGACACCCAGCCGTCCACAGGCAGTCTGATTGTGGAGGGGGAAAAGCGGAGCACGGTGGTGGACTACAGTGACATCTACACTTACGAGATGGACTATTCCACTTACAGCTACCAGACTACGGGGTACGACGGGGAAGGACGGACTGTTTCGGCGATTGCCTATGTCACCACAGAAGATATGCCTGTCTTTTATGTAATTGGCGGGCACGGCGAACTGGAACTGGAGGAAAAGTTTGTAAATACCATAACAAAAGAAAATGCTTCCTATGAAACGCTGATGCTCTACTCGGTGGATGAGATCCCGGAAGATGCGCAGGGTGTTATTTTGAATGCGCCCACAAGCGACTACTCAAAGGAGGATGCAGAAAAGGTTATCGACTATCTGAAAAAGGGCGGCAATGCGCTGATCGTCTCGACCATGACGGATGGAGAGATGACGAACTTTAAGAGCATCTTGGGCTTTTACGGAATCACGGAGGTGGACGGCACGATTGTGGAGCAGGACCGCAACTATTATTACCAGAATCCCTATTATCTTTTCCCGGAGATTGCGTCGGCGGAGGTGACGGCGCCTCTGGCGGACAGTCTGGTATTTGCGCCCTTTTCCAAGGGGCTTTCCTATGACGGCGATACTATGGGTGAAGTCCTTTATACGCCGCTTTTGACCACAAGCGGCAGCGCCTTTTCCAAGACGGATATCACGGATAACAGTGATTTTAGCAAAGGCGAGAATGATGAGGACGGTCCCTTTACTGTCAGTGTGGAAGTGGAGAAGAGTCTGGAGGACGGCAGTATTTCCCATGCATACGTGGTGGGTGGGGAGAGCCTGTTCACCAGCCTCGCGGATGATATGGCGCCGGGCAATAATGTGAAGCTTTTCAGCAGTATGATAAGTATGCTGGCGGACCATGAATCTTCGGTGGCGATTCCGGTCAAGAGCCTTTCCATGCCGAATCTGGTGTTCAAGGCGCAGACGGCATACATTGCGGCGGTTCTCTGCGTGATCGTGGTTCCTCTTGCGACCCTTGCGGCGGGGCTTGTGATCTGGCTGAGAAGGAGGAGACGCTGACGTTTGCATTCCGAAGCATAGCGTCCGTCCGGGATTTTCCTCAGAATGATTGACTTCGACCGTACTTTGTGGGAAAATGTACGTGATGGCAATGAGCAGTGCGCATCCGTAAGATGAAAAAAATGGCAGCTTGCTGACAATTTTTTCAGATAGCGGATGCATAGGGGTGCTAAGCGCCAGTGGCGCTTGTTTAGCACGGACCGAAGCGGAGCGGAGACAGCCCGCGAACGAGGAAAACCGAAGGTTTTTCGAGTATGCACTGCGTGGAAAAGTGCACAGCCGTAAGATGAAAAAGTTTGCACTGCGAAGAATGCATGAACGGAGGCATTATGAGAGGAATTGATACGCAGGTTCGGAAGAACAGGAGACGTATTTTCAAAGAGGTGGCACACTTGGCATATGAGTCAAAGAATCTGAAGGACGATATCGAGGCGCTGCCCTATAAGATTGTGGATTATGACGAGTCCGAGTATGAGAGTATTTACAGGGATCGCGCCATTGTGAGGGAGAGAATCCGCCTTGCCATGGGGCTTTCCCTGCGGCCGGAAAATGTGCCTGTGCATCTGACACAGGGGCTTGAGGAGAGTAACATTTCAGAGAAATATTACGAGCCGCCGCTGATGCAGGTGATTCCTTCGGCATGTAACGCATGCCCGGAGAACAGCTATTATGTGACGGACCGCTGTATGGGATGCGTGGCGCATCCCTGCCGTGAGGTATGCCCGAGAGGGGCGATCTCCATGGTAAACGGCAGGTCGGTGATCGACCCTGAAAAGTGTATTAAATGCGGTAAATGCAAGGCGGTCTGTCCCTATGACGCGATCGCCCATCAGGTGAGACCCTGCGCGGGCGCCTGCGGCGTGAACGCGATTAAAAACGATGAAAAAGGACGTGCCGTGATTGACAATGACCTGTGCGTTTCCTGCGGACAGTGTATGGTGAACTGTCCCTTCGGAGCGATCGCGGATAAGTCGCAGATTTTCCAGCTGATCCGCGCGCTGCAGACAGGGGAGAAGATTATCGCGCAGGTGGCGCCCGCTTTTGCGGGGCAGTTCGGTCCGGACGTGACGCCGGATATGCTGAAAACGGCGTTGAAGGAACTGGGATTTTACGATGTGTACGAGACGGCCCTGGGTGCGGATATGGGAGCCATTGCGGAGGCGGAGCACTACGCGAAGGAGGTCGCGACAGGCAAACTGCCTTTTTCCCTGACGTCCTGCTGTCCGTCATGGTCTGTGCTGGCAAAGAAATTTTTCCCGGAAACCATTGACAAGATATCCAATGCGCTGACGCCTATGGTGGCGACGGCGAGGGTGATCAAAGCGGAGCATCCGGACGCCAGAGTGGTCTTTATCGGTCCCTGCGCGTCTAAGAAGCTGGAGGCTTCCCGCAGGACGATCCGCTCGGATGTGGATTTCGTTATCACCTTTGAGGAACTGACGGGAATCTTTGAGGCAAAGGGCATCCTGTTAGACGAGATCAGGGCGATGGATGAGCTGAAGGGCGCAACCGGCGCAGGAAGAGGTTACGGTGTGGCAGGCGGTGTGGCAAGCGCTATTGAGGAGTGCGTGAGAGAGTATTACCCGGATGTTGAGGTACACATAGAGCATGCGGAAAGCCTTTCCGAGTGCAGAAAGATGCTGATGCTGGCAAAGGCTGGCAAGAAGAACGGCTGTCTGATCGAGGGCATGGCATGTCCCGGCGGCTGCGTGGCGGGCGCGGGTACGAACATTGCGATTCCAGCCGCGGCGAAGGCGGTTGCGTCCTTCAAGGCGGCGGCAGCGGAGAAGATACCCGATCCGAGTATGCACCAGAACCGCGTCGAACAGAGTGAAAAGAACTTCTAAAACTCGACAGCAAAGGCTGTCTCGTTAAGAAGTTCTAGGAGTTGCGCCGCAACTCCGTTTCACTCGAGAGAATGCCAAAATACGGCATTCTCCGTATGGATTGATAAAATTTGCTGAATAAATTGTAAAGACAGAGGAAATGGACAATTATGGAGAAAATAAGAACAAGATACGCCCCAAGCCCGACGGGACGGATGCATGTGGGAAATTTAAGGACGGCGCTTTACGCCTATTTGATCGCGAAGCACGAGGGCGGGGATTTTATCCTGCGCATTGAGGATACGGATCAGGAGCGGTATGTGGAGGGAGCGGTGGACATCATTTACCGCACGCTGGAGAACACGGGGCTTTTGCACGACGAAGGTCCTGACAAGGACGGCGGTGTAGGTCCCTATGTGCAGAGCGACCGCCAGAAGCAGGGTATTTATCTGGAATACGCGAAAAAGCTGATCGAGAAAGGCGAGGCATATTATTGCTTT
Source organism: bacterium 1xD42-87 (assembly GCA_003611805.1). GTDB lineage: Bacteria > Bacillota > Clostridia > Lachnospirales > Lachnospiraceae > UBA3282. The sequence continues at coordinate 15,824 of RAYM01000033.1, read as the reverse complement.
TGTGATAAGGAGAGACTGGCATCGCTGACGCAGACGGTGGCGGGCAAGGAGATCAACGTCTACGACAAGCACTGTCTGCACCTGTCTAAGGAGGAAGTGGAGGCGAATCTTGCCGCGGGCAAGCCCTATGTGATCCGCCAGAACAACCCGACAGAGGGGCAGACAACCTTCCATGACGATATCTACGGGGATATTACGGTGGACAACGCGGAGCTTGACGACATGATCCTGATTAAGTCGGACGGCTATCCGACCTACAATTTTGCTAATGTGGTGGACGACCATCTGATGGGAATCACCCATGTGGTGCGGGGCAACGAGTATCTGTCCTCCTCACCGAAATATAACCGGCTTTACGACGCTTTTGGCTGGGAGGTGCCGGAGTACGTGCATTGTCCGCTGATCACGGACGAAAATCACCAGAAGTTGTCCAAACGGTGCGGGCATTCTTCCTACGAAGATCTGATTGAGCAGGGATTTCTCTCGGAGGCAATCGTCAATTTTGTGGCGCTGCTCGGCTGGAGTCCCGAGGACAACGAGGAGATTTTTTCGCTGGACGAGCTGATCAGGCGTTTTGACTATCACCATCTCTCCAAATCCCCGGCGGTGTTCGATTACACGAAGCTGAAATGGATGAACGGGGAATATCTGAAAGCGATGGATTTCGACCGTTTTTATGAGATGGCTGAGCCTTATCTGAAAGAGGCGGTGACAAAGGATTATGATCTGAAAAAGATAGCCGCCATGGTTAAGACACGAATTGAGATTTTCCCGGATATCAAGGAGCATGTGGACTTTTTCGATGCCTTGCCGGATTACGATGTGGCGATGTACACGCACAAGAAGATGAAGACCAATGCGGAGACTTCCCTTGCGGTCTTAAAGGATCTCCTGCCGCGTCTGGAGGCGCAGGAGGATTATACAAACGACGCGCTTTACGCGACGCTTACCGCGTATGTGGAGGAGAAGGGATATAAAAACGGATATGTGATGTGGCCTGTGAGAACTGTCGTTTCAGGCAAGCAGATGACGCCGGGCGGGGCGACGGAACTCATGGAGGTACTGGGAAAGGAAGAATCCCTTGCGAGAATCCGCAGAGGAATTGAAATGCTCGAACAAGCCTGAACTGTCCTGTACGCCAAGTCAGGAAAAGGCAGTCATGCATGTTGACGGTCCGGCTATGGTCTTAGCCGGACCGGGCAGCGGCAAAACTTTTGTCACAGTACACCGCATCCGCAGACTCATCACATCACGGGGCGTTGATCCGGCCCATATCCTCGTTATCACATTCACAAAGGCAGCCGCGCTGGAAATGCAGCAGCGTTTTTTCCGGCTGATGGGGGAGGAAAACCTTCCAGTACGGTTTGGCACGTTTCACGCAGTATTCTATCATATCTTGAAACAATCGGCGCAGTATCGCGAGTATACCATTATTACGGAGACAGAAAAAAGAAAGCTGGTTCGGGATATCATACACAATCATAAGAGATTTGCTTATTTGCAGGAGGAGGACATAGAAGAAATCTTAACGGCAGTCAGCAGATTTAAAATCGGGAAAACGGAAGGAAAGCTGCTGGAGACAGAAAATAGTGCATCGGGCGGATGGGCATCCGAAACATCTGAAAGAACCTGGCAGGATAAAGCAGGCAATGGGACGGTGGAGCAGGCGGATTTTCAGTTCTTATATAAGGAATATCAGGGATGGCTTGCCGAAATCTCTAAGTTCGATTTCGATGATCTGATGACGTCCTGTCTACGACTCTTGCGGGATGATGCGGAAACTTTAGCACAATGGCAGTCACAGTTTCGCTATATTCTGGTGGATGAATTTCAGGACATTTCCCCGGTTCAGTACGAAATAATCCGGCTCCTCGCCGCGCCGGAGAACAATCTTTTTGTGGTGGGGGATGACGATCAGTCCATCTATGGTTTCCGGGGCGCAAGCCCCGACTGCATGAAGCGCTTTCTGACGGATTATGCGCGGGCGAAACAGATTCTGCTGGATGTCAATTTCCGCTGTCATGGGGATATTGTGCAGGCGGCGGCAAAAGTGATCGCGGAGAATGAAAGCCGTATTCCAAAGGAAATCTGTCCCGCGCATGAGGACGGAACAGGACTTCAGCTTCTTCGTGCAGAATCGGAAGATATGCTGAGAAAAACAGTTATGGAATTGCTTTGGAAAGAACGCAGTGCGGGAACGCTAGCGCAGTGCGCTATGATCTGCCGGACGAATCTGGAATGCGGCTTCTGGGCACAGACACTGCATGAAGCGGGGATTCCCTATATGATGAGAGAAAAACCCCGGAACCGTTTCAGCCATTTTGTGATTCAGGATATCTGCGCTTATCTGGCGCTAGGGCAGGGAGACCATGCAAGACGGCATTTCCTGCGTGTGATGAACCGTCCCGTCAGGTATATGAGACGGGACAGTCTGCCGGAGACGAAGGTGGATCGGGAGGAGCTGACAGAGCACTACGCCGATAAACCGCTGATCCAGGAACGGGTGAAAAAATTATTCAGGGATATTGACTGCCTTGCCGGGAAACGGGTGCATCTGCAGATTCACTACATACGGAAAGTGATCGGATATGAGTCCTTTCTGCGGGACAAATACGGTTCCGAAAAGGCGGAAGAGCTGATACGGATTGGAGAAGAATTTGAGACGTTTTCCAGAAAATTTTCTTCGGTGCGGGATATGAAGACATATATGGAGCATTATGCGGAAGTGATCAAAGAGCCGGAAAGAGACAGGGAAGGGCTGCAGCTCATGACTATGCATGCTTCCAAGGGGTTGGAATTTCAGAAAGTTTTCCTGCCGGCGTGCAACGAGGGGAAGATTCCTTCCGACAAATCAAAGACGCCGGCTGAGATTGAGGAGGAGAGGCGGATGTTTTATGTGGCAATGACCCGCGCGAAAAATACGCTCTGCCTCGTGTACCATGACGGAAAAACCGGGAAGGACGCGCCTTCCCGGTTCCTGAAGCCGTTGTTATCTTCACTTGGCATACCTATGCGGAGAATGCCGTAGGCATTCTCTTAAGTGAGATTTAGTCGACAATCTCATCAAACTCGGCGGCGTCCAGAAATTCATCAAATGCGTCCGCAACAGCTTCGTATTCCTCGTCGTCCTCGATGTAGCCGAGCTCCGGCTCATCGTTGGGATCTTTCGGGTTTTCGCTGTAGCGGTAGAACCAGACCTCTCCGTCCGCGTTTTCGCCGGTTTCGTCAAGCGGCAGGAGTGCGATGTAATCCTTGTCCGCTACGGTCAGGATCGTGACTACGGCGCAGGTGACCTGCGAACCGTCATCGAGCTCCAGGTCTACGGTCATTTCTTCCTTATCAAGTTCTTCCTGTGTGGTGTTTTTTTCGTTTTTGCCCATAAGTACCTCCGTTTCGATAAAAACAGTATACCACAGATGCAGGAACAAAACCAGAAATAGATTTAGATTGAAATGACGTCCACTATTATTGTATAATATAAACTAACTTAAATTTTGATTCCCGAAAGGAAGTGCGGTGTAACGGGAAGTGGGCTTGAATGAATGGAGGACTTGATGCAGAAGACATTTCATATAAAAAGCGTGGACAGGACAAGAATCTATCCGCTGGGCGTATTTTTTGAGGAGGACGGGCTGCGGATTTCGGCGGTCTGCGACGGCATGGAGGAGACAGGGATTCTTCTCTATGACAGAAAGCACCGGGACGGTGTGCGCATCCCGTTTTCGGAAAACTGCAGGGTGGGTGCGGTTCGTGCCATGCTGCTGTCCGGCTATCGCGATAAGACATGCAGCTATCTTTTTTATAGGGGAGAAGAAACGTTTCAGGACCCTTATTGCAAACGGGTCTGCAATACTTACGGCTATGGTGCGCCGAAAGAGGAGCTGCCCCGGTGCCAGCCCGTTTTGGAGGCATACGACTGGGGAGATGACGAAAACATGCACATACCCTACGAGGAGATGGTTATTTACGCCCTGCATGTGAGAGGGTTTACCAGACACCGTTCGTCCGGCGTGAAGCGGAAGGGCACCTACGCGGGTGTGGAGGAGAAAATTTCCTATATGCAGGAGCTGGGCATTAATATGGTGCTTCTCATGCCCTGTTATGAGTTTGACGAGATTATGCCGGAATATACGGCGCAGACCATGGAACAGGCGATCCTGTCCTACAGACAGGAACTGCCTTCTTCCGACGAGAAGGAAAAGAAAAAGCCCCGCATTAATTATTGGGGCTACCAGCCGGGGCTCTATTATGTGCCGAAGAGCGCCTACGCCCACAGCCGGGACGCGGCGGGAGAGTTTAAGGATATGGTGCGGGCGTTCCACAGAGCCGGCATAGGTGTTTCGATGCAGTTTTATTTTCCGCCGGAAATGAGGGCGGTGGAGATTCTGGATATACTGAAATATTGGGTCCTGGAGTACCATATCGACGGGTTTCACCTGATGAGCGCGTCTCTGCCGATGGAACTGATCGCAGGTGAGCCGCTTCTCTCGGAGACAATGCTTTTGACAGGAGATGGAAACGTCCGCGCGGGAGATGGGAAGACGCGCAATCAGGGATATCTGAGCGACGGGTTTCTGTATGATATGCGCCGGTTTATCAAGGGCGACGACAACATGATTAATCAGTTTCTGTTCCATCTGCGTGAAAATAAGGAAGAGATCGGCATTGTAAACAGCATTGCGCGCTGGGACGGGTTCCGTCTGGCGGATCTGGTGTCTTACGACCGCAAGCATAACGAGGAGAATGGGGAAAATAATCAGGACGGCATGGATTATAACTGCAGCTGGAATTGCGGCGTGGAGGGCAGGAGCCGGAAAAAGGGCATTCGGGAACTCCGCCTGCGGCAGATGAAAAACGCAATTACGATTCTCTTTATGTCACAAGGGACGCCGCTTCTTTACAGCGGGGATGAATTTGCAAACACGCAGGGGGGAAACAATAACCCTTACTGTCAGGACAATGATACGGCATGGATCAAGTGGAATCAGACGGAGACGGGCAGGGAGCTTTTTGCCTATACGAAGTTTATGATCGATATGCGCAAGGCGCACCGTATTCTGCACAGCAGGACGCTTCTCCGCGGGATTGATACGCTTTCGTGCGGTTTCCCGGATATTTCTTTCCACGGGAGAGAGGCGTGGAGACCGGACACTGGCTCCGCCAGCCGCTGTATAGGAATTATGTACTGCGGTTTCTACGCGGCGGAAGGGGAGCAGGAGGAGGAGCGCTTTTTCTATATAGCGGTCAATATGCACTGGCAGGTAGACTATTTGGGGCTGCCGAAGCTTCCTAAGGGAAAGCTGTGGACTTATGCGGCTTCTACGGGGAAGGAGATACCGGAGATTGAAGAGAACGCCTCGTCTCAGGAAATCTGTGTGCCCGCCCGCACCATTGTGCTGTGCGCCACAAAGGATGTGCCTGTGGAGACGGAAAAAGCCGGCAGGAAAAAAGGGAAAAAGATTAAAGGGGATGACGGAAATTCATGAATAAGGCGTGGGAGCACTTTAAGACAATTACGCACCATAAACTTCTGGTTATGAAAGGATGCTTTCGTGTAGGGCTTTACAGACAGGGGCTTTTCCATGATCTGTCGAAATACAGCCCGACGGAGTTTAGGGTAGGGGCGAAGTATTATCAGGGAGACAGAAGCCCAAACAACGCGGAGCGGGAGGATATCGGCTATTCCTCCGCGTGGCTGCATCACAAGGGACGCAACAAGCACCACTACGAGTATTGGATTGACTACAGTTCGAAGGAGATCGAGGGCGGTATGGCGCCCGCGCCGATGCCTGTGCGCTATGTGGTGGAGATGTTTATGGACCGGGTGGCAGCATGTAAGGTTTACCATGGGGATGCGTACAAAGATCAGGATCCGCTTGCTTATTATGAGTCGTCAACGACGCCTCCGCCGCTTCACAAAAAGACGAAGCACATGCTGGAATTTCTTCTGCATATGCTGGCGGAGCAGGGGGAAGAGAAAACTTTCCGCTACATACGCAAAAAAATTTTAAAACGGTAACCGTTCTTTTTCTCTTACATAGGATATGGTATGAGAGAAAAAGGAGATGAAAACCCTATGAATTGTTGTTGGCTGATACTTCTGTTACTTTTCTGCGGCGGGAACGGAAACGGTCTCTTTGGACAGAACGGGAACGGCTGTGGCTGCGAGGAGCCTGTAAGACCGAAACCGCCCTGCAGGGGACCTGAACCTCCCTGCGGCAGACCGGAACCGGAATCCTGCCCTTGCGAGGATTCCCGTTTTGAACCCCGCTTCGAGCAGAGACCCTTCAGTGGGAACGGCTCTACCTGCGGCTGCGAGAATGAAAGTAACTGAGAGCAGAATCTGTAAAAGTCTGGAAGGGATCGCGTGAGCGGTCCCTTGCTTATTACAGGACGCTTTCTTGACGTAAATGAAAGGCGGTGATATATTAGATAAATATGGGAGGAAGAAGAGCATGTTAAATGGAAATAAGGTACTATTCAGCGGTATGCAGGCAACCGGGAACCTGACACTTGGAAATTATCTGGGGGCGCTGAAAAACTGGGTGACGCTCTGTGACGAATACCAGTGTTTTTATTCGGTGGTCGATCTGCATTCGATTACGGTCAGGCAGGATCCGGCGGAACTTCGGAAAAGGGCGAGAAATCTTTTGATGCTCTATATTGCGGCGGGTATTGACCCGGAGAAAAACTGTCTTTACTATCAGTCCCATGTGTCGGGACACGCGGAGCTTGCCTGGATCTTAAATTGCTTTACTTATATGGGGGAGCTAAACCGCATGACCCAGTTTAAGGACAAGGCAGCGAAGCACGCGGACAATATCAATGCGGGGCTCTTTACTTATCCTGTGCTGATGGCGGCAGATATTCTGCTCTATCAGGCGGACGTGGTGCCTGTCGGCAAGGACCAGCTGCAGCATCTGGAGATTACCCGTGACATTGCGCAGCGGTTTAACGCGATTTACGGCGATGTATTTACGATTCCTGAGCCTTATCTGGGAAAGACGGGCGCGAAGATTATGAGTCTCCAGAATCCGGAGAAAAAGATGTCGAAGTCGGACGAAAACCCGAACGGCAGCATTTACCTGATGGACGACACGGACACGATTATCCGCAAGTTCAAGCGTGCGGTGACGGATTCGGAAGGGGCTGTCCGCTACAGCGAGGAGCAGCCGGGTATCCGCAATCTGATCGACATCTACTGCGCCTGCACAGGCAGGAACCCGGAGGAGACGGAGAAGGAATTTGACGGCAGGGGCTACGGCGATTTCAAGATGGCTGTGGGCGAGTCTGTAGTGGCGGTCTTAAAGCCTCTGCAGGAGAGATACGAGGAACTTGGAAAGAACAAGGATTACATTGACAGTGTGATCAAGGAAAACGGGGAGAAAGCGGCGTATTTTGCCAATAAAACCCTGCGTAAAGTACAGAAAAAGGTGGGTTTTCCGGAGAGAATCCGCTGACAGACAAGGTAAACAGTAATCCGACAGGCAAGGTAAACAGTAATCCGACAGGCAAAGAGAGCCGGAAGGGAAAGGTTGAAAGAAAATCTTTCAACCTTGATTTGAGAGTCAAATGAACATGCAAGCATGTTCGCCTGACCCATGGAGGCAAATATGGATAATCAATTGAATCAGCAGACAGGTACCGGTGCGAATCAACAGGGCAATGTCTACCAGCAAGGGAATGTGTACCAACAGGGCAATGCCTACCAGCAAGGGAATGCGTACCAACAGGGCAGCGCGTATCAGCAGGGAAATGCGTACCAACAGGGCAGCGCGTATCAGCAGGGAAATACGTACCAACAGGGCAGCGCGTATCAGCAGGGTAATGCGTACCAACAGGGCAGCGCTTATCAGCAGGGTAATGCGTACCAACAGGGCGGCGCGTATCAGCAGGGTAATGCGTACCAACAGGGCGGCGCGTATCAGCAGGGAAATGCGCACCAGCAGGGCAACGCCTATCAGCAGGGAACTTACAGCCAACAGGGAAACGGCTATGGCGGCAACGGTTACGGGAATTACGGCGATGACGCCGGATCACAGAAAGCGCCCAATATCTTCAAACAGTTCGCCTATTCCTTTGTGCCGCCGCTTTATAGCAGGCTGACGAAAGTGAAAGTCGGGAGTATGATCGGTTTTGTGACGCTTCTGGTGTTTATTGCCACACTGCTTTCCTTTGGTTCGCTGATGGTTTCCTTTTCATCCATAGATATGGAGGAGATCGCGGCAGAACTGCCGGAATTTAAGCTGGCTGACGGACGACTGTACATGGCGGAAGATTTTCTGTTTGATGAGGGCAGTGTGTTTGTGTACATGACGGAAGATATCGACAGTTTTTCCTATGACGACGCGGATGAGATTGCTGATGCAGGCTATCAGGATGTGATGCTGGTGGGACGGGAACGCATTTCCATCCTGCAGAACGGTGAGTACCAGCAGCTTGACTTCAGCGATTTGGGGAGTAGCTTTGCACTCAGCAGGGAGTGGATTGCAACGGAACTGGTGCCGTTTATGAGGGTGGTCATCTTTTTGCTGTATATTGTGTACTTTTTGTGGAGAATTCTCTGGTATTTCCTGTGCGCGGCGGTTTATATGCTGTTTGCGATGATCATCGCCTCCGTGATGAACAAGCAGGTGCCGGCAGAAGCGCTGTTCAAGACGGCGGTATATGCGAAGGTGCTGATGTTTGTGATAGCAACGTTCCTTGATTTGATACCTGTTGTGTATCTTTCAGTGCCTTTCCTGTTCAGAGTTGCGGTTACGACCGTGTTTATGGGCGTTGCCATTATGAAACTGCCGGATAACCGTCCGACCCCCGCGCCCATGGCAGGGCAGGGGTGGCGGTAATTTTGCCGGCTTTCATGCCGGAGCAGTCCGCTGCGGTGATATGCATGGGGAAATGAGGATCCCCGTCCGCGGACTTTATCCCTGGAATGGCTCTGTGAAATAACCGGCGTGGGAAATCGGTTCCCCGCCGGTAAGCAGATGGGTCGCGTCACCCATCACCTGTACGCGGAAAATGGCATTGTTTTCCATGCGCTCCTCGCTTGCCAGAACAGTGACGGACGTGGGCGCAAGGAAGAAGCCGTGCAACAGGGGAACCGGGGATATCCCAAGAAGGTGGCTTAACATCATACAGATGACGCCCAGATGGCAGAAGATCACGATGGTATCTTCTCTGTCTGTGCCGTCATCTTTTTTTGTGTGATCTGTGAGATAGTAGTTGTGGTGCCGTGTGTAGCCGTAGGAGGACAGGAGCCCGTCCAGCCCTTCACAGACCTCTTTATAGGCGGGGAGCAGCGTTTCATTGGAGCGGTAGAGCTCCGTGCTTTTCCAGCCTTCCCGGTCGTACATTTCGGGAATTTCTGTCCAGTACGCTGGCATGAGATCCCATGGCACGCCGTGGCGTCCCGTCACGGGATCGTCGATAAAATAGGAAAATTCTTTCATCCATTCATAGGTAATCGCTTCGCGCCCGACCGCTTCCAGAGAGTAGGAGGCGGTTTTTTTCGCCCGTCCCAAGGGGGAGCAGTAAAACTGTGTAATATTTTCCCATTTTGCCACCCGTTTCGCCAGAAGCTCCGCCTCACGGACGCCTTTCTCCGTCAGGGAGTCGTTCACATAGTCGGGATCTCCGTGTCTGATAAAGATGATTCTCATAAGCCGCCGCCTTTCTTCTTAAATATTTTCTAAAGTTTTCATATTTATTTCGTCTCAACATGATATAATATACCAGATGCGAAAGAAAAACAAGCGATTAGGAAAGGACTGATATAAAGTATGTTTGGAAAAAAACGCGAAATCAATACGGGCATTCCAAAAGGAAAGGGGGCGGCAGCCGCAAAGATTGTGCTGGCGCTCGTTGTACTTGCCGTACTTGCCGGTAATTCTTACTATTCGATTCAGGAGGAAGAACAGGCTGTGGTCTGCACTTTCGGTTCGCCAAAGGCGGTCACCACGCCTGGGCTTCACTTCAAAATTCCCTTTATCCAGACAGTGACAAAAGTGAATACGACGATTCAGGGGTTCAATATCGGATACCGGGACGGGACGGATGACGATCCGACGAACGACGAGATTGAGGATGCGCTGATGATTACGTCCGACTACAATTTCATCTATGTGGATTTCTACGCGGAGTATAGGGTGACTGATCCGGTCAAGGCACTTTATGCCTCAGAGAATCCGGCGCTGATCCTGAAAAATATTGCCCAGAACTGCATTCGGACGACGATCGGTTCCTACAGCGTGGACAGTGTGCTTACCACGGGGAAAAATGAGATTCAGTCCAACATCAAACAGATGATTCTGGATAAGCTGGAAGCTTACGATATCGGCATTCAGCTTGTCAACATCACGATTCAGGACGCGACGCCTCCCACAGCCGAGGTGGAGAACGCCTTCAAGGAAGTGGAGACGGCAAAACAGGGCAAGGAGACGGCGCTCAATAACGCCAATAAATATAGGAACGAGCAGATTCCGAACGCGGAGGCGGAGTCCGACAAGATTCTGCAGGACGCGGAGGCAAAGAAGCAGGAGCGCATCAACGAGGCAAACGGACAGGCGGCGCGTTTTAATTCCATGTACCAGGAGTACGCCAAGTACCCTGAGGTGACGAAGAAGCGTATGTTCTATGAGGCAATCGAGGACGTGCTCCCGGATGTGAAGGTAGTGATCGAGGGAGAGGGCGGAAAGACGACGACCATGCTGCCCCTTGACAGCTTTGTGACACAGGAGGCTTCCGATATTTCGGGAACCGACAATGCGCCGGAAGATGGGACGCAGGATGAGTAAAGATTGAGTAATAAGAGCTTAACGCTTCGGAATGGAGGAAACCATGGCTGATTTTACACAAAATTCGAATGTACAAAATTTTGAACGATATAACTCAGACGGCACGAAGAAAAAGGAAAAGAAAGCCGGAAAAGGCGGGAAGAAATTCGGCATCCTTTTGGGGGCGTTCGTCGTGATAGCGGCATTCCTGCTTGTCAACTGTATGGTGGTGACAAAGCAGAACCAGTTTAAGCTGATCCGGCAGTTCGGACGTGTGGACAGGGTGGTGTCCGTGCCGGGCTTAAGCTTTAAACTGCCCTTTGTGGAGTCCGTTGACACCGTGCCGAAGGAGCTTTTGATCTATGACCTGCCGGCGTCGGACGTCATTACTTCCGACAAGAAAACGATGATCGTGGACAGCTATGTGCTCTGGCGCGTGACGGATCCCCTGCGGTTTGCCCAGACGTTGAGCTGCTCCGTGCAGAACGCGGAGGGGCGTATTGACGCGATCGTCTACAATGCCACGAAAAATACCATCTCCAACATGAAGCAGGACGAGGTGATCAGAAGCCGGGACGGAAAGATGACGATCACTGTTGACGATGAGGGAACGGAACTTACCGGGAACGATCTGGATCTGTCCGAGGGGAAGGAAGAAGTGATAGAGATTACTTCCCTGACCGAAGAAGTGATGGGGCAGATCAACCATGTGGAGGACCAGTACGGCATCGAGCTGGTGGCGGTTGAGGTGAAAAAGCTGGATCTGCCGGACGACAACAAACAGGCGGTCTATACCCGCATGATTTCCGAGCGCGGCAACATCGCGGCACAGTACACGGCGGAAGGAAAATCCGAGGCGAAAATGATTGAGAACACGACGGACAAAGAGGTTTCCATCATGCTCTCCGACGCACAGGCAAAGGCGGAGGCGACAATCGCGGAGGGAGAGGCGGAGTACATGCGGATTTTGTCGGGCGCCTACGCAGACCCGGAGAAGACGGATTTCTATTCTTTCGTGCGCGCGCTTGACGCGTTGAAGGAGAGCGTGGTGGGAGACAACAAAACCGTGATTTTGACGGAGGATTCCCCGATTACGCAGATTTTTAACGGACGCTATTAGCAGTTGTGACAACAATCAGAGCAGTCGCTGCCATCATCGCAAGCGGCGGTATGGGAAAGATAAATTTTACGGATTGAGGATAAACCCATGGAGACGAGGGAACAGCAAAACGGCATACTGGAGGGAGTGATCTGGAAGCAGCTATTGTTCTTTTTTTTCCCGATTCTGATCGGCACTTTCTTTCAGCAGCTATACAATACGGTGGATACGGTAATCGTGGGACAGTTTGCCGGAAAGGAAGCGCTGTCCAGTGTGGGCGGTTCTTCGTCCCAGATTATCAACATGGTGGTCGGCTTTTTTACAGGTCTGACAGCCGGAGGCACGGTGCTGATTTCACAGGCATACGGGGCTTCCCACAGGCAGAGGATGGAGGAGGCGCTGCATACTTCCTATGCTTTTGGCATTTTAGGCGGGATCGGGCTTGGTATCTTAGGCGTAGCGGCGGCGCCGGCTATTTTGCGCGCCATGAATACGCCGGTTGAACTGATGGCAATGTCCACGCTTTACATCAGAATCTATTTTTCCGGCCTTGTCTTTGTGTTTATCTATAATATGGGAGCGGCGGTGCTGCGCGCCATCGGGGACTCCAAGAGACCGTTGTATTATCTGGTGGTCTGCTGTATGGTAAATATTGTGCTGGATCTGATTCTCGTGCTTTACTGCGGGCTGGGAGTGCTTGGCGTGGCGGTGGCGACTCTCGTTTCGCAGGCGATCAGCGCAGGTATGGTGACTTGGACGTTGATGCATAAAGTAGACTGTATGACGCTGTCTTTTCGGAAGATACGGATTCACCGGGAAGTGCTTGTCAACATGCTGCAGATCGGGTTTCCTTCCGGGCTGCAGGCCTCCATGTACAGCATTTCCAATATGATCGTGCAGGCGGCTCTCAATCTGCTCGGTGTGGACACCATGGCGGCATGGACAGCTTACGGCAAGATTGACAGCGTATTCTGGATGATCAATTCCTCCTTCGGCATCGCCCTCACCACTTTTGTCGGGCAGAATTTCGGCGCCGGCAAGTGGGAGCGCGTGAAGAAGGGTACAAGGGTTTGCTTGGGAATGGCGGTGGGCACGGCGGTATGCCTGACGGCAGTTCTGATGACGGCGGGGCGTTTCCTTCTCGGTATCTTTACGGGTGACGCGGCGGTGGTGGAAATCGGAATGACCATGATGTACAATATAGCGCCGTTTTTTGTGATGTTCGTGTTTATAGAAATTTTTTCCGGGTCGCTTCGGGCGCAGGGGTATACCTTTGTGACCACTGTGATTTCCGTACTCGGGGTATGTGTGTATCGGATAATATGGGTGAGCCTGATTACGCCGGGGCAGGGTTTGAAGCGGATTGTGGCGTGTTATCCCATCAGCTGGATTGTGTGCGCCGTGCTGGTGAGCGGTTACTATTTTTATAAGCAGAAGAGGATTATCGCGCGGATGGAAGGAAAGAATGCCTTGTAAGGGTGTGTTGGCTGATTTGTGGCACGCTGCCCGCTGAGACGGTATGCGGCTGCTATGGGAATAATAAGAGAAGGAGCGAGGATTGTTATGAACATTGACGCGTTTTTTGAGGAGCTGGATTCTTATTTTGACAAAAATGAAGTGGAGAAGATCGACGGGTTTCTGACAGCTTCCCTGGAGCAGGCGAAGGAGGAAGAGGATTATGCCGCCTATATTTCCATCTGCAATGAGATGATCGGTTTTTACCGGAGCGTTTCGGCATTTCAGAAGGCTTACGCAGCTTCGGAGGATGTGCTTCTTCTGATGGAGGAGTTAAAGCTGGAGGACACGGAGCATTTTGCCACCACGCTGCTAAACGCGGCGACCGCCTACAGCGCGGCGGGGGATTACGCGCAGGCGCTGCGGCTTTACAGACAGGCGATGCAGATTTACGAAAGACTGTTGCCGGCGGGGGATTATCGATGGGCGAGCCTTTACAACAACATGAGCATTATGCTGGAAAAGGCAGGCGAGAACGGAGAGGCGGCACAGAGCGCGAAAAAGGCGCTCGCCATCATAGAGAAGCAGGAGGGCAATGAGGCGCAGATGGCAACCACTCTCACTAATCTGGCGATGGTTCATTTTAAGCTTTCCGAAAACGAGGAGGCAAAGAAGTGTCTTACAAGAGCGATTGCGCTCTTTGAGCAGGATGGGGACAATATCAATGAACATTACAGCGGCGCTCTCGCAGGTATGGGAGAGGCATGTTTCCGGGACGGAAAATATGAGGAATCCCTGTCTTATTACGAGCGCGCGCTGGAAGATGTGAAGCGGCACTATGGGGAAAACATGAGCTACGGCATCCTCTGTGAGAACTGCGCGGCGGTGTGCGGGAGCATGGGAGATGAGGAAAGGCAGAAGAATTACGCCCAAAAGGCGCGGGAAGTGATGGAGCGGCTGCAGTGAGTGCTAAGTCTGTCTGCAGAGAAATGATATGACGGCAAGGAGAGAAAAATTGACAGTGTTGGCATTAAGCCGGGAAGAAGTCGGCGCTGACTGATGGATAGCGGCGGGAAAGCCAGTGAGAAGTATTGCCGGTCAGCTAGATTGATAAAACGGTAGAAAATGCGGAAAGAATGATGGAAGAAAAGAGCGGGGCGTGTATGAAAGGGCTGGAATTAGCGGAAAAATATTATGAGGAATACGGCAGGCGGATGATACGTGGACAGTTTCCCGATATCGCGGATCAGACTGCCGCAGGGCTTGTGGGCTACGGCTCCGAGTGTCTTGGGTTTGATGATGAGATTTCGACAGACCATGATTATGGTCCTTCTTTCTGCATTTGGCTGCCAAGAGAAGTTTACATAAAGTGTGGGAAAGAGATGCAGGCAGCTTATGACGCTCTGCCGAAGGAATTTATGGGTTATGCCGGGCGTGTGGAGGAGGAACAGGGAAAAGGGCGCGTGGGTGTGCTCTGTATGGAGGACTTTTATCTGGAAATTCTCGGGCGGGACAGTGTGCCAGGGACACCGGAGGAATGGGCGGCAGTTTCGGAGGCTGCCCTTGCCACTGCGACAGACGGCATAGTGTTTGAGGACCCCTGCGGGAAATTCACTGCGGTGCGGGACGGGCTTCTCGCCTATTATCCTCGGGAAGTATGGCTGAAAAAACTGGCGGAGAGCCTGGCGAGGGCGGCACAGGCAGGGCAGTACAATTACGCCCGCGCCATGAAGCGGGGAGAGCGGGTCGCGGCGGAACTGGCACTGACGGAGTTCGTGAAGGAAGCGATGCAGACCGTTTATCTGCTGAACAGGAAATATGCACCCTTCTACAAGTGGATGCATCGGGGGATGAAGGAGCTTGCGGTCGGCAGCGAGATCGGCGACATGCTTGCGCTTCTCTATCAGATTCCCGACCCGGCGGCAGCATGGGAGGGCGTTTCTCCCACGGATTACCTGTACCATCTGAATACGGACGACGGCAGGGTGCTGGTGATCGAGGCGGTCTGCAACGTGCTTGTGCAGACGTTACAAGAGATGGGGCTATCCGGCAGACAGGATAATTTTCTGCAGAATCATGTGGGGGAGATACTGGCGGGATTGACGAAATAACGTTTATAAAAATCACAAAAACAGGTGGACAAATTTTTCGGGACGTGGTACTCTGTTTATAGAGTGTGGATGGATATGACGGAGAGAATTGTGTTGCACATAAGGAGGAAACTTATGACAAACGCAGAATTGTTACAGACCATGTCCGATCTTTTGGACGAAAAACTGGATGCCAAGCTGGATGAAAAGCTGCAGCCAATGCGGGACGACATGCAGAGCATGAAGGCCGAAATCCAAGGCGTCAAAGACGAAATCCAAGGCGTGAAAGACGAAATCCAAGGCGTGAAAGACGAAATGCAGGGCATGAAGGACGACATGCAGGACATGAAGGTCGAAATGCAAGGCATGAAGGACGAAATCCAAGGCGTCAAAAACGACATGCAGAGC
>RAYM01000032.1 GCA_003611805.1 bacterium 1xD42-87 | reverse complement strand
AAAGACGAAATCCAAGGCGTGAAAGACGAAATCCAAGGCGTGAAAGACGAAATGCAGGGCATGAAGGACGACATGCAGGACATGAAGGTCGAAATGCAAGGCATGAAGGACGAAATCCAAGGCGTCAAAAACGAAATGCAGGGCATGAAAGGCGAAATGCAAGGTATGAAAACTGATATTCATGAACTGCAGAGAAAAGTGGCGGAGATTGGGATGCATATTGAGAACTGCACAGACAACAATGTCCAGCTGCTGGCTGAAAATTTTATTGAGCTGACGAATAAGCTCAATATGGCGGTTCCCGCGGCACATAATAACTATATGTATGAGATTAAAGTCAACTATCTATGGAAAGAGGTGGACAAGATCAAACAGATCATCAAGGAAAAATTGGTATAGCCGGTTAGCTGGGAATGGAAACATGAGGGTGCGGAGACGGAAACAGCGTCTTTGCGCCTTTTTTGGAGCGGAGGGAGGGCGCATGCCATTCTTGTAAATCATGCAAAACTGTGGTAAAATATATATGTTTTTTGGAAGCTGGCAGATATATGGGAATTTCCACATGGATTTCCTTTCATAAAAAACTTGCATATTCTACAAAAAAGAGTAAAATAACAGTATATGCTACTTACTCAAATTGTGTCGAAATGCATTTTGAGTGTGCATATATAGTATCTGGCAAAGGAGCGGTCCCCATATGTCGGGGTATGAAGCGGCAGGCAGGAGATTCAGGACAGAGTCGGAATACAAGGCGGCAAAGCGTGACCTGAAACTCATAGAAGAGATTAAGTCAAAGGTTCATATGGAGCAGCCGGGGGAGGTTATTTCCCTGTGTGAAGCGCTGGCGGAAGGTAAATACCGCTTTGAGAGCGTGATTGGAAACGAATTTGACGATGAGGTCTATGAGCTGGCGGAGCAGTACAAGAGTCAGGGGTATACAAAGAGCAGCAGGCTTCCGGAAGGGAAACGTGCCAGGAAAAAGGCACAGAAAAAGCAGAATAAAGCGTCAGGAGCGAAAGCTTCCTCTGGCAAAGACAAGAAAAAAAAGGCGAAACCGCAGGCGTCGCTGGAAGATTATGATGCCGATATGCGAAAGGCTATTCTTGAGGAGATGAAGAGAAGGGAAAAACGCCGCAAGCTGTTAGTTATTCTATGTGGGATCACCGCAATAGGATGCTTCAGCTATTTCGGTGTGTATTCCTATTTTTCGGACAGAACGCAGATGGATTACGAGGAGCTTGCCTCACTGAAAGGCAATTATGCGTTGGCGGGGGCGGCTGCCGCACCGGTTACGATTCACTATACGGACGAGGAAGAAGTAGAACTTACCGTGCTTCCGGAGTATGAGACGCTTTATAATAAAAATAAGAAGCTAATCGGATGGCTCAAAATTGACGATACAAATATTGACTATCCGGTGATGCAGACGGCGAATAACGAATATTATCTGGATCATAACTTTAATCAGGAATATGATAAAAACGGCAGTCTGTTTATGGATGCCGCCTGTGATGTGGTACATAGGAATACGAATCTGATTATTTACGGGCATCATATGAAATCCGGTAAAATGTTCGGGAATCTGAACAATTACAGCAGTAAGGATTATTGTGAAAAGCATTCCACCATCCGCTTCGACACAATTTACGAGAAGGGACTCTACCAGGTCATGTATGTGTTCCGCTCAAGGATTTATAACGAGGACGAAGTGGTGTTTAAATATTATCAGTTTTTTGACGCGGCATCAGAAAAGGAATTTGAGTCGAATATGCAGGAGATGGCGGCGCTTTCCCTCTATGATACGGGGGTGCGGGCAGCTTTCGGGGATGAGCTTCTGACACTCTCCACCTGTGACAGCTCAGAGCCGGACGGGCGTTTCGTGGTGGTTGCGAAACGGATTCAGCAGGCATATGAATAAATGGTATGAATCGACAGAATTTGGAATAAAAACTGTGTAAGGGAACGAGGAGAAGGTACCATGGCAAAAAAGACAACAGCAAAAAAGCCTAAGAGGAGATTAAAGAGAACCGTCAGGCGCAGCATGGCGGCCGTTTTGATGATCACGGCTGTGGTGGTGGCGGCGATCCCTGTGCCGGAAAATACTGCGGCGGACCCGGCGGGCAGGGCTAGAGTGGGCAGAGCCGGGGATGTGCATGATTCCGCTATAGAAAGTTCTTTCGGGTATGATGCAGATGGTAAAGAAATAAGCGGTATACAGACGGCAAAATGGGCTAAAGAAAACTTAAATAAATTTGTGAAGGAGGAGAACGGTGAGGAGCTGCTGGATGAAGACGCCATTCTCAGATCTTATGGGGGGAAGCCGGATGCAGACGATCCTTCGGTGCATGCTTCGCTGACAGTGAGGGATATAGAGGGCAACAATACACTGGCATGGCAGTTCCTGTATTATGATGTGGATATTCAGGGTTCCGGGATCAGCGCCACCGGTACCCGTGAAGTGATCTGCATGTACAATGGCGAGTTCGTGACCAACGGTATCGATCTGCCCATGGTTTTGAACACAGAATATTATACAGTGGATTCAGGGCTGATTGAAAATTATTTCCGGGGAGCTGCGCCGGATGGCGGAAATATATCTGGTACGGGCGGCGATTCTTGGGACAAATATGTCAATGTGTGGCCTGATGCACAGTATAAATATACGCTTGCCAATTACCAGAATGCGAATTGGGAAAGCGATACGAATGAAACCTATATATTTTTCAGGGATTATTTCCCGTCAGAATTTGCACAGCGCAAAGACGATTTCAAACGGTATCTGGACTCTTTTGATAAGACTACAGGTGATTATACCGCGGATCCCAGTTTGAAAGACGATCTTGTGCTGCAGCCGCAGAATATAGCGGGAAGTGATAAGCAGCTTGCCTTTTACTGTGCCAATGACAAGGTGCTGTCATCGCAGAATGCCCCTTATACGCTTGAAGCAGTAAGGGATCAGCGGATTGGTGGGAGCGGTCTCATTTATGTGGCGCATGGTGGAGAGCCAGGCAACCGTTATTATAATGATGCGAACAAGTATCTTGTAACGCAGCAGTCGGAGAATCTGATCTGCGGTATCGGTGGGTGCACCTTTAAGAAAAATGACCGTGTGACGAACCTCAATCTGCCAAATATGATCAACTTTATCGGCGACCATGCGTTTGAGGACGCCAACATGATTTCGTCCATTAATATTGCCAGCGCGTCCTTTATCGGGAACCGGGCGTTCAAGAACTGCGGTTCACTAAGAACAGTAACGATCGGATCAGGAACAAACACGATAGGAACGGAGTGCTTTTATGGGACACCGGTAACTGCTATCACTTTGCCAAATACGATTAGAAGAATCGGATATGGGGCGTTTGCGCGCTGCAATAGTCTTGCAACTTTAGATATGAATGCAATTTCGCAGGACTGTACGATAGATCCCTATGCCTTTTACGAGTGCCCTGCTTTGACCACGGTGAATATGCAGGATGCGCAGGTGGTTGAGATAGGCGACGGGGCGTTTGCGTGCACGGGCGGAGCAGCTCTGGATTTTGTTTTCCCGAAGCGGATGACTTCGGAAGGCGGGGATAACAGCATTGGAGATTTTATGTTTGCAGGTCGCAGCAATCTGCATTCCGTCGTATTCCCGGAGAATTATGGGCAGACAGCGGCAACGGCTGTCACGCTGCCTTCCAATCTGTTCCATGAATGCGTCAGCCTTGCCTATGTGAAATTTCCGAATGATGACGGAATATATAATTGTGGTTTTGTCCAGTACGATAAAGAAAAAATGTTCGCGGATGTGGTGAACGAGAACTTTTATGTGCAGGGACCCAAGATGAGGACGCCAAGGGATGAGGCATGGCCGCGCAGGACGACTTGGTCTGCGAAGATGGGCATTGAGGATCACCCTATTCCGTATTTATATATTGAGAACGGCAGGGAGTACTATGAGGTAAGCAATGGGGATTATTTATACTGTGTTGACGACCAGGGCATGGTGATATCCTGTACCTTAAATCCGGATGCAGACGTGAATGAGATAAAGAGAAAAGGAATAGATTTAGTCATTTTACGGGAAGTAGGAAACAGGAAAGTCATAGGTCTTCAGAGTGGATGCTTCTCAGACGAGGATCTGAACCAGAACGTGAAATCGCTTGTCATTCAGGATGATTCTCTGGCGTCAATTGATGCCGGGGTGTTCAAGGGCTGGAAGAGGCTTGCCAGTGTTCGGATTGGCAATTCTGTCACAACGATAGGTGATGAGGCGTTCGCGGATTGCAGTAACCTGATTGATGTGACCTTCAGTTCTCCTTTGGGAGAGCATGGAGAATATCATAAGTTTGGCAGTGATGTCTTTAAGACCGGCGGTTCAAGACTGACCTTCCATGGGGATATCAACACGAACTATGAGCCTTTTAAGTGGGCAATGAATCCGGATACGATCATTGATAAGGACAGAACGAATGAGGATGGCAGCACAGCGAGTGAGGGAATCCGCGTCTGCTATCAGGGTCTGGCGCCTTCCTATATTACGGTAATGTATAATCCGATTACCGAGATGGTTACGATGCTTGATTATCCGAAACATGACCAGATAGAGAAAACGCTGGCTGATGCGCATGGTGTGGACGATTATAATACATACCGCGAGCAGGTTCTGTATAAACAGTACGCGTCGGGCGTGGACAATGATAATCTCAGGAAGAATTTTGCCGTTGCCTGGGGGGAAGCTTTGCAAAACGGTTCTCAGGAAGAACTGTACAGCAATCGGAATATATACGGACCTTGGATTAATCAGGCATTTTGTGACGATTGGGAGAGCTGGAAAGACTGGACGCCGGATACGGCGTCGGCTGCCGAACAGAATACGAAGATACATGAACTGACTGACTGGCTGTTCGAGCCTTTGGAGGTGCAGGCGGCAGACATTGATCCGGCTCCGGTAACAGATGCTCCGAAACCGTATTATGAAACTTACCCGTATGATGTCCTGACGAACGCGGAGCAGAACGATACTTTCAGGGCATCCACGCAGGAAGAGGATAATCTGTTCCATGCGATTGAGAATGTCGAGATTCCGGAAGGCGTGGAGTCTATCGATGTTTACGGCTATGTGAATAATCTCCTGAGCGACGGTACGCGCTACGAGGGCAGAGATAAGACGAATGCCGGGAATTACATGAGGTACTTCAGGGGATTAAATGCGAAGTGGGATGAAGATACCTACAAGATGTATACCAGCGAGGTTGAAGCAGGAGACGGTGAAGACAAGAAGATTGATTCGGTTCCCGGGCTTTTCAGCGGATATTATGAGGAGCCTTACGGGGATTATCAGCGCGGAAATGATGTGATCAAGTCCGTTACTATGCACAGTGTGAAGTATCTGCCGGACTATGCGTTTGACAGCTGTGAGAATCTTGTGTCCGTGGAACTGGGAGCTGCCTGCTCGGATATCGGCAAAGCACCTTTCAGGGGCTGTTACTCAATGACTACGGTGGGCGACAACGAGTGGTACACCACGGATCAGGGCATTATTTATTCCAAGAACGAGGACGGTTCCCTCACGATTGAGGAGTGCCTGTCAGCGAGGGGAAGCAAGGTCGGTATGCCGGTTGTTGCCCAGAATCCGGACAGCAATCTGATCAATGTCAGCTCTATCAAACCGGGGGCGTTTGAGGACTGTAACTCCCTTTCAGGTGTGGTATTTGGCGAAAAGGGAACGGCGGGGCTGACAGTTATTCCGGAAGACTGCTTTAAGAACTGCGATATGCTTGCGGAGGTCATTCTTCCTGTTACAGTAAACAGCATAGAAAAGGGCGCCTTTGAGGGGACGGATATTTTGCGGAGTCTCACTGTTTACGGAAATGAGGTAAAGATATCCGGCAGCGCTTTTGACAAGAATGAAGATAAAAAGGCAGACACCATTGTATACGCTTATGAGGATTCGGCTGCAAGAAGATATGTGACGGAATACGGGGGCGATTATAAGCTTGCATGGTCAAAGCTTGGCGATTTGTGGAGAGTTACCTTCTACGATGCGAATTATAATATCATTGAAAATATGGTGGATGATATGGGGAATGCCCTGGACAATCCGCAGTTAGTGGGTGACGGGTTACGGGTGACGATCCCGGCCGCTCCTGTCATGGAAGGATGGACATTTGATAATTGGGTAGGGCTCAATGACGCGGAAATAGATCAACCGGTCAGAAGTGACGTGATCTTCTACGCTCAGGGGCACTATGCGAATGGCGCGCCTGTAAACGGCAAATATACGGTAGAGTTTTTTGACGGTATTGACGGTTCGCCGATGAGAGGTTTTGGCGCAGATGTTGACGGAAAGTATTACGTTGACGCTGGCAAGAGCTTTGCGGATATGGGATTTGAGGCGCCTGCACATAAGGCGCAGGCAGGATATGAGCCGATGGGTTACAGGGACTATAGAGGAGAGTGGACGGTAAATACTGTTACTGACAGAAATCTGTCTGTAATTCTTCTGTATAGTGCGGCGTCTACCAGCGGAGGTTCTACGAGCGGAGGCACCACCAGCAGCGGAACTACAAGCGGCGGCTCTACCAATAATACGAGCAAAAATTCGGGCAGCAATAGCAGTAGTAAGAACAGCAGCAGTTCCAGCAGCAGTTCTACTTCCAGCAGCTCCACGAGCACAACATCCACTACTACAAGCGGTGCGGGACAGTACACTGTATTTGTGGACGGCGGCAGTGGCTCCGGCAGCTATGCGCCTGGCACAACGGTCATTATCTCATGTTATACGCCCGCGGAGGGAATGAGGTTCTCGAATTGGACGACTGACTCGAACGGCGTGACGTTGGCAAGTGCGAGCATGACTGTGACGACCTTTACGATGCCGTCCAACAATGTGACGGTGAAAGCGAATTATGTGGAGGCTCCGGCTGCGCCTGCGGTAGCGGTGAATACCGGCGGTGGCGGCGGAACCGGCAATACTACTGGTAATACCGGCGACACGACGGGCGGAAACGGAAATACCAGAGTGGATATTGAGAAGCCGGGTATCTCAAACAGAGACTTGGCGACGGCGAATACGAACGGTTCCACGGATAACTTCATCGTGAAGATTTCCGAGACGGATGAGGCGACCCGCGCAGTGGCGGCTGCCCTCACGAACAAGTACGGCACGCTTGACAATATTCTGTACTACGCGATGGATATCAGTCTCTATGATTCCACCGGAACCACAAAGATTACGGATACCACGGGTCTGTCTGTGGACATTACGATCCCGATTCCGGATTCGCTTGTGGCTTACGGCGGCAACAATATGGCGGGTGCGGTTATTAACGGCGATCAGCTGGAAAGCCTGAACGAGAACTTTACCACGATCAACGGCGTACCTTGTATCCGTTTCCGTGCAGAGCACTTCTCGCCTTATACGATTTATGTGGACACCGGAAATCTGGTGGAGGGCATGCTTGACGTGACGCCCAAGACCGGTGACCCGATTCATCCGAAGTGGTTCTTATCGCTCGGGCTGGCTTGTCTGTCTGTCATTTTGTTCCTGAAGAAGGACAAAAAGGTAACGGCAAAGGCATAAGGGATGTATGATCCCGAGGAGGAATCCTATGGGGAAACAGTTAAGAAAACTGATCGGCACGCTGTTCTTGGTGACGGCGATTGTCGTGACACAGATTCCTGTATCAGATGTGGAGGCGGAGGATTCCTCCGCCGCATCTGATTTTCAGATGAATGGAACTACATTAGTGAAGTATAGCGGCACGGCTGAGAACGTGTCTCTTTCCAATCAGGTAAAAAAGATCGAGGCGGAGGCTTTCGCGGGTAATAACTATGTGCGTAGCGTTACTTTGGGTGACGGGGTGGAAGTTATTGGCGCGAGGGCTTTTTCAAATTGTGATAATCTGGAGAGCGTGACGATCCCGGACAGTGTGGATAGCATTGAAAACGCGGCTTTTTCCAGCTGTCCTTCCCTGAAGAGCGTTTCTGTCGGAACAGGGCTTAGGAGCCTCGGAAATGGTGTTTTTGCAGGAGACTACAGTCTGTCGTCGGTAGATTTTTCCAGCGATAATCCTAATTTTGTCTGTGACGACGGTGCGATCTATAATAAAAAGGGATGGGATGTGCTCTATCAAGTGCTTGCGGGCAGAAAGGCAGATTCCTACAGTATGCCGTCTTCCGTGAATAAAATCAGACCATATACTTTCTGGGGCGATTATAATCTGCAGAGTGTGGATATCAGCGGCAATGTGTCGGAGATTTCGGGGTATGCGTTTTCCAACTGCAAGAATCTGAAAGAGATTTCGGTTCCGTATTCCGTGAACAGGATTGATATGAAGGCTTTTGAGGACTGCGTCAGACTCCGTGATATCACGATTCCGATTTCGGTCGGCACGATTCATTCCACGGCATTTGACGGCTGTACGAGGCTGAATGTCCATGCGGAGGCGGGGTCTTATGCGAAGAGTTTTGCGCAGACACTTGTTTTAGATGACATTGATGTGTCTGAGTATGAGGAGGCGCCGATTCCGGAAACAGAGGGTGAAAGTGAGGAAACGGCAGAGGAAGCGCCGGTTGTGGGACCTGTGGATTATTACCATGAGGTGACCCACATGAACGCCATGGAGGCGGAGGAGGACGACCCCAGCGTGAAGGCGAAGTCCCGCGTAGTCGGGCAGGAGGTCTATGTTCTGGTTGACAACGCCAGCGCTACTGTGAATGTGGGCGGCACCGGAGAGATTCTGGGCGGAGAGCCTGTGGTGGAAGAGCCGGAGCCAGATACGATTCCGGGACTGGAAGGATCGGAGGACGCAAAAGGAGGCTCCTTCCCCAAATATACGGTTGTAAACGGTGAAATCATAGCGGCGCAGGCTTACTATGGGGAAGATATGACTTCCTGTGAGATACCGGGCGGCATCCGTCGGATTGGCGAGTTTGCCTATGCGAGGTCAGCGCTGAATACGGTCAGGATTCCCGATGGTGTGGAGGAGATCGGCTACGCGGCGTTTTATCACTGCGACCAGTTGACTGATGTAGTTATACCTGACAGCGTAAAAGAGATTGGCATTTCTGCTTTTGATAAGACGCCGTGGCTTTCCGGCTGGAAGTCAAACGCAGGTGAGTCGGGAGAGTTTCTGGTCGTAGGAGACGGTATACTTCTTGCTTACCGGGGAAAGGGCGGCGCAGTAGTGATCCCGGATTCCGTAAAGGCGATCGGACCGGCAGCATTTAAGGGTCTGAGCAGCGTGCAGAGTGTACAGATTCCGAGCAGTGTTTCCGTGATAGGTGAGGGCGCGTTTGAGGACTGTGCGAATCTGACATCGTTCAGCGGGGCAGAGGGCGTGCGGCAGATCCGCGACAGAGCATTTGCGGGATGTCCGATTCGAACGGTTATAATTCCTGCGTCTGTAGAAGAAATCGGCCTTCGGGCTTTTGACAATGACAAGATAAAAGATGGTGTGGTTTATTTTGCAGGGGATCGGCTCCCTGCACGCTCCTATGAGAATGCGTCTACGAAGCTTTACCAGGATGCCTACAGGGGGCAGACCTTTACGGGATCCCGCGTTATCGTGATTCCGGCGGGCGTGACCGATTTGACGGATACCTGCCTGTCCAAAGCGGGCGGCGACTTTATTGGCGTGATCTGCAGAGAAAAAGACGCAGTGGCGGATACGGCGTCTGAAGCGGACGGGAATACGGATCAGACGGAAACCGACGCGGAGGATACGTTTGCGGACGGAGACGCTTCAAGCCGTCAGGCGACAGACGCGGAGAGTAGCGACAGTGCGGATAACAGCAGCGCGCGGGCGGCAACGGACACAGCGGGGGCGACAGCAGATAACGCCGCAGAGACAGAGGGAGGCGTGCTCACGATTTTATCCAGAAGAGGCGGCGGTCCCGGACCCGGGGAAACTGTGGAGATAGACGGACGCACTTACACGCTGGAGTCAGGGCAGGAAACGCTTCTGGATACAGAGCGTGAGGAGCCGCAGACCGGCATTGACGTAAAGAATAACAGCTATTCGATACCGCGCGACAGCGTTGTGACAGCTGTCATGGAGGGAAATGAGGGCAGTTATCGGATAGATATCTCTGACAGTGAAGAGGCGATGACGAGGATCGGGGATGTGTATAAGTCAATTTATGGCAATAAGCTCCCGCACTCCCTGCATGCATATGACATTACCATGACAGATATGATATCCGGTGTGCCCATTACGGGACTCGGAAAACAGCGGGTGGAGATCACCATGCCCCTTCCTAGCGGCGTATTACAGGAAAATATGCATGTGGTGTGTCTGGATGCGGACGGACAGCTGGAAGAGGTGGACAGCAGGATTGTTTCTTTGGACGGCAAGGATGCGGTGGCATTTCAGGCGGCGCATTTTTCGGCATACGGTATTTATAATTATGGTACGGGTCCGGCAGTGGCGGATGTGAAGGACGGGCAGGCGGTATTTGTTTCACTTGGGAAGAAGGATGCCTCTCCCGATACCGGCGACTACAGTATTCATCCCAAGTATTTCCTCGGCGCGGGACTGTTCTTTGCGGCGATGGCTATGTTCTTCTATCAGAAATCGACTGTGGCGAGGTGGAAGAGAAGACTGTGGAGGATTGGCGGCAGGAAATAGGAGTTGTAATAACGCAATAAAGTTTTGGAAATTCAATTTCAGAAATGTGGATGGTTCAAAGATTTTAGGAACTATGCGCATAAAATGACTCCCGGCATAATATATATGTAAAGCCGGGAGTTTTGTTTTATGCGATGGACAGGGTGAAAAAACAGCTTGGATGTACGGAGAATATACAGTATAGCATTGCCACGGAGGAAATCTGCGTGGCGGTTTTGGATACGGGGGAGCGTGTTATTATATTGTCAAGTTAGTAAGAACCCAGTAAATACGAGGGATTCCGCTAATTTAGTCCTACGAAAAAATGCCATATAGCATGAAGATTTGACGGTAGGACAGGCCTGTTTTATTCAAAAATCTATCGGGAAATGACGGTTTGCAATAACGTAACACAAGGCGGTTCGTTAAAGGAAATGTTATTTCTTATGTAAAAGTAATCTATATAGGACTGAATTGGCTTTAGATTTACCGGCTGATGCAGTCCTATTTCTATGCCCGGAAGATAGGATGCAGAAGCGGAAAACGAGAGCCAGACTGTCCTGTATAGAGTTTAGACATTCAGGGAGGGAATGTCAAGCATACGCCTTAATAACTGAAAATTATATGGGAGGATGTGCTATGACAATGAACATGAATAATAGGAACAACCGTGCAATTATTTTTAAGGATCAGGAACATGAGGCATTTTATATGAACGGCTTGCAGAGGTGCAAATGTCAGGACGCAAACCACAAGGCGCTGATTTACTGTCTTGGAATCAGCGGCGATACCAGACAATGTGTGGAGAGAATTTACGATTTTGACAATGATTCCGTAAAGACAGAATGCCTTGGGGAAGGCTGGATTACCAGCGGCAGTGCAAGGATAGTCCGGATGGCGTTCAACCTTTTCTGCAACGGTACGCCCAGTGCATATGACCTTGAAGGGGAGGAGAAAGTAAGGGAATGCCAGCGCTACACAGTGGAGGACTTGTTCTGCTGTGAGTATGCAGTATATTTTTTGGAGGCAGTCAAGGTACGTTATCCGGAATACTGCTTCCCGGTAGATTTATCAGCATTTGGAATGTGAAGTTAGACAAACACCATACACAGGAGGATATTTTATATGCAGGCAAAGGAATTAAAGATTTATAAGGGGAGCGGAAGGAATTACACGCCCGTTCCGCAGATTATCATACAAGGGAAATGGCTGAGACCGCTGGGATTTTTTGTAGGCGACAAGGTGACAGTCACGCAGGAGGGGAGCCGTCTCATTATCGAGAAGAGTGAAGACGGACACGATGCAGATGAAGAGGCTACTATGGTGGCAAAGCCTGTCCGTCGATATAACGGACCGTTAGGGAGGTACGCAGGATGGAGATAAACACAGTATTAGAGAAGATGGTGGAGTTGAAAATCCAGATTGACGATATTTTAAGGTCTTCTACTTATGACGAACATGCAGACTTAAGCGGTCTGCATGTGGACCGTAAGGACAGTGACCAGCTTTTCTTACTAAAAGAGTTACGTTCTATCATGCGGAAACTGGCTGATACAGGGTGCAGTATTGAATATATATTCCGACCGGTCAGGGAAGTCGGTTCCTTGCATCAGAACGAGGGTGGGGAATATGTGACAGGACAGGGGTATCCCTACCGCAGCGGAAGTCTGATTGAAGTTTTATTACAGGACGATTCCCATGAGGTTCCCTGCTGGACGCTGACAAAGGTGGAGCATGACGGGGAGGACTATTACCTTGTCGGATATGAGGAGATTCCTATGGAAGGTCTGAATGTCCGCGTGAGATAGAAAATAAAAAGCGAAGGAGATTGGAATATATGCAAAATACAGGCAGGAAATGCAAAGTGATTGCCGTGTCAAGTGTTGTTCGGCAAATTATCTGCATCTACTTTCTTCACATTAAATGCACCCGTTTTTGGTGTAGTTTAGAAGAACGG
>RAYM01000031.1 GCA_003611805.1 bacterium 1xD42-87 | reverse complement strand
AATTATACAAAAAAAGAACAGGGTACATATTTCTACATACACTGTTCTTTGCATCGTCCTTATCTAAATGACATTGGTATTTCGTTCCATCCTTTTTGCGCTTGATACTCTTATTGCCATACATGCCCGCTCCGCAGACCGGACATCTAACAATTCCTGAAAGGAGATGCGTTTTCGTATCTTTGCCTCTATTTACATGTTCATATCTCTTTGCCTGTGCAATCAGCTTTACCTGTGCAGCCTGCCAGACATCTTCCGCAATAATAGCTTCATGCTGTCCGTCCGTCAGAATATAATTATCCTGCTCCACAAGATGATACTCGTTGCGTGTTCCATGCACTTTTCTGTCTTTCTGCGTACATAAGCAATTTTACCGCAATATATCGTATTTTTTAAAATCAAGCGCACTTAATACGCATCAAAAAAACGAGTAAATTTTTCTGCAATATAAATTTGCCATTATCAAATATGCGGTACCCCCCCCCCTGAAAAATTGCGTCTTTTCGTGTTTAATAAAAATACGTCTTTTATCATCTTCAAAAGGATAAAAAATATCAGGAAGTGACAAATTTCTCTATATATGTTATAATCCGTAAAAACGGAGGTGTAATTTGACATACGAAGAAAGACAACTATTAGGAAAAGCACAACGAATTAATGCATGGAATTCTAAAAAGCTGTATTATTGTGTTGGGAAAAAGCATCAACGAAGCTGGACTGTCAAAAGAGGCGAAGTATTTTTTGTCGATTTGGGAGAAAATGTCGGAAGTGAAGAGAACAAAATACGTCCTGTTGTCATCATACAGTCCAACTCTTACAATATTTCCTCGCCAGTATTTACTTGTGCTATTATATCGACAAGTCCTGCAACAATACCAGATATCCAGATTCCTATTATTGGTACTTATACCTATACTGATCCGATTGGAAAACCTGCAACCCTTTCAGGAACAATAGATTTAGGGCAAATTAAAACAATCGGCAAAGAGCGAATCATTTCTGCAAAAATATGTAAATTATCTGCCGAAATGTCAGAATTAGATACAAAATTGCTGAATATTTTAGGTTTATCGCACATTGTAAAGAAAAAGGACAATATCATTAGTTCTTTAAACGGAAAAATCGACTACCTAAAAAAACAACTGAAAGACAAGGCATAAAACAGTTGACATTGCATATAGTATAGTGGTACACTTGATTTAATCAAAGGTACAGTTATGGATGGCTTGGCGGTCATTCGGATTTTTTATCAGTTATAATGAGCTTGGCGGCTCATTGGAAACTCCCATCATTAAGATGGGAGTATTTTTTATGCACTAACATAACTTACAGGCACATTTATGATTTCTGAACAGATTTCTTTTCACGCTATATCGCTATCTGAATAACTGTTTGTCGTAACTCCAATCATTTACAGCTTTCCACTTCCCTGTGCTTTGGATTCACATAGCTTACTTCTTTTATTAGATGGTATTTTATCATGTTTTTAAGCCTTGTATCCGAAATGTCAATCTTGTTTGCATCTGTGCTTCCGATATTTCCTGCAGTAGCAAGAACTCTGAAGAATCGTTCATCTTTCGGATAGAACTTCTTAATGTGCATAAAATCACCTCTTTCGTTTCTGCAATTTTAGATACAAATATTCTCTTCTAATCATTACGGGTATTCAGTTTGAAAATATTTTTAATGCCAACATTCCTGACTTATGATATATTATTACTGTCGTTTTCTTCTTTGAGAAAATAATTCATAGGGAAATTCCCTTACAATAAAGAGGTTTGTATGACAAAGCAGGAAATTTTACGGGAACTTCAAGATATTAATATAGATGCTGCCAACTACATATACACCGAAAACTATGCCGCACTGAATTCACTTGTTAATTCTGTATTTAAGATAGGACTCGACAAAGAAGAGTGTTTTTATGATGTCCTGAGAGCCTTTAGATTGGCAAATATGCCTTTTTCTGTTGCAGGGTATAATTTTCTATGTGAAGACCTAAAAGATGAAATCTGGGGCAAATACGAGCCTCTTATCAATGACCTTGTTATCCACAATATGAGTCTTGATGAATTTCTTTCTGCTTATGGCTTCGATAATGAGTATGATGCCCTGAATGCTTCAAATAATAAGAGGAAAATATACATAAGCACAATAAAAAAGAGAATTGAACTTATTGAAGATTATACGGAAAAATATAAGAAACTCACAGCCTTGTATGATACTGCTAATATAACACAGATACATAGTTCTACCCATAAAATAGACGCATTGCAATGCAGTTTTACAAATGCAGTCGTAGCACTTGTCAAAGCGAGGGAAAAGTTCTATTACTATATCAATTATGAGCTTGTGGGTTACGACACAGAATCACTAAATAAAACCTTAAAACAAAAGAAAACCAATAAAGAACGTTTTGATATTCTGAGAGGGATTACAGACAATATATTTACCACACTTCAAAATGACAGCACTGTAGATTTTAGAGATTTCTTCATCATCAAAGATAACAGAAGAGTTACATTTACCTCATATCTGACAGCAAAAGGGTTGACAGGTAGCTCTTGGTTTGACTACAAAAAATCAACCAAAAAGAAATTCGTAAAAGAAAGACATTTTTACCTGCAGATGGCCTTCTTCTTAGGATTGCCAACATCCAATGAAATAGAGAAATTCCTGAATTTCAATGGATATACCATAAAAAGCCCATTTAAACTGTTTCCAAATTCAGATATTTATGATTATGATGTGTACCGATACATAGATGCAGGTATTGATTACAACTTAATCAATGTGATGCTTGGCTATGAATTTATATAAAGGGGAGATTTATTGTGTTTGATTGGATGAAAAAACATAAAAAGCTAATTACATTCATTATTTTTATGGTTATCTTTGGAGTACCCTTAATCATACATATTCTGTTTAAACTTCATTCAAACATTGACTTTTTTGTTGCTGAATGGTCTGCAGGAGAATTATTGAGTTACTATGGTTCAATTCTTGCATTTTTAGGAACAGTCATTTTGGGTGCCTTATCCTTATATCAAAATCAAATCATCAAGCAGGAATCAGACAAAAGAGCTGAACTATTGGAGCAAAGAGAACATGAAAGCAATATGCCAAGATTCAGATTAAGACATGTTGGAAGTCAGGGAAACATACAAAAAATGCAATTAGATATAGAAAATATTTCAGAAAATATCGCTAACGATATTGTATTATTTGATGTGAAAATCCTCTCAAACAGCAAAGAAGATTTGTGGGACAAAAAATCAGCCATTCATCTTGATACAATTCAGGCAAATGATAAAGCTACTATCTATTTGGGCAATCCTGCTCTTACAGAAGATAATTGCTGTTTTAAAATGAAGATGAACTGCAACGATAAATATGGTGATATTCATTCATATAAAATATGGGCTTTTTGCAAAACCATTTCATCCATACCTCATTTCCAAATAGAAGAAATCAAACATACTGAAACTCCCTGAACCTATCCATTCAGGGAGTTTACTACTTACTCTTTATTTATCATTCCAAAATATTCCAGTGCTTCTCTAATCATCCTCTCTTTCTCTGGTGGACAGTTGGGAACTTTATTTCCTGATAAGTTGCTGTGCCGATGCACTCTCGCCTATCTGCTTCGCTTAGGTCAATTTCTATCTCAATCTTAGTGGATTTGCCACTTGATTTTTTACGCGACAAAAGGACGCACGTCTCCACCCCCGCCGTCCAAGGAAACTGATCAATCGCCACGCACCTTTCCGCCCTGTATCCCCTCGCCAAAAAGATCTCCAGATCCCGCGCCAGACTGCTCGCCTTGCAGGAAATATACAGAATATGTTCCACCCCGTAATCTATGATCTTCGTAAGAGCCTTCGGGTGCACGCCGTCCCGGGGCGGATCCAGAATAATCACATCCGGCTTCTCCGCAATCCCATCCAGCACTTTCAGCACATCCCCGGCAATAAATTCACAGTTATGTAAATCATTTAATTCCGCATTCTTCCACGCCGCCTCCACGGCTTCCTCCACGATCTCCACTCCGATCACTTTCTTTGCCACGGGCGCCATGAGCTGGGCAATGGTGCCCGTGCCGCTGTAGAGATCGTACACAATTTTTCTTCCTGTACACCCGGATGTCGTTTCCTCTGCCGTTTCGTCCGACATTCCCTTTAATGCCTCAGAGGTCATCTGTTCCGCCGCTTCATCCGCAGTTTTTTTCGACGTCAATACATAGTCGGATATATATTCCCGCGCCGTACTGTAAAGCAGTTCCGCCCCGAGACTGTTGGTCTGGAAAAAGGAAAACAGCGAAATTTTAAAGCGAAGCCCCAGAAGTTCTTCATAAAAATAATCCCTGCCATACAAAACCGTAGTCTTGTCGCTCTGCACCACATCCGCCGCGGAATCGTTTCTCACATGCAAGATACCCACGATCTCGCCATCAAGAGGCAGCGCCCGAAGCCGCTCCTGCAATCCTTCCAGAATCTCTTTTTCGATCCCGCCTGTCTCCCGCCGCCCGGGCACCTGACTCGTGGTCACCAGCGCCGCCAGAATCTCCCCGGTCTTCGATGCCCTGCGCACCACAAGATGCCGCAGATACCCCGTATGCCGCAGTCTGTGATAGAAGGACACATCCAGCCCCTGCTCCTGCATTTCCTCAAAATAATCCCTGACACAGCGCAGAATTTTTCGGTAATCTTCCTCCACAATCTGGCAGTCTGTCACGGACACGATATCATAAAAGCTTCCCCGTTTGTGCATTCCAAGAGAAAGCGGTCCGTCCTTCACCTCATCCCCGAAAGTAAACTCCATCTTATTCCGATAGCCGAAAATCGCGGGAGATCCTTTTGCCGCCTCAAACAGGCATTCTCCTTCCTGCTTTTCCAGCACAGGCGCAAGCAGACGCCTCACCTGCCCTTCTTTGATTTTCAGACTCTCCTCATAAGGAAAAGACAGATAGGTACAGCCGCCGCAGCTCCCGAAATGGGGGCAGGGACTCTCCGTCTCCAAAGGAGAAGGCTCCAGCACCTCCACAAGCCTTCCCTCATATCTCCCGTTTCTCGCCTTGTTGACGGCAGCCCGCACCTTCTGCCCCGGCAGGGCGTTTTTCACGATGCAGACGCCCTCCCTGCAGACTACGATCCCCTTATTTGGAAAATCCACGCGCTCTACTACGCCCTCTATGATCTGACCTTTTTTCATACTGTTCTCCGTTTCTGACTCTGCCTGCACGTGCGCGCATAAGCAGACTCGAAATGCTTCGCAATTCTCATTCGCACACAAAGATAAGACCGCCGGGAAACTTTTATCTCCCGCCGGTCCTGTCATTTCCTCAACGAAACATTTTATACGCCCGTGTCCTCGTCGTCATCCTCATCCTCGAAAAAATCGTCATCGAAATCATCATCGAAGTCGTCCTCAAAATCTTCCAGATAATCGGGCGTCAGGTAACGGTACACGGCATACGCTATCGCAGCCACCGCCGCAACAGCGCCGATCACGGCAAATATCCATAAAATACTGTTTTTCTTCTCTTCCTCATGTTTCCTGCCGAGAAGCTCATTCACACCCGCATTGTCCATGATCTCATCCAATTTATTCAAAATCTCCTTCTTGCTCATCCTGTAGCCCTCTCTTTCCCATAGATTGTGACTGCAACGCATACACCGTGCAAATTGTCAACGAACTGTCTATGCTTCGGTCCGTTCTGAACATTGCCATCCCGTATAGTATACCACGTCTTTTCAGATTTTACTATATGTGAATATCTAATTTTATGAAAATTATACCAATTTTATGCCATGGAGGCAAAAAAACTATTTACGACGTCCTGACAAGAACCGCCGGGTTCAGACCTTCTGCAGCTTGGCAAATCCCGCGTACATGATCTTCTGTCCCGCCTCGTCGAAAACCACCGTCACCTGAGAGTCTCTTGGTCCGGGTTCAATTTTTAAGACCGTGCCCTCACCATAGCGTGCATGGCGCACTCTGTCCCCTTCCCCGTAACCGATCCTTCCGGGAACCGCGGGCTCTGCCGCTTTGCCAGATGAAGCGTTCCCCGATCCAAAGGGATTGCCGCCCACCGTAACCGGCGCTTTCACTGCACCGCGCTTCTTCGGCGCCGCGTAAGCCTTCTTTCTCTCAGTGTACGCCCCCGGCGCTGACGCATAGGGCTTGACCGGTTCCATGTAAGGCTTTACCGCCGCACCATAAGGCTTTACCGGCTCCGCGTAAGACTTTGCCGTCCCGTATGGTTTCGTCCGCAGAAGGCTTCTCTCCTGGGAGTCCTCCTCATAGACTTCATCCATCCGTTTCTTTACAGGTGCGGGCGTGCCATCCAGGAGCATAGGCGGAATTTCCCGCACAAAACGGCTGACAGGATTGTACTGTGTCTCGCCTCTGATCATGCGCTGCTTCGCGTATGTGAGCGTCAGCTCCTCCTTGGCTCTGGTGATCCCTACATAGGCAAGCCGTCTCTCCTCCTCGATCTCCATGGGATCGTCCGAGGTGATCGTCATGTAGCTTGGAAATACGCCGTCCTCCATGCCCGCCAGATAGACATGCCCAAACTCGAGCCCCTTCGCGCTGTGCAGGGTCATCAAAAGCACCCGGTCGCCGTCACCATCCACCCGGTCGATATCCGCCACCAGAGCAACCTCTTCCAGAAATCCGCTCAGCGAAGGCTCGTCGCTTTCTTCCTCATATGCCACCACTTTGCTGACCAGTTCCTCGATATTCTCCACGCGTTCCGCCGCGTCCTCCTCGTCGGACTCCTCCAGCTCCTTCAAATATCCCGTCAGGTCAAGCACATCCTTCACCAGCTCTTCCAGACTGTAAAACTCCTGTTTGCTGCGGAAGCTCTGTATCATGGTCACGAAGGGCTTGAGTTTTCCCGCACTTCTGCCGATCGTCACAATTTGGTCCGCCTCCGTGAGCGCATCAAAGAAACTGATATTTCTCTCATCAGCGTATTCCTGCACCCGCACAATGGTAGCCGCGCCGATGCCGCGTCTTGGCACGTTGATAATGCGCTTCACCGCCACGTCATCCCTACCGTTGTCGATGGTTTTCAGGTAAGCGAGCACATCCTTGATCTCCCGTCTGGAATAAAAGTTCGTGCCGCCGACCACATCGTAGGGAATACCCTCCATGATAAAACGCTCTTCCAAAAGACGTGCCTGCGCGTTGGTGCGGTAGAGCACGGCGCATTCTCCGTAAGAGAATTGTCCCTTTCTCTTCTTTCTCGCCACGTCCCCGGCGATGTATTCCGCCTCCTCATAGGCAGTGTCAAACTGCCGGAAACCGATGCGCGCGCCCTCCCCCTGATCCGTCCAGAGCGCCTTTTCCTTGCGCCTCGTGTTATTTTTTATCACCGCGTTGGCGGCGTCAAGCACCATCTGGGTGGAACGATAATTCTGTTCCAGCCTGACCACAAAGGCGTCCGGGTAAACTTTCTCAAAATCCAGAATGTTGCGGATATTGGCTCCCCTGAACTTATAGATAGACTGATCGTCGTCGCCCACCACACACAGATTCCTGTGCCCCGCCGCCAGAAGTCTGATCAGCTCAAACTGGGCGGTGTTGGTGTCCTGATACTCGTCCACCATAATATAGCGGAACCTGTCCTGATAAGATTTCAGCACCTCGGCATCCGCCTTGAAAAGCTCCACCGTCTTCATAATGAGATCATCAAAATCCAACGCATTATTTTTCTTTAAAGTCGCCTGATACTCCCGGTAGGCTTTGGCAATCTTGCCACCGTTGTAGTCGAACCCGTTCTGCATCTCGTACTCCTGCGGGTCTATCAGCTCATCCTTTGCGGAAGAGATGGCACTCATAATGGTGCGCTCCTTTAGCATCTTCGTGTCGATCTGCAGTTTCTTGCAGACTTCCTTCATAATGCCCTTCTGGTCGTCGGTATCATAAATCGTAAAATGATTGTCGTACCCGAGGCGGTCTATGTAGCGGCGCAGAATACGCACACAGGTGGAGTGGAAAGTGGACACCCAGATCTGCTCCGCGCCAAAACCCACAATCTTATCCACACGTTCCCGCATCTCTCCCGCCGCCTTGTTGGTGAAGGTGATCGCCAAAATGTGATAGGGCGCCACACCCGCCCTGTCAATCAGGTATGCCACCCTATGCGTCAAAACCCTTGTCTTACCGGAACCCGCACCCGCCAAAATCAGGACAGGGCCTTCGGTCTGCATGACCGCCTGCCGCTGCCTCTCGTTCAAAGTATCGTATATACTCATACTCTATATTGTCCTCAACTTCTCAATCTCTCCATATGTTTATCCGACTTTATATCCTATGTCTTTCCTGCAGCCGGAAACATATCATGCACAATCCTGTCTCATCCACCGCCAGCGGCTGAAAATATCTCTTTACAGACTCATAAAAGCTGCGTGCCGCAGTTGCCGCAAAACTTACTGCCCGTAGTCGGCGTGCCGCAGTTCGGGCAGAATTTCGGTCCCTGTCCACCCTGTGCCGCAGGCTGTCCCTGCATCCGAGGCGCCCCATTCTGACCGCCCATATTCATCTGGTTCACCATCTGCTGACCGATCGCCATGCCCATCTGCAGACCGACCATGTCTGATGCCATGCCCGCACCGCCTCCGCCGCCTTTGCCCATAGAATCCGCTGCAGCCATCTGGGTGTACTTGTTCATGTCGCCCACCATGGACTGCGCCGCAGCCTTCTCCTGCATTTTCCGAATCTCTTCCGGGTATGAGAAGCTCTCAATCGTAAAGCCCGAAATGGCGATGCCGAGCGTCCGCATATCCGAGTCCAGTTCACCTTCAATGCCCTTGGCGATGTTTCTCGCATCCGCCTGCAGGTTGAACATGTCCCTGCCCTCTTTGCTGATCCAGCTCATGAGAAGCTGGTCAAGACTCGCAATGATGCGCTCTTTCACATCCGCCACGGTATATGTCTGCCGGATGCCTGCAAGCTTTTCAATCAGCACGTCATGCGCCGCCACGCGGCAGTTAAACGCACCGAAAGCGCGGATCGGCATACCGCCGGGAAGCCCGGGCGCTGGCAGATTGATCGCGTTTTTCGTGCCCCATTTCACCAAGAGCTCCTTCGTGTTGATGAAGAGTACCTCCGCGCGAAGCGGCGTGCTGAAACCGAATTTGAAACTCTTTAATGTAGTGAGGAAGGGGATGATGTCGGACTCGATATCGTAATCGCCGTCCTCCGCGAAAATACCTTCCACCCTGCCGTTATACAGGAAAATCGCATCCTGCCCCGGACGGATAATCAGCCGGGATCCCTTCTTGATCTCCTGGTTCTGAAACTTATAAAACAAAACGCCCGCACCGTTCTCATTCCACTCGATAACACTTGAAAACTGATTCTTTAAAAATCCCATTTTACCCTCCGCCTTTTTCTATCATCAAATCTTATCAGTATATCTAGTATATCTTAAATTCCCTGAAGTTTCAATGTAACAGTTCAGGACTTTGCACTTGTTGCAAATTACGTGGGAACAAGTAACGGGTTGGAAAATGTTACACTTCAATTTCTGTTCTGGTTAAGCTGCTTTGCCTGACCGCTCAAGCCTTCCACCAGTCTGTCTACTTCTCCCACAATCTTTGTATTGTTCTCGCTCACCCGGAATGTCTCCTGCGAATGCGCGGACACTTCCTGCATAATCGCCGAGATCGTCTGAATGCTCTCCACGATCACCCGGTTAGCCTCCGCCAGCTGTTTCACGGAGTTGTCAAGCCGCCTGCTCTGTTCGTCCACTTGCTCTGTATCCGCCGCGATCTTTTCAAAGCTGTCAGCCGCCTGCACCGCCGATTCGCTCTGCCGGCGGTTACTCTCCATCAGTTCTTCCACCGTGCCGGCAGCGACCTTCAATTTATCCGAAACGCTGCGGATGACGTCTGTAATATCCACCGTGGCACTCTGGGTCTGGTTCGCCAGATTGGAAATCTCTGATGCCACCACCGCAAAGCCTCTTCCTGCTTCCCCGGCGCGCGCCGCCTCAATACTGGCATTTAAAGAAAGCAGGCTGGTCTGGCTTGCCACGTTTGTAATCATATCTATAATGGCCTGCATATTGGCGGTATGTTCCGCCAGTTCCTTCATTTCCTCCACAGCACGGGTTCCCGCCTTCTCGGAATGCTCCATCTGCCTGGTCAGCGTCTGCAGATTTTCCCTGCCGAGCCGCACGCTGTCCTTCGTCTCCGCCATGCGCTGCGTGATCGTCTCCATCACATCCGCCATCTGACCGATGTGGTTCTGAATCTCTTCCGTCTTCCCAAGCTGGTTCTGAACGGACTCTGCCGTCTCATTGGTGCCGGAAGAAACTTCCTGCATCGCGTTTCTCGTCTCCGATACCGCGCTCCCAAGTTCCCGCATCTGTCCCGCCACGTCCAGAATGCCGTCGGACATCTGCCCCGAGATCCGCATCACCCTGTCGAGCAGGTCGGAAACATTATCCTTCTCCCGATCCAGTTCCTCCAACTTTCCGGTATTGATTTTTTCCAGCGTCTTTGTGGAAAGGCAGAGAAAAACCGCCACAAGCAACAGAAGCGCCACCCGGATCTCATAGCTTGCCATATCCGCCCCTGCAAGGGTCCCCATCGCTCCCTGCCATCCCAGAAACACCAGATTAGAAACAAGACCGAAGCCTGACACCCACGCGCAAAGCTTCACGTCCGAATAGAGAACCAGCACCATATAGAGCGGTATGATATAAGTGAACGCCACCATACTCACCGTGGTAAACACCACGAAAACATAAAACAGACTGTACATCACGCCTATCACATATTTCAGGCGCATATCCTCCGGTTTTCGCCGGTAAAGGAAAAATTCAACCGCCACCGGCAGAACCGCAATCATAGAAAACACCGCATAATATCCTATGGTCCTGCTCCCTTTCAGCACTTCAAGCAGATACGCGGCCTCCAACACCGCCACGATCACCGTATGGCAGGCGATCGCTATCTTGTTCATTGCCTTTGCCCCGCTAAATGCACCGTTGTTTTCCATCTTCCGCCCTCCCGTACGTGCGTATTATTATGTATGCATAAAAATACAAAACCATGATGGCTTAGTATATCATATCGGCTCGCACGACGACAATACCCGTATGCGCGTCTACAGCCGTTGTGGCATACATTGTCGTTTTTATGGCATACTTTGCACAATTTCAGTTTACATAAAGTTATTACAGGACATCGACATGCAAAGCCGGCTGTAATCCGGGGCGCCGTTCCGTCTCCGCTATCTCACCCCGATCACGATTCCGGCGATGATAATGGCGGCACAGACCAGCTTGTGCGCTGTATTCTTTTCCTTAAACAGAAAACGGCCGGCAAGAATCGTCACTACACAGCCCGCCTGCTTTAGGAGCGTCATCACGGTAACCCTGCTTCCCTCCATGCCGTTTGCCACAAAGAGCGCCCTGTCCGCAATGACGATCAGCATGCTTAAAAGCCACACCCACTTGTTGCAGACTGCCCTCTTCCAGTTCACGGGCGTGCGGGAAATGAAAATAAAAAGCAAGTAGAACAAAGTCAGGAACAGCAGATACCAGAACTGGAGCTGGGAGCTGGTAATATCTTTCATCAGAATTTTGTCGAGCAGACCAGAAACCGCGTTTAACAGGCAGGATGCAAAAGCCATCACCACATATCTGATCTCCACGGACTCTCCAGCGCTCCCTGCCGCCTCACGCACACTCTTCGGGTGATATTTTAACAGAAGCAGCCCCGCCGACACGAAGAGCAGCCCGACCACCTGAAATGTGCCCAGCGCCTCCTGCAGCACAATGACGCCCAGCATGGTCGCAAAGAGCACCCGCGACAGGTCAAGCACGCCGTACAGACTGATCGGCATCCTTTTGATAGCGCGGAAACTGCACATCCACGCCAGGAAAATGACGAAAGACTTCATTGCAATGTAAAAATAAAAGCGCGGCTCCACGCCCATTGACACCCCGGCGGACGGCAGAACCATCGCAAAAGACAGGAAAGTATACATAAACAATACCTCTATGGTAGAGTTTTTCTCCAGAGCCTTTTTCTTGACGATCTCCCGCACGCCCTTTAGGACGCCGTACAATAAAACCAGCCAGATCCACATCTCTTTCGTACCCTCCCGCCTTCCGCCTTCTGACTCTGCTTATGCGCGCAAAAAAAGAAAACCATGCATATTGTGGTTTTCCTTATCTTATCTCTAAAATAAGCAGGCGAGGGGAATCGAACCCCCCTCCCAAGCTTGGGAAGCTTGTATTCTACCGATGAACTACGCCTGCAAACTTATGACTTAATCAGTATACCATTTTATCGCCAAAAAGAAAAGCACTTTTTTCACTTCCGCATAGACTATAGTAAAATGTCTTTTATGGATTGCCGTAAAAAGTGGCAATCCGAGGAGGAACATGAAAAAAACAGGCAGCATATTACTTGCGGCGCTTCTGCTTATGGGCGTCCTCTGGGGCTGTGGCAGCAAACCCGGTGAAAGCGCTCCCGCCTCTTCCGGCAAATCTTCCGACAAAACGCCCGTGGTATTGAACGAGGTGGCGCACTCCATCTTCTACGCACCCATGTATGTAGCAATCGAGGAGGGATATTTCGCCGATGAGGGCATCGACTTAACCCTGATTACCGGCTTTGGCGCCGACAAGACAATGACCGCGCTCTTAACGGGAGAGGCAGATATTGGCTTTATGGGCAGCGAGAGCACGATCTATACCTACAAGGAAGGCGCGTCCGACTATGCGGTGAACTTCGCGCAGCTCACCCAGCGCGCCGGCAATTTCCTCGTGTCAAGGGAACCCATTGAAAACTTCACCTGGGATATGCTGATCGGCAAAGACGTGCTGGGCGGCCGTGCCGGCGGTATGCCTGAAATGGTATTCGAGTACATTTTAAAGAAGAACGACATCGACCCCGCAAACGACCTTTCCATCGACCAGAGCATTGACTTCGGTTCCACCGCGGCTGCCTTTTCGGGTGGGCAGGGAGATTTTTCGGTTGAGTTCGAGCCCCACGCCACCTCTCTCGAATCAAAGGGCGACGGCTATGTGGTGGCTTCCCTCGGCGAAGATTCCGGTTATGTTCCCTACACCGCCTTCTCCGCCAGAAAGAGCTATATCGAGAAAAATCCCGACGTGATCGAGTCCTTCACCCGCGCCCTGCAGAAAGGCATGGACTATGTACAGACCCATACGCCGGCGGAAATCGCCAAAGTGATCGCACCCCAGTTTGCGGAGACCGACATCGCCACCATAGAAACAATCGTCGGCAGATATGCCGCGCAAGACACATGGAAATCAGATCTTGTTTTCTCGGAAGACAGCTTCACCCTTTTGGAAAACATTCTGGAAGAAGCGGGCGAACTGGACGGCCGAGTGCCCTACGCCGATCTGGTGGACACCTCCTTCGCCAAAAAAGTTTTACAATAGCCTTATCCTATACGGTTCCATATACGAGATAACGCCCGGCTCATCCGCCGGGCGTTATTCATATAATGTAAACTAAGCCTCTCCTAAAAGCTCTTTCAGGGCGTCCACCACAAACTGGTACTGCGTCAGCATCTCCTCCACCCCTACCTGCATCACTGAAAAGTTCTCCTCCTTCACCGCCGTCTCCTGCTCCGCGGCAAGCTGGGACAGATAGGTAGCTCCTATGGATTTCATGGCATTCTTCAGTCCGTGCACCTCGATACAGTAACGCTCCCAATCCTTCGCCTCATAAACGCTCCGGATCAGGGGGATTTTCCCCTTCCCCTCCTCCATTGCCGCCCAGAGCACTTCCATGTAGATTTCCTCATCATCTCCACACAGCCTGATGCCTTCCTGCACATCGAACCCTTTGACTGTCAAATCCTCAAACGACCGAATCATTCCCATTTTACTCTTCCTCCTGCACCTTTCCCTTTTTTCTTGTATCTTTGCCGCGTTTATCCGTAAAACCGTCAATCATCTTCTCGATCAGCAGTTTTTTGACATAAACGTCGAAGCTTAACATGCAGATAAAGGAGAAAAATTTCAGAAAATCCCGATCCTCTGCGGGCGCATCCTCAAAGGTATTCTGGGCAATCCGAAACTTCTCATCCACATCTGCCTTTAAGACATCCGTCTGTTCCCGCTCCAGTCCGAATACCTCTTCGTATACGCGGGAAAGATCATACGCCTCTCCGTTCTGAAAATAGCGATCCGTAATCGGCTCTAAGAGCTCCTGGATATCGCTGATTGATAATATCCCTTTATAATAGTAGATAAAGATCAGAAGAAGCATATGATCCTTTGAGTATTTTTTCTTAAAAGGCGGCGGAAGAAGGTCGTTTTTTGCGTAATTATTAATCATCGTCTTTGTCAGAATCTTATCGGAAGCCGGATCCCTGGTCGTATTTCTCAGATGGGACTCCATGAAAGTTGTCACCTGATCCATATAGAGATCAATCTCAGGAATATCCTCCGCCCTGATATATTCGATCCTGTCCAGACTTTCCTGAATGCTGTTTAACAAATCCTCTATGTTGATTGTCATCTTCCGCACCTTCCGCCTTCCTCTGTCTCCTATTATATATTTTTCATATGTGGCTGACAAGTATTTTATCTCGTTTGACAACAGCCCTGCGGTTTACAAAAAAGTGTATCTGTGGTATATTCATACATAAAGATTGTAAAGTTTTAACGTATGAAAGCGCATGTCTTTCATATGTCGCAGTAAACTACTCTGACATGGAGGTAGCTATGAATAAAAAAATCAAAACCGACGCCGTTGACCATCTCTTTCAGGCTGTCCTCTGCCTGCAGACGCAGGAAGAATGCTACGATTTCTTTGAGGATCTCTGTACCGTCAACGAACTTTTGTCACTCTCCCAGCGTTTCGAGGTGGCGTCCATGCTGAAACAGCATAAAACGTATCTGGAAATAGCGGAAAAAACCGGCGCATCAACCGCCACCATCAGCCGCGTCAACCGTTCCCTGAACTACGGCAACGACGGCTATGACCTGATTTTTGAGCGTCTGAATTCGCGGTAACATATTTTTTCATGTATACCAAATCTTCTGCAATACCTCTCCCATATATTGACACAAATTTGCAGGCTTGTTAGAATGAAAAGAGCAAATAATATTCAAATGGGCAGGTGGAAACAGATATGTATACTTGTAGTCTCCATATTTATTTCGTAGGACATCCCAGCCACGCTTTGGACGTGATTAAAAAGATGCCCTCTCTTGAACATTTTACCCATATTTTTATCGAAAGCGACGAGGCGGAGGCTTCTTTGTCCGCAAAAGCGGACGTTATCATAGCCGACCTGTCTCGTATAGACGTGCATTCCGCGCTTCAAATTTTACTGCCGAACCGCCGTGAAAACACGGAAGTTATTTTGCTTGCGGACAAAAAGCAGATGCAGCTTCTCTGCGCGGATCCGGCGTTAAAGAATATCGCGGACGTCTGGATCATGCCTATGTCCGACGAGGAGCTCCGTTTCCGTTTCCTGCGTTGGCAGCAGACCTGCAAAGTGAGCATGGATCTCTGGGAAACCAGCCATTTTCTGGAGGCGACGATCAACAACGTTCCCAATCTGGTCTGGTACAAGGACAAAGACGGCGTCCACGAAAAAGTGAACAACAGCTTCTGCCATGCAGTCAACAAGACCAAGGAGCAGGTGCAGGGACGCCGGCACGCCTACATCTGGGACGTGGAGGAGGACGATCCTGCCTGTATCGAATCGGAGCATCAGGTTATGAGCAAAAAACAGACCTTTGTATCCGAGGAAACCATTATGGCAGGGAATGAAACAAGAACCCTGATGTGTTACAAGTCTCCCCTCTATAACTGCGACGGCACCGTGATGGGAACCGTCGGCGTGGGCGTCGATGTGACGCAGGAACGCGCCTACGAGCAGGAAATTATAAAGAAAAACAAGACGTTAGAGACGATTCTTGCCACCATAGACTGCGGTGTGATGAACCACAGTCTGAACGATTCGCGCATTCTGAACGTAAACCGTGCCGCGCTCAAAATCCTCGGTTACGAAACGCTGGATGAGATGATGGCGGACGGCTTTGACATTATTGCCGCCTCCGTGATGGATGAAGACAAAGCGCATCTCCGCGACAGCATCAGAATGCTGAAAAAAGCCGGGGATACCGTCAATGTAGAATACCGC
This sequence comes from bacterium 1xD42-87, assembly GCA_003611805.1. Taxonomy (GTDB): domain Bacteria; phylum Bacillota; class Clostridia; order Lachnospirales; family Lachnospiraceae; genus UBA3282. The sequence goes on along the minus strand of RAYM01000031.1, from coordinate 72,081 downwards.
GTACAGCACAAAAACGGAGAAATTCTCCACATTATGGGAAACATCAAACTCTACGAGGAAAACGGCGAACTTTTCTGCCAGCGCTTCCTTCTGGATGTCACCGAGCAGAAACTGCAGGAGAAGAAGAATACACTGCGGCAGATGGAACTGGTGCAGGCTTTAAGTCTTGACTTTACACTCGTATGTTTCGTAGAGCCGGACACCGGCATGCTTGTCCCTGTCCGCACAGGCAAACGCGAGCTGAACCATATTTTTGAGAACAAAATTTCCCTCAAAGAAAGTATGGATCAGTACATAGAGGAATGGGTATATGAGGAAGACCGGGAAACGCTGCGTCATGCCGTTTCCCTGGACACGCTGAAGGAAGAACTGAGCGCGAAACAGGTTTACTCGGTAAATTACCGCAAACAGCAGGATCAACAGCTCATCTATTTCCAGATGAAGGCTGTAAGCGCCGGAGCGGAGGACGGCAGTCTCGGTATCGTCCTCGGGTTCCGCAGCGTGGACGCGGAAATCCGCCGTGAAATGGAGCAGAATACGCTGCTCGAGGCGGCTCTCTCCCAGGCAAACCGTGCCAGCAAGGCAAAAAGCGTATTTTTATCGAACATGTCCCACGACATCCGCACGCCGATGAATGCCATCGTTGGCTTTACGAATCTGGCAATCACACATATCGACCAGCCGGACCTTGTTTCTGAATATCTGAAAAAGATCCAGACCTCCGGCAACCATCTGCTGAGTCTGATCAACGATATACTGGATATGAGCCACATCGAGAGCGGGAAGATCCATCTGGAGGAAAAGCTCTGCAGCCTTCCCGAAATTCTGCACGGGCTCCGCAACATTCTGCAGGCGGATATCCACGCAAAGCAGCTTGAGCTGCATATCGATACGGTGGACGTTGTGGACGAAGCGATTTACTGTGACAAACTGCGGCTCAATCAGGTTCTTTTAAACCTGTTAAGCAACGCCGTGAAATATACCGGTGCGGGCGGACATGTCAGTATGCGCATCACGGAAAAATCGGACGCACCCGCCGGGTATGCCAACTATGTCTTTGCCATCAAGGACACCGGCATCGGCATGAGCCCGGAGTTTGTAGAACGTATCTTCGAACCTTTTGAGCGGGAACGCAACAGTACCATCAGCAAAATCCAGGGAACCGGGCTCGGCATGGCAATCACAAAAAATATCGTAGATATGATGAACGGCGCCATCTCCGTGACGAGCGAACCGGGCGTAGGAACTGAATTTACGGTCTCTTTCAACTTCCGTCTTCACGAGGAAAAGAGGGAGCCGGTCGTCCTGCCGGAGTTAAAAGAATGCAAGGCACTGGTGGTGGACGACGACTTCAACACATGCGACAGCGTTTCCTATATGCTGGGGCAGCTCGGTATGCAGGCAGAGTGGACACTGTCCGGCAAGGAAGCTGTGCTTCGCAGCCATCAGTCAGTCATGCGGGGCGCAAGCTACTCAGTATATATTGTGGACTGGCTGCTTCCTGACATGAATGGCGTTGAAGTGACAAGACGGATCCGAAAAGAGACCGGCGGGAATGTGCCCGTCATCATTCTGACCGCCTACGACTGGTCAGATATCGAATTGGAGGCAAAGGAGGCAGGTGTTACGGCATTCTGCAACAAGCCGCTGTTCCTGTCGGAATTAAGTTCCTGTCTCCAGTCCGTACTGCGCCCGGAATTACAGGAGCCGGAGTCGTCCGAAAAGGAAATGACGCCTCGTCATACCGGGCGGATTCTGCTGGCGGAAGACGTGGAGATGAATCAGGAACTCGCCGTGGCGATACTGGAGAACGCGGGCTTCACGGTAGACGTTGCGGATAATGGTCAGATTGCATTTGAAATGCTGAAAAAATCGGAACCAGGATATTACCGGGCGGTACTGATGGATATCCAGATGCCCGTTATGGACGGCTATGAGGCAACCCGACGGATCAGAAAGCTGGAAAACCGTGAACTCGCTGCCATTCCGATCGTCGCCATGACTGCCAACGCTTTTACCGAAGACCGGGAAGAGGCGCTCAAATGCGGTATGAACAGCCATATTGCCAAACCGATCGACGTGCAGATGCTGTTCAAAACGCTGGATGATATGCTATAGGCAATAGATTTACGAAAAAAACGAGAAATAATACTTTACATTTTATAAAAGGTATGCTATTCTATGGGTGTTGTCAATCAACGTAATTTTTTTATATTTTTGGAGGTATGCACGATGAACAAAGGTACAGTAAAGTGGTTTAACAACCAGAAGGGCTACGGCTTCATCTCCGATGAGCAGGGTAATGATGTATTCGTTCACTACTCCGGACTCAACATGGAGGGCTTCAAGTCTCTCGAAGAGGGCGCTGAAGTTGAGTATGAAGTTGTAAACGGCGAGAAAGGTCCTCAGGCCGTAAACGTAACAAAGTTATAAGAGCCTGCGCTCCTATGACATCGATAATCAGTATCACGATGTGCCTGTTCTTAAATATAATGTTCTGAAAATCCAGTAAGACTTTTTTATTTAGAATCAGCTATTGTTGTAACGGATTAGAGAAGAAGAAAAACCTGTCTGCACGACAGGTTTTTTTCTTGTGTATGCCAAAATTCTCACTCTATGTAGGAAAGCACATCTGCAAAAGCCATCGGACCGCCGAAAAGATCCAGCGCGCTCCCGATTGTCACATCCACTTTTCCCTTCCCCAGTTCTTTTAATTGATCGAGATCGGAAAAACTGTGCACGCCACCCGCGTAAGTAATCGGTATTTTTCCCCAGTCTCCCAGAATTTTTGCAACCGGCTTCTCTAATCCTTCGCTTTTTCCCTCCACATCCACCGCGTGAACAAGAAATTCATCGCAATATGCGGAAAGCTCGTCGAGAATCTGTTCCGTCAGCTCCACGGACGTATATTTCTGCCATCTGTCGGTCACAATATAGTATCTGCCATCACGGCTGCGCACACTCAGATCCAGAACCAGATGTTCCTTACCTGTTTCCTTTACCAGTGCGCGGAGTCTGTCGTACTGTATCTGACCTTCGGAAAAAACATAGGAAGTAACGATCACATGACTTGCACCCGCTTCCAGAAAAACCGCAGCGTTCTCCGGTGTGATGCCGCCGCCCGCCTGCAGCCCTTCCGGGTACGCTTTAAGCGCCGAAATAGCCTGCCTTTTCGTCGCTTCATAATAAGGAGATGCCGCCGGATTCAAAAGAATAATATGTCCCCCGCTTATACCCCTTTCCCGGTAAAGCCCGGCATAGAAAGCGGCGTCCTGCTCCGATACAAAATTTTCCTTCGCTTCGTCCCCCGCGTCTTTGAGACTTCCTCCCACGATCTGTTTGACGCTGCCGTTATGAATATCAATACAAGGTCGAAATTTCATAAATTTTCCTTTCACAAAAATCAGAATAAATTCATTTCTATCTGACATAATAACATAAGAACAGGAAGTTTATCAAACATTCTGTTCTTATAGCATATAAGATTCAACAATCGAGCAAAGGAGTGAAATCATGAAAAGAATAAAAACTTTACTTTTTGTCTCTCTCATGGTTCTGAGCATGGCAGCTCTGACCGCCTGCGGTAACAGAGACGCCGCCGGAGACGCGGGCAGCGGCACAGGCACACAGGATGAATCCGGTACAGGCACAGGCACGGACAACGGAACTGGCATAGGCACTACCGGCACTACTGACAACGGTTCGGGCACTGGTACCACCGGCACTACTGACAATGGTACGGGCACTGGCACCACCGGCACTACGGACAACGGTACAGGCACTGGTACGAACGGCACTGATACCGACGGCACAGGTTTAGGCGGCACTGGCACAGCCGGAACCATGGACGATAATGACAATGTAAACGACGCTACCGCAGGCACAGGCGGTACGGACAACGGCTCCATCGCCGACGATGTAGGCAATGCCATCGGCGACGCCGGAAACGCGGCATCCGACATCATTGACGACGCGGCAACAGGCGTGGAAAACATGGTTGACGACGTGACCGGCAACGGCAACGCCGGCGCTTCCTCGAAGGTGCGTTAATTTTCTTTACAACGGCAAAGAGTTCCCGAGGCATGATCCCCGAGAACTCTTTCTTTTATCCGTGTTAGCCTTTTTCGATCAATATACCGTCCCGATAAGCCTGCAGAAGTTCCTCCAGCTGGTGGATGGTCTCCCTGAGCTCCGCGCCGATCTCCGTATCCGAAATCTTCTGGCGCAGTGCGGTTGTCTCCAGAATAAAGGAATCCGAGAAAATATCCGACTCATGGAGAATCGCCGACTCCGTGGACTCGAAAGGCTCATGCGCCACCAGCCGCATCCCATGGGAATTGACTACAAGCGTATACCCGGCGATGCCCGTCTTGTCCTGATAAGCCTTGGAAAAACCGCCGTCGATCACCAGAAGCTTCCCGCCGCAGTGAATCGGCGTCTCGCCCTTTTTCCGCTCCACGGGCACATGACCGTTCACGATATGGGAACGGGACTCGTCCAGACCAAACTCCTGCAAAATCCGGTTCACTACCATCTCACTGTCGAGAAGCCTGTAGTAAGCGTTCTTCGTCTCCTTGTGCAGCTCCTTGTCCTCCACCAGATACCGCTCGAAAGTCGCCATCTTATCTTTACCGAACACCGGAGAATTGGGTCCTGCCCAGATATACCAGATGATATCCTGCCCTTTCAGCTTCTCTTTTAAATCATGGGAATAATACCCCTTTCTGGCATAATGTTCCAGCACGTCGTAAAGCTCTTTGCCGCTGTACTCCTCCCCGTAGACGTTGACCTTGTTAAAATTCCCCTCCTCATCCATGGGCACGCAGCCGTGATAGAGAAGGTTGGAATTATACACTTTGTACAGCCCTCCTTCGGAAAACAGGAAACGCACATGCTTCTGCAGCTTTTCGCATTTCACAAAAGCCTGCCTGAGCCGCTCCATCACCTGCTCCTCCTCCGCGGTCAGCTCATAAGGACGTTCTCTGTTTATGGTAGGGAAGTCCACGTCCTTCAGGGCATAGGAAACCCCGTCAAGCACAAGCGCCTTATTTTCATAATCAATGTGCTCAAGAAGCAGCCTGTCCTGCATGTCAAACTCGGGGCGTCTCATTATCAGCTGCCCTTCCAGTTTGAACTGCAGCACGGCAATTGCCTTGTGCATCTTCATATCCAGACTCAGATCCTTGGTGTCGTAGTCCGTATTGTACTTGATGGCAAAGGCTTCGCAGTCGGTATCCTTATAAACGTCCAGCGCAAACGTTGCCAGCGGAATCAGGTTGATGCCGTAACCCTCCTCCAGGGTGTCCAGATTTCCGTATCTTGCCGCCATGCGGATCACATTCGCAATACATGCCAGATGACCGCTCGCTGCCCCCATCCATACAATGTCGTGGTTTCCCCACTGCACATCCACCGAATGGTACTGGCATAGCGTGTCCAGAATGATATGCGGTCCCGGTCCCCTGTCGAAAATATCGCCCACGATATGCAGGTGGTCAATCACCAGCCGCTGGATCAGATTGCTCAGCGCCACGATAAACTCAGGCGCCCTGCCGATACGGATAATGGTATGGATAATCTCATTATAATAAGCTTCTTTGTCCTGCACCTCCGCCTTCTCCGTAATCAGCTCCTCAATGATATAGGAAAAATCCGGCGGCAGCGCCTTTCTCACCTTGGATCGGGTATATTTCGATGAAACCCGCTTGGTGATCTGCACCAGCCTGTGCAGCGTAATCTTATACCAGTCCTCGATCGAAGCCTCGTCCTCTTCCTGCATGACGATATCCAGCTTCTCCTCCGGGTAATAAATCAGCGTCGCCAGACTCTTCTTATCCTTGATGCTTAGGGTATTGCCGAACTCCTCATCGATTTTTCTGCGCACGGAACCGGAACCGTTTTTCAGGATATGGTTAAACTGCTCGTATTCCCCGTGGATATCCGTCATAAAATGCTCCGTGCCCTTTGGCAGATTCAAAATCGCCTGTAAATTGATAATCTCAGTGGATGCCGCCGCAATCGTCGGATACTGCTTTGCCAGGCTCTTTAAGTATTTTAATTCCAAATCGTCCATTTGATTCTCCGTTTCGTTGACTCTTTTCGCTCTAACCATCATGATTCCGCACAGCGGAATCTCAAATCAATGCGGAGAATGCCGTATTTCAGGCATTCTCCTGCGTGAGACTTAGAACTTCTTCGCAAAGCAGCCTCTGCTGCGAGTGATTAGAAGTTCTTCTCACGCTATTACATCAGCCATATCATATAATCCCGCAGGTTTTCCTGCGAGGAATTTTGCCGCCTGAATGGCTCCTTTTCCAAAAACAGCCTTCGAATACGCTCTGTGGGAAAAAGTAACCACCTCGTCCGCACCCGCAAAGACCACATCATGGTCACCCACAATCGTGCCACCCCTGACCGCGCTGATACCGATCTCCTTCGCGTCCCTCTTCTGCCTGACCTGACTTCTGTCATAGACATATTCGAAGCTGTTCCCCATCTCCTCATTGATGGAATCCGCCAGCGCAAGCGCCGTGCCGCTTGGCGCGTCCAGCTTCTGATTATGGTGCTTTTCCACGATCTCGATGTCAAAACCTGCAGGGGACAGCGTCTTTGCCGCTTCCTTTAAAAGCTTCAGAAGCATATTGATACCCAGCGACATATTCGCCGATTTTAAAACCGCCACCTGTTTCGACGCCTCCTGCACCTTTTGAAGCTGCGCTTCGGAAAGCCCGGTGGTGCAAAGCACGCAGGGCAGTTTTTTCTCCACACAGTAATCAAGCATCCCATCCACCGCCGCCGCCACGGAAAAATCAATGACCGCGTCCGCCGCAACCGTGCATTCCGAAATACTGCTAAATACGGGATAGTCGTTCTTCCCGCTGTTCACGGCGTCGATGCCCGCCACAATCTCTATCTCCTTGTCAGCCGCAATCAGGGATGAGATGGTCTGTCCCATCTTACCGTTGCAGCCGTGCATAATCACCTTTACCATTTTGCTGTCTCCTCTCCGATTATATGAAAATTGTAAAACGTAATCAATCTTTTATATCATTGTGCATGTTGTATATTCTATTTATTAAAATGCGAAAACATCTGCCGAGACATTTCCCGACAGATGCCTGTGCTTCCTGCTTAAAGTATTCCGTAATCCTGCATTGCCTTCTTTAATCTTTCTACATTCTGCGGCTCCATGTCAGACAGGGGCATATGTAGGCCTCCCACTTCCTTGCCCATCAGGTTGAGCGCCGCCTTCACTGGAATCGGGTTCACCTCACAGAAGAGCGCATCGCACAGGTCGATCGCGCGAAGCTGCTCCTTCCTGCTGCCCGCAACATCCCCGTCGAGGAACTTCTGGCAGATATCGTGGGTCTGTTTCGGCGCCACATTGGACAGTACTGAAATCACGCCGATACCGCCGAGTGACATGATCGGTACAATCTGGTCGTCATTGCCGGAATACAGATCTACCTTATCTCCCGCCAGGGACATCAGCTTGGCAATCTGTCCGATATTGCCGCTCGCCTCCTTGATGCCCACGATATTCTCCACTTCCGTGCACAGTCTCGCCGCCGTCTGTGGCTGGATGTTACATCCTGTGCGGCTGGGCACATTATAAAGGATAATGGGCAGTTTCACGGAGTCCGCAATCTTTTTATAATGGGCAAAGAGACCGTTCTGGGTCGCTTTATTATAGTAAGGCGTCACCAGAAGCAGACCGTCTGCGCCGTATTTCTCCGCCTCCGTGGAAAGATAAACCGCCGTCTCCGTGCAGTTCGAGCCGGTTCCCGCCACTACGGGAATCCTGCCCTTCACCGTCTCAATACAGAAACGGATCAGATCCAGATGCTCCTCGTGTGTCAGCGTGGAAGACTCTCCCGTCGTACCACAGACAATAATAGCGTCTGTACCTCCCGCAATCTGGAATTCCACCAGCTCCGCAAATTTTTCGTAGTTTATACTGCCGTCCTCATGAAATGGTGTGACGATCGCCACGCCCGCTCCCTTAAAAATTGCCATATTTTCCTCCATTCTGAATCGCCATACCGAAATGATAAAGAGCCGACCACAGGGTCAGCTCCATAATTCTTCCGTTTCCGGTCTGGATAGCGCCCCATCGTTACGATGACAGTCATACAGCTCTTAACTGTATGCCCAAGGTAAAAACTTACAGGTCGTCTCCCCTTTCGGCGCTCTCTCCTTTCCGGGCATTTCCCCTGTGCCTGTCACATCCATGCCTGTACTGATAGATAACGCAACCTCTATCAAACTTTATAATGTTAGGATCATCATAACACCCGGATTCATCCGTGTCAATCCCATATCTTAAAATGCATGGTTTCCACCTTCGTCACCTGATCCGCCAGCGCGCAGACCCTGTCGTTTAGGGTGATGCCCGTCATAATGATATCCATCTCCTCCGGCTTTCCCGCAAGAAGGTTCTTTAACTCTTCCACTGTAATAATGCCGTTGTCGATCAGACCCAGCACTTCATCCAGAATCAGCAGGGAGCATTCCCCTGTGTTCAGGATCTTTTTCGCGAAATTCAATCCGTTTCTGATGTTGCGGCTCTCCTCCTCCTTGCGCTCATCGGAAAGCTGCGAAAAATCTTCCACGGATTTCTCAAAACGGAAGATTTTGATCTCCGGCTCAAGACGCTTCACAAACTCCGATTCCGTCAGTCCACGCCCTTTCAGAAACTGTATGATGACGACATATTCTCCCTCACATGCCGACTGAATTGCACGCCCCAGCGCCGCCGGGGACTTCCCATGCCCTTCCCCGCTATATATCTGAATCCTGCCTTTTTCCATAGCCAGCACCCCGTATTCCCCAAAATTACATTACATATATATGCACAGAATAGCACAATCTTTTCGAGGATGCAAGTCGTTACTTCATGCACGTGCCATGCATGGTGCGGGTGTGAAAAATAACGTCCGCAGATCTCACTCCTCCTCCACAAGCTCCAGCTTGCTGACGGAAACCTCGTAGGCAATTCTTCTTTCCAATTGCTCCTCCGATAATTTTTTCATATATTCGCGGCTCTGGATCCTGCCCCAGATGGCACAGCGGCTCCCCACTTCAAAACTGCTGGCAAACCGGGCGTTGCGCCCCCAGCAGATGCAGGGTATGTAATCCGACTTCCCGTAAGGCCTGTTCACCGCCAGAAGCAGGTCGGCAATCTCCCTGCCAAGCGGCGTCTTACGGTAAACCGGCGCTTTGCAGATATACCCGTCCAAAAAAATCTGGTTTGTCTTTGCCCCTTCCCCGATATCGTCCACAAATTCAATTTCACGGGCAAAAACAGACAAAACCAGCCTGTTCTTTCTCTCCTCGTGCCTGTTATAAGAGCGGAACTGTCCCGTGATGCATATCTTCATTCCCTTGTAGTCCTCATTTACGTCAATGAGCCTCTCAGACACCATCACAGGTATAATATCAGTTGACTCACTGAGTCGATCTACGCTGATATCTACCATATAAAAGCCCTCTCCGAAAATCTCGTGGCTGAAGGAAAAATCGCTTACAATCTCCCCCATAACCGCCACCTGGTTGTTTTCAATTACCTTATCCGTCATGTTTTCCTCCATTCTGCTCAAGTATTTCAATGCCATTTAAAAACTGACCCTGAACTGTTATTGTATTATCAATATATAAGATACAGAGGGAAAATAGAACTGTAAGGGGTCGCGCGACTTGCAAGAATGCCGGACAAGTGCTATAATCGTCGATGGCTCAAAAGTCTATTATTTGTGAAATGAGGAAAATTATGATACAAACAAGAGAAGATGTGCGAAATATAGCGATTATCGCCCACGTTGACCACGGCAAGACCACGCTGGTGGACGAGCTGTTGAAGCAGAGCGGCGTATTTCGGGAAAACCAGGAAGTGGCGGAACGCGTCATGGATTCCAATGACATTGAGAAGGAGCGCGGTATCACGATCCTCTCCAAAAACACCGCCGTCACCTACAAGGACACGAAAATCAATATCATCGACACTCCCGGTCACGCGGATTTCGGCGGCGAGGTGGAGCGCGTGCTGAAAATGGTGGACGGCGTAATCCTTGTGGTGGACGCTTTTGAAGGACCGATGCCCCAGACAAAGTTCGTGCTGAAAAAGGCGTTAGAACTGGATCTTTCCGTGATCGTCTGCATCAATAAGTGCGACCGTCCCGAGGCGAGACCGATTCAAGTCGTGGATGAAGTGCTGGAACTTTTCATGGATCTGGACGCCAACGACGAGCAGCTTGACTGCCCCTTCGTCTACGCTTCCGCAAAGACCGGCACCGCCACCACGCAGCTTACCGTAAAAGGCAAGGACATGACCCCGCTCTTTGACACCATCATCGAGCACATTCCCGCGCCCCAGGGCGATCCCGACGCAGGCACCCAGCTTCTCATCAGCACCATCGACTATAACGAGTACGTGGGACGCATCGGCGTCGGCAAAGTGGACAACGGTTCCGTCAAGGTCAACCAGGAAGTAGTCATTGTGAACCACCACGATCCTGACAAAATGAAAAAGGTAAAGATCAGCAAGCTCTACGAGTACGACGGTCTGGACAAGGTGGAAGTAAAAGAGGCAGCTATCGGCTCCATTGTGGCGATTTCCGGCATTGCGGACATCCATATCGGAGACACCCTCTGCTCTCCCGACGCTCCCAAGCCGATTCCCTTCCAGAAGATTTCGGAGCCGACGATCGCCATGCATTTTTGCGTCAACGACTCCCCCCTCGCAGGCAAGGAGGGCAAATACGTCACAAGCCGCCATCTGCGCGACCGTCTTTTCAGGGAGCTGAACACAGACGTTTCCCTGCGTGTGGAAGAGACCGACACCACAGAGGCATTCAAAGTTTCGGGACGCGGCGAGCTGCACCTGTCCGTCCTCATTGAGAATATGCGCAGGGAAGGCTATGAGTTTGCCGTAAGCAAGGCGGAAGTGCTCTACAAGACCGATGAGAACAGCAAAAAGACAGAACCGATGGAATTGTGCTATGTGGATGTGCCGGAAGAGTTTTCCGGGACTGTCATTGAAAAACTGAGCCAGAGAAAAGGCGAATTGAAAAATATGGGCATGGCGTCCGGCGGTTACACCCGTCTGGAGTTTTCCATCCCTTCCCGCGGACTGATCGGCTACCGCGGCGAATTTATGACCGACACCAAGGGCAACGGCATTATGAACACCATTTTTGACGGCTATGGTCCCTACAAGGGGGATATACAGTACCGCAAGCAGGGCTCCCTCATCGCTTTTGAAGCGGGCGAGGCAATCACTTATGGGCTCTACAACGCACAGGAGCGCGGCACCCTCTTTATCGGTCCCGGCGAGAAGGTCTATTCCGGCATGATCGTCGGGCAGAACGGGCGTGGTGAGGACATTGAGCTGAACGTCTGCAAGAAAAAGCAGCTCACCAATACCCGCTCCTCCTCCGCGGACGAAGCGCTGCGCCTCACGCCGCCCAAGGTGTTAAGTTTGGAGCAGGCTCTTGAGTTTATCGACACCGACGAGCTGCTGGAAGTGACGCCGGAGAGCCTCAGAATCAGAAAGAAGATTCTGGACCCGACGCTCAGGAAACGGGCGGCGATTTCTGCAGCAGCTAAGAAATAACTAGTGCTCCATTTTCCAATTGCATACACTTTTTGCGAAGTCCAGAATTTCCTTATACAAGGCGTTTGAGGGAGGCGATGCGGTGGCATCGTTGACCGAAAACAACGCAGTAGAAGGGAATGCTGGCAAGCAAAAAAGGATAGTTAATTGGTAAATGGAGCACTAGATCCCCAGCACAACCTCCGCCACCCTAAAATAAATCAGCAGCGAGATCGCGTCCACGATCGTCGTGATAAACGGGCTTGCCATCACCGCCGGGTCAAGCCCGATTTTCTTTGCCAGCATGGGCAGCGTGGAACCGACCATCTTCGCCACGATCACCGCCATCAGCAGGGTAATGCACACCACGAACGCCACCTGCACGCCCACCTGATCAAAAATCATCAGTCTGGCAAAATTGCAGACCGACAGCGTCAGGCCGCACAAAACCGCCGTGCGGATCTCTTTCCAGATCACTTTAAGCCAGTCGCCAAACTCAATCTCCTCCAGCGAAATACCGCGGATGATGATGGCGGAAGCCTGTCCACCCGCGTTGCCGCCTGTATCCATCAGCATAGGGATAAAAGCCGTCAGTACCACATAACGTTGCAGTTCGTTCTCAAAAGCGGTGATAATTTTCCCCGTAAAGGTAGCCGAAATCATCAACAGAAGCAGCCACGGAATCCTTTTTTTGTAGGCGTCAAACACGGTCATCCGCAGATATGGCTTGTCGGAAGGCATCACAGCCGCCATCTTTTCGATATCTTCCGTGGTCTCCTCTTCCAGAATATCCACCACGTCGTCCATGGTGATAATGCCAACCAGCCTGTCCTCATTATCTACGACAGGCATAGCAGTAAACTCATATTTTTTGAACTGCCTCGCCACTTCCTCCTGATCCATCAGGGTATGGAGGGATACCACATTTCTGTGCATCATATCGCCGATCACGGCGTCCGGGTCGCTTAACAGCAGATAGCGCAGCGCGACAGTTCCCACAAGCGTCCGCTTATAGTCGAGCACATAGCAGATATTGATGGTCTCGCTGTCAAGACCCACCTTGCGGATGCGGTCGATGGCATGCGCCACCGTGTAGTGTTCCTTCAAATCCACATACTCCACCGTCATAATGCTGCCCGCAGAGTCCTCGGGATAACGCATCAGATGATTGATCGCCTTCCTCGTATCCGCGCTGGTGTTGGCAATCAGCCGTTTCACCACATTGGCGGGCATCTCCTCCATCAGTTCCTTCGCGTCGTCGGACATCATGTTGTCGATGATGCGCGCTGCATCTTTATCTGAAAGGGAGGTAATAATGGACTGCTGCCTGTCGATCTCCAGATAGGAAAAGACATCCGCCGCCGTATCTTTCGGCAGAATACGGAATATCTTAATGACCTCTTCCTCTTCCATCTCCTCCATATAATCCGCGATATCCGCGTCATTGAGTTCTTCAATAATCTTTCTGAGGCTGGTGTACTGTCCTTTTCTGAGAAGCTCCCTGATTTCTTCCACACCAAAATCGGCATAGCCGTTATAAACCTTTGCCTCCAGTTCTTCCGCTCTTTTTTCCGTTTCCCTGTTCTCACCCATAGCCTGCCGCCTTTCCGCCGGAAACCCGCATCCCGGCTGCAGCTTGGGTTTCGATTAACCTATGCTGCTCCCGGAAGCGTTTTCCGCGCTTTTATAGTAAAAAGGATCTGAGACGCTCACCCGCGCTGCACCGGCGGTAGCCTCCGTAATGTCCTTTATCAGTTTATCTTTCTCTTCACAGGGCACATGAAACCTGATAGACACCCGCTCCGTATAGACGGATTCCTCTATGGAAATCCCCCTCTGCCCCAAAAGATACTGTATCTTGCCGATCCCGTTATAATCCGTCTCCACCGTAAGAGTGTGCCCATACCTCATCACCGCCACACGGCTGTCCGCAAGTCCCGCCTGCGCCGCCTGCGTATAGGCGCGCACAAGCCCGCCGGTACCGAGCAGCGTACCGCCGAAATACCGGGTCACCACCAGCGTCAGTCCACGGATGCCGGAGCCCGTAAGCACCTCCAGAATGGGTCTGCCTGCCGTGCCGGAAGGTTCCCCGTCGTCCGAATACCGCACAGTCTCCCCCTGCTCCCCTATGATATAGGCGTAGCAGTGGTGCCTGGCGTCCCAGTAGCGTTTCTTCTCAGCCTCAATAAAAGCGACAGCCTCCTCCTCCGTGTGAGTCGCCTGCACATGGGCGATAAAACGGGATTTCTTTTCCACAATCTCCCCTTCGCCCCCATATTCAATAACTTTATACGGCGCATACTTATCCATGTATAATATCGTTGCACATTTCTCCCCTCCGTGCAAGTATAAATGTGCACAGAATCGTAAACAATTCTTAAGAAAGCATAAAAACCTTTATTTGCCAGATAAATTTTGTTATAATCGTCACAGATTATACCCTTTCATTTTATAATAAAATGCAGTGCAAAACATTCTCTGAAACGTCGCTGCCGAGCGACGATTTTGAAAGAATTGACTATATCGGCAATTGAGACTATGATAGAGAGTCGGGGAGGCAGTATCCTATGAATTATGGCAAAAAAGGCGTCCGCAAAAAGCAGCAGGCGCTTCGCTCTACAGGTAAAAAATGGAGCAGGAAGGTAGCGTTTACCTTTGTGCAGGTATTTCTGATCGGCATGATCGGCGTTGCCATCGTCGGCGTGAGCGCAGGCATCGGCGCTTTTAAGGGCATTCTGGCAACGGCGCCGGATATCAGCAACATCGACGTGACACCCTCCGGTTTTTCCACGTTCGTATATGATATAGAAGGCACCCAGATCAAGAAGCTGGTTTCCACCGACGCCAACCGTATCCCGGTTTCCATCGACATGGTTCCGCAGGACTTAAAGGATGCCTTTGTCGCTATTGAGGACGCCCGTTTTTATGATCACAACGGCATCGACATCAAAGGCATTATCCGCGCGGGCATGGTAGGCATACAAAACCGGCATTTTTCTGAGGGTGCCAGCACCATTACCCAGCAGCTTCTCAAAAACAATGTGTTTACGGACTGGACGAGCGAGGACTCCCTTGCGGACAAATTCAAAAGAAAGTTTCAGGAACAGTATCTGGCGCTGGAGCTGGAAAAAGTCATGGACAAAGAGTCCATCCTGATCAATTACATGAACACCATCAACCTCGGTTCCAATACGCTTGGCGTGGAAGCCGCTTCCAGACGGTATTTCGACAAACATGTCAACGAACTTACCCTGTCCGAGTGTGCGGTAATCGCGGGCATCACGCAGAATCCGTCCCGCTATAACCCCATCACGCACCCGGAGAAGAACGCGGAACGCCGGGAAAAGGTTCTGAAAGATATGATGGATCAGGGCTATATCAGCGCTGAGGAGCGCGAGGAGGCGCTTGCCGACGACGTGTACTCCCGTATTCAGGTAGCAGACGCCAAAAACGAGGATAACGATGTCAGTACATATTTTGTGGATGCGCTGACGGACGACGTCATGGAAGATCTGATCGCTGCCGGTTACAATGAGACGCAGGCTTACACCCTGCTCTACAGCGGCGGCCTGAAAATATATTCCACACAGGACCCGAAAATTCAGGCAATCTGCGATAATGCCTTTGCGGACGAGAACAATTTCCCCGCTAACACGAAATGGTACTTAAATTATGAACTGACCATTGAACGCGCAAACGGCGACAGGGAAAATGTCAGCACGGAAATGTTCCGCAGCTATTGGAGGGAAAACCGCTCCTCCAGTTATAACCTGATTTACGCCTCGCAGGAGGAGGCTTATCAGGATATCGAGGCATACAAAGCCGACGTGATGCGTTCCGGCGACGAAGTCTTCGGCGAAAATATCAATCTGACTCCCCAGCCTCAGGTATCTCTCGTGGTGGAGGACCAGAGCACCGGCTGCATCGTGGCAATGGTAGGCGGCAGGGGCGCCAAAACCGCCAGCCGTACCTTGAACCGCGCCACCGACACAACCAGACAGCCCGGTTCCACCTTCAAGGTAGTGTCCACCTATGCGCCCGCCTTAGACAGCGCGGGACTGACCCTCGCCACGGTTATGAACGATGCGCCCTTCAACTACGCCAACGGACGCCCGGTGGCAAACTGGTACGGCGAAAACTATAGGGGACTTTCCTCCCTGCGGGACGGTATCCGCGACTCCATGAATATCGTGGCTGTAAAGACGCTGACACAGATTACGCCCCAGCTCGGATATGATTACTTGAAAAATTTCGGTTTTACCACCATCGTTGAGCGTGAGGAAATCAGCGGCGAGATCTACTCGGACATCCAGCAGACCACCGCTCTCGGCGGTCTCACGCACGGCGTCACCAACGAAGAACTTAACGCCGCCTACGCCTGCATCGCAAACGGCGGCACCTACATCAAACCCAAGCTTTACACGAAGGTTTTGGATCACGACGGAAATATTATATTGGACAACACCCTGCCCAATTCCAAGCAGGTTATCAAGGAGACGACCGCCTTTCTCCTGACGGACGCCATGGTTGACGTGGTCACAAGCGGTACTGGCGGAGCAGTCAACTTCGGCAATATGGCTATCGCCGGAAAGACTGGCACCACCTCCGATTACAACGACGTATGGTTTTCGGGGTACACCCCCTACTACACCGCTACCACCTGGGCAGGTTTTGACAATAACGTGAAGCTCACCGGCGACGAAAAAAATCTGGCGAAAAAGCTGTGGCGCGCCGTGATGTCAGAGATTCATGCAGATCTGCCCAGCGAATCTTTCAGCGTTCCCTCCGGCATCGTAACTGCCACGGTCTGCTCACGCTCCGGGAAGCTGCCCATTGCGGGACTCTGTGACGGTACATTGCGGACAGAATATTTTGCGGAAAACACCATTCCCGCAGAAACCTGCGACGTACACTACGCAGGGCAGATCTGCCAGTACAGTATGCTGCCGGCACGCGAGTTCTGTCCGTTCAAGGTGGAAGGCGTCGTTGAACTGACACCTGTAGAGGATGTCTCCCTGCAGAGCGGTTCCTCCACAGGCACCACGCAGGTGGTGAACGAGGACGGCTCCGTCAGTGAAGTGCCCGTGCCCGCACCGACAAGCAATATGTGTCCTCACGACGAGGTATTTTTCGCAACACCCGGCTATGAAGCAACGATTGAGGCACAGCGTGCCGAAATCAACCAGCGAAATGCCGAGGCAGCAGCTGCTGCGGCGCAGGCTGCGGCAGAGGCTCAGCAGCAGGAACAGCCCCAGCCGGAGCAGCCGCCGGCACAATAAAAAAAGAGCGCGACGCGCTCTTTTTTTATATACCTTTTACTCTTCTGATCTGCTCCTCCAGATCCTCAATGCCTGTCTTCGCATTGCTTATGGCACGGCAGAACGGCTCGTACTCCGCCCCGGGCTCCAGTCCCTCTTTCTCATAATACAATCTGCCGAGCTCAATATAGTTCTTTCTGACCACATCCTCGCAGGTACTGATCTGGCTCTTTAAGTTTGCGATCTCCGCCAAATCTTTCGCCTTTCCTGTTACTTCTTTTCCCTTTGAAGTGATGGTATCTCCGATTTTTTCAAAAAAATCCATTCTGCTTTCCTCCTGTCAACAACCTTTGTGTTCCCGCCTGTATTCCTGTTATGATAAACAATACCGCATCTTCCGCTATTCGTCAACCGAAAGCCGTTCATAACTCCGCACCATTTCTGCCGCGATATGCTCCGCCAGAATCCGATATCCCGCCTTGTTGGCATGTACGCCGTCCGGCATATAATCCGCCACAATATCCGCGTCATGAGAATCCAGTATATTGGAATTATATAAGTCTATCACCTGAAAATCGTAGGCTGCGGATAAGGTGAGAATCACATCCGACAAATTTTTCTGAGGCAGCAGATAAGTGCGCTCCCGCATCAGATAATCCTGCAAAATGTTCGGCAGCGGCGTGGCAAAGAAAATATCCGCCTCGGGATAATTCTCCTTAAGCCCCCGCATCAGTTCATCCAGATCACCGCAAAAGGTCTGTGTTTTCCTTTCCGTAAGACTGCCAAATTCTTTCTCCGACAGACAGAAACCATCGTTGGTGCCGCCCATCACGATAATAATGTCCGTGTCTTCCGGAATCTGCGTATAGCGTTCCACAAAGGCATCCGACCAGTACCGTCCGATCGAGGAGCCGCCGATACCCAGATTGTATACTTCCTCCGCCCCCAACAGCTCTTTCAGAACGGAAGGATAGGCATAGGAGAGATACCCTTCCTCCCCTTCCAGATTTGCTGCCGCTGTGATGCTGTCCCCCAGACAGGCAATTTTCTTCCCCGAAAAATCTACACCCCGTTCCTCAAGACACGCCTGGTCTTCCCAATTGACCAGAAGAGTCTCCTCGAGAGAACTCCTCATCTGCCTGCGCTCTGCAAGCGTGATTTCAGGATACACCATCTCTATCTTTGGAAGGAGATCAAGCATGCTGCCGGACACGCTTAACGTATTGTCTGATACGGTATCATTTCCCGACACGCTGATCCCGTTGACTGATATAGTCGTATTATCTGACACACTGAACGCATTGCCTGATACGGTATTGTTTCCCGACACACTAAACGTATTGCCAGATACCGTATCGTTACCCGAAATGCTGTATGTATTGCCGGATACCGTACTGTTGCCCGAAATGCTGTATGTATTGCCAGATACCGTACTGTTACCCGAAATGCTGTATGTATTGCCGGATACCGTACTGTTGCCCGAAATGCTGTATGTATTGCCGGATATCGTGTCGTTGCCAGACATGTTGAACGCGTTCCCCGATATCGTATCATTTTCCGACACACTAGTCATATTATCTGACATGTTCGTCGCATTATCTGACACACTAATCACATTGTCCGACACACTGCTCGTATTATCTGAAACATCAGCCTCATTATCGGAAACGACATTATTTTCTGAAACACATGTCCCATTCTCCGAAACAGCGCTATTTTCCAAGGCATCCATCCTGTTCTCCGACAAAGGCTGCCTGTCATCCGCCGCATCCTGCGATTGCTCCAGCTGCTCCTGGTTCCCGGACATACCGCTCGTGTCGAAACCTGTCATCGCCACAGCAGGAACTGCCGCCTCGTCATCCATCCGAATCTCCTCAATAAACTGACCCAGCTTTTCCCTGTCTCCAGAAAACGCCTCGATCTCCTGCCGCATCTCCTGCACACGGTCATGGGCTTCCCTGTTTCTGGAGAGCACTTCCTCCTGCTGTCTCACTTCCGACTCTATCTTTTTATTTACCACATATGTATCAAACAACCGCATTCCCACCGCCGCCACAAGCACCGCCAACAGCGACAGGATCACGACCGCCAGGATCTCGTTTATCTTTCTCATTACAATTTCTGTCTGACAATCTCATAAGCCAGAATCCCCGCCGCCACGGAGGCGTTCAATGAATCGATATCCCCCCGCATGGGAATCTGCGCAGTCATATCACATTTCTCCCTGACAAGACGGCTCACCCCGTCACCTTCCGCTCCAATCACCAGCCCGATCGCTCCCTTCAAATTTAATTCATACATGGGCGTACCGTCCATATCCGCGCAGACAAACCAGAGCCCGTCCTTTTTCAGCTCCTCAATGGTCTGTCCCAGATTGGTCACCTTCGCCACAGGCGTGTAATTCAGCGCGCCCGCAGATGCCTTCGCCACTGTTGCCGTCAATCCGACTGCCCGGTTTTTCGGAATAATGACGCCATGCGCGCCCGCCTGATTAGCCGTGCGGATGATCGCCCCCAGATTGTGGGGATCCTCGATTCCGTCCAAAAGTAAAACAAAGGGTTCCTCCCCCTTGTCCTTCGCCTTCTGCAGTATATCAGAAACTTCCGCGTATCCGTAAGCCGCCGCTGCCGCGATCACGCCCTGATGTCTGCCTGTCTCGGACATCTGGTCAAGCCGCTCCTTCGTCACATACTTAATCGGCGTTCCCTGCTTTGCCGCTTCCCGTTTGATAGTCATCACCGGTCCGTCCTTACAGCCGTCCAGCACATAAAGTCTGTCTATGGTACGCCCCGCCCGGAATGCCTCGATCACGGCGTTTCTGCCTTCTATGATTCCTGTGTTTTCTTCCAAATTATGTAAACCTCTCTTTCCCTATTCGCCGCCTGTTTTTCTTTCGCAGTTTATGCAGGCTCGCAAACCCGCACTTTCATATCTCCATCCCAACCAGCTCTACCGCCTTCTTCACAAGCGTAAGCATCCGCTCCTGCTTCCCGGTCAGATACAGGTAACCGCACAGCGCCTCAAACCCCGTCGCCTTGCGGTACTCGATGACCGTGGCATTTTTCGCGGTGGTGTAGGATTTGGCATTCCGCCCGCGCTTATAGACCGTCTGCTCTTCCTCAGTCAGCTCCTCCATCAGCGCCTCTATCATCCGTGCCTGCACCCGCGCGTTTACATAGGCAACTGTCTTATGATGCAGTTTGTTTGCGGAGGTATTGCCCCGCTCCACCACGATAGTGCGAATCACCAGATCATAGACCGCGTCCCCGATATAAGCGAGCGTCAGCGGTGAATAGGTGCGTATGTCAATCTCCCCGCATGCAAAGTCTCTCTTGATTGCCTCAAGGATCGTTATGCTCTCTTCCATTTGACTCCCTCGCGCGTATCTTCCAGTACAATGCCCTTCCCGGCAAGGAGATCCCGGATCTCGTCCGCCCTTGCAAAATTTTTCGCCTTTCTGGCGTCCTGTCTCTCCTGAATCAGCGACTCGATCTCCGAGTCTAATATCTCCTGCCGGCGCTCCGCCGTAAGCCCGCAGATATCCATAAGCTCTACAATCTCATCTTTCAGCGCGCGGATAAAAACTGCACTTGCGCCCTCTCCCACGGACGTGTTGGCGAATTTCACCAGCTCAAAAATCGCAGAGATGGCGTCCGCCGTATTGAAATCGTCGTCCATCGCCTCGTCAAACTTTGTCACAAAATCTTTCGCCTGCAGAAGTGCCTTTTCCTCGCTGGCGCTCGGCTCCTGCGTCTGCGCCTTTTCCAGAAGGAAGTTTAAGTTCGACACGCAGGTCACGATCCGCTCCAGACCGTTCTTCGCCGCCTCCATCAGCTCCGCGCTGAAATTTAGAGGGCTTCTGTAATGGGCGGAGAGCATGAAGAACCGCAGCACCTGCAGGTCATACTTCTCACTGATGTCCCGCACCGTGAAAAAATTCCCCAGAGACTTGGACATTTTCTTATTGTCAATATTCAAAAATCCGTTGTGCATCCAGTATTTGGCAAAAGGTTTGCCGTTTGCCGCCTCAGACTGGGCAATCTCATTCTCGTGGTGGGGAAAAATCAGGTCCTCGCCGCCCGCATGAATATCTATCTCCTCCCCCAGGTACTTCTTGCTCATCACCGAGCACTCGATATGCCAGCCCGGTCTTCCCTCGCACCAGGGAGACTCCCAGAAAGGCTCGCCCTCCTTCTTCGGTTTCCAGAGCACAAAGTCCAGCGGGTCCTGCTTCTGCTCCTCCCCGGACACCAGAAGGGAACGACCGCCGCTGCGCAGATCGTCCAGATTCTTGTGGGAAAGCTTGCCGTATCCCGGAAAGCTTCTCGTCTTAAAGTAAACGGTGCCGTCCTCCGCCACATAGGCGTGTCCCTTGTCGATCAGTGTCTGGATCATCTCGATCATGCCGTCGATCTCGCAGGTCGCCTTGGGATGCGTCGTTGCCGGCTTCACATGCAGCGCCTCCATGTCCTTCTTGCACTCCGCGATATAGCGCTCCGAAATCACGGAAGGGTCCGTGCCCTCCTCGTTCGCTTTCTTGATGATCTTGTCGTCCACGTCCGTGAAGTTCGACACGTAATTGACGTCATAGCCCCTGTGCTCCATATAGCGGCGCACCGTGTCAAACACGATCATGGGTCGCGCGTTACCAATGTGAATCAGGTTATAAACCGTAGGTCCGCAGACGTACATGCTGACTTTTCCCTCCTCCAAGGGCACAAACTCCTCTTTCTTTCCCGATAATGTATTATATACTTTCATAATCTCCTCCATGTCGGGCGCGTCACTTTCACCCATTTATTTTAGTTATGTTAACTGTTCTGCGTTTTCTCCCGCCGCATATTCTTCATCTCCTGCTCCAGATCAAGCAGCCGGTTCGTCAATTCTGCGTTGGCACGCTGCAGACCCATGATATCCTCCCTCACCGGGTCGGGCAGATGGGTCTGGTCCAGTTCCTCCTGCGGCAGCGCCATATTGTCGCGCCTGACCACGCGCCCGGGCACGCCCACCACCGTGGAATTAGGCGGCACCTCGTTTAGCACCACGCTCCCTGCACCGATTTTACTATTATCCCCGATTTTAAAGGAACCAAGCACCTTCGCGCCGGTGCTGATCATGACGTTGTTCCCGATCGTGGGATGTCTTTTCCCCTGCTCCTTGCCTGTGCCGCCGAGGGTCACGCCCTGATAGAGCGTCACGTTATCACCGATTACCGTGGTCTCCCCGATAATGACGCCATGTCCATGGTCAATAAAAAAGCCCTTGCCAATCTGTGCGCCCGGATGGATTTCAATGCCCGTCCTGCGCACGCCCTTCTGGGAAACCCACCTCGCCCAGAAATA
Source organism: bacterium 1xD42-87 (assembly GCA_003611805.1). Classification (GTDB taxonomy): domain Bacteria; phylum Bacillota; class Clostridia; order Lachnospirales; family Lachnospiraceae; genus UBA3282. The sequence goes on along the minus strand of RAYM01000031.1, from coordinate 49,891 downwards.
ATGGCGGCGCAGATACAGCCTGTGCGCCAGCCGGTAATAGCACATCACCTTAAAGCTGGGATAGAGAAAAACTTCCATATTGGAGTGAATTGCCGGATCACGCTCGCGTATGATACGGATTTCCTCCTTTATATTACCGATAAAGCCCATCTAACCGCTCCTTCTACGTTTCCATTCATGCCACGCCGGATTTTGCAGTTATCTGGCATGAAAAGCAACTCTTTTATCATAAAATTGTCATAAAGAAATTTCTACCCTATTTAGAATATGCAACTTAGGACATTTTGTCAAGGAAACCAGCTCTTACCTTACACTTACTCCCCTTTTTCACCATTGCCTTTTAATCTCTCAATTTCTTTGCGCAGTCGTTCGATTTCACCAGCCTGCTCTTTTAGATCTGCCTCATATTCTTTTCGGTCCTATTCTATCTTCTCCTTGTAACCGCGTATCTCCGCCTTGTGCTCCTTCCGTTCCTCCTCTATCTTCAATTTCCACACATTTCTTTCCGGCAAGCGCAGCCGCACTTTTTTCTATAAAAGCTTCAACTTAAAACCCAAAAAATTTTTTAAGTATTGACAAGATTTTTTCTTTTTGATAAACTATAAATCGGTGACAAAAAGAATATCTTTTTCGTCAGGCTGCTGTGGCTCAGTCGGTAGAGCGTCGCATTGGTAGTGCGGAGGTCACGGGTCCGATTCCCGTCAGCAGCTTACTAAACCCCGTAGGTACAGAACGGGGTTTTTTCTTATGATTTTATAAGGAAACAAAATTCATCTGAAATCTTTCGATCTTGATTTGAGGGTCATCGCCTGACCCATGGAGAGAAATATGCGCGAAGATTATACGCAGCACAGCGACGAAGAACTTCTGATCCGTCTGCGGGACGGCGAGCAGGGTATCACGGATCACATTATGAATAAGTACAAAAATCTGGTGCGGAGCAAAGCGAAATCCATGTATATCCTCGGCGCGGACAGCGAGGATCTGATTCAGGAAGGCATGATCGGGCTGTTCAAAGCGATCCGGGACTACGACAGCGGCAGGGACGCCAGCTTTTTCACTTTTGCGGATCTTTGCGTCTCCCGGCAGATGTACACGGCGGTGCAGGCTTCCAGAAGACAGAAACATATTCCTTTAAACAATTATATATCTCTTTACAGCAATGTCTCCGAGGGACGGGACGGCGAGGAAGAAGCGCTCGTCAACGTGCTCGCCTCCGGCTCTGACTTAAATCCCGAGGAACTTGTCATAGACAAGGAAAATGTAGACAGGCTGGAAATGCTCATAGAACGCGAACTGAGCAGTTTTGAAAAGCAGGTGCTCGACCTGTACCTGACGGGCATGGGATACCAGCAGATCGCGAAAGTGCTGGGGCGGGACGACAAGTCCACGGACAACGCCCTCCAGAGAATCAAGACGAAACTCAGAAAAGCCATAAAAAAATCGAGCGCCGGCACGCTTGATTCAGAGAATGCTTCGCATTCCCCTTAAATGGTTTACACGGCTTCCGTTGTGTGCGGACATCCCCCGCACGCGCCGCAGTTCTTTGCCACATCCTCACTGTAGAGGTCTCTGGGACTTGTGAGCAGGCACACCGCCTGAGCGGAAATGCCCTCGCCATTTCCGGTAAAACCAAGCCCCTCCTCGGTGGTCGCCTTCACATTCACCTGCGACACCTCGATACCGAGCGCACCCGCAATATTCTCCCGCATCTTCTCAATATGGGGGCGCATCTTAGGCGCCTGCGCGATAATCGTCGCGTCGATGTTTTCCACCAGAAACAGGTTATCCCCCAAAAGCTTTGCCACATGCTCCAAAAGCTTTACGGATGAAATACCTTTGTAGGCGGGATCGCTGTCCGGGAAATGCTTCCCGATATCTCCCAGCGCCGCCGCCCCCAGAAGCGCGTCCATAATGGCGTGCAGGAGCACATCCGCGTCAGAGTGACCGAGCAGCCCCTTTTCGTAAGGAATTTCCACCCCGCCGATGATACACTTTCGCCCTTCTGTCAATCTGTGCACATCATATCCCGTTCCGATTCTCATAGCACTCTCCCTCCGTCAAATCACGCAGCATGCCGCGTCTTCCCTCTCCTCAGCGGCGCTCAACGCATCCGTTACAGACATACGCCGTCTTATCAGCCGCCTCGCGCCGTCACGATGTTTACAGCACAAGAATCCTGTCAAGCAGCCGGTCCGCCACTTCCTCCTTGGAGAGCATGGGAAACTCCTCCGTCTTTTCTTTCGTAATCAGGGTTACCACATTGGTATCCGTGCCGAATCCTGCACCTTCCTGTTTCAGATTGTTTGCCACAATCATATCTATCTTTTTCTTTTCCAGCTTTACACGGGAATTTTCCAGCAGATGCTCTGTCTCCATGGAGAAACCGCATAAAATCTGCCCCGCCCGACGATGCGCGCCGAGCCACGCCAAAATATCCTCCGTGCGCTCCAGCTCCACAGACAACTCCTCATCCTTCTTCTTAAGCTTTTCATCCGCCGTCACCCGGGGGCGGTAATCCGCCACAGCCGCAGCCTTAATTATGATATCCTGTTCCGAAGCCGCAGCCTTGACCGCCTGCGCCATGTCCGCCGCCGAGACAACCGGCACCACCTGTACGCCCATGGGCGGAGTAAGCTCCACTTTCCCCGACACAAGCGTCACATCCGCGCCGCGCCGCACAGCCGCAGCCGCGACGGCATACCCCATCTTTCCTGTGGAATGGTTGCTGATATACCGCACCGGGTCGAGCTTTTCCTGCGTCGGTCCGGCGGTGACCAGCACCTTTCTCCCGGAAAGGTCTTTGGGCGTAAGCGCCCGAAGAACCGCCTCATACAAAACTTCCGGTTCGGGCATTTTGCCTTCCCCGGTATCTCCGCACGCCAGATAACCGCTTGCCGGAGTAACCACTTCCATGCCGTAATCCTTAAGCGTACTTATATTATCCTGCACAATGGGATTTTCATACATTCTGGTATTCATCGCCGGCGCGAAAATCTTCGGGCACCGGCATGCCAGAAGCGTGGTGGTCAGCATATCGTCCGCAATCCCGTGCGCCGCCTTGGCAATCACGTTTGCGGAAGCCGGCGCCACGAGGAAGACATCGGTCTGCTTTGCCAGCGATACATGCTCCACCTGAAACTCAAAATTCCGATCAAACGTGTCAACCAGACACCGGTTTCCCGTCAGCGACTCAAAGGTGATGGGATTGATGAAATTGGTTGCATTTTTCGTCATAATTACCGTCACATCCGCCTGCTTCTTCACAAGCATACTGGCGAGAGACGCGATCTTGTAGGCCGCGATACTGCCGGTTACACCGAGCACGATGTGTTTCTCTTTTAATAACATGCGATATCTCCTTATTCCGCCCGTCTGTCACATTGCCGTCAGAATATTTAATAGAACCAATTATTGTTCCACATTCCTGCGGTAAATCAGCCCCAGCCCTTTCAGGGTAAGCTCGTTGTCACAGACAATTTTTCTCTTGCAGTGAGGCACGATACTCCCCGCGAGGCCGCCCGTGGCAACCACCGGCGCCTCGTAGCCCAGCTCGTCGTAAATCCGCTCGATCATGCCGTCCAGGCACGCCGCCTGTCCCATCACGATACCGCTCTTCATACAGTCGATGGTGTTTCTGCCGATCACTTTCTTCGGCGGTTCCAGACTGATGCGCGGAAGCTGTGAGGTGCGGTTGACGAGAGAATCCAGAGATACCTTCACGCCCGGCAGAATCATGCCGCCAATATAGTTCTTCTTCTCATCCACCACGCTGATGGTTGTAGCCGTGCCCATGTCGATCATAATGATCGGCGCGCCGTAATAGTGCAGTCCCGCCACCGCGTTGACCACCAGATCCGACCCGAGCTGCGCCGGGTTGTCCATCAGAATGTTTAAGCCCGTCTTAAGCCCCGGTCCCACAAGCAGCGGCGCGTTGTGAAACAGCTTCTCCAAAGCCGACTTCACGATATTGTTGAGGGGAGGCACGACGGAAGAGATGATGCTCCCTGTGATGTCCTCCACACCGATGCGGTAGAGATCAAATAACGCCCGAAATTCTACTACATACTCCAGTTCCGTGTTCGCCTGGTTGGTGGAGACGCGCTCCACAAAGCAAACCTTCTCCCCGTCCATACAACCGATGACAATGTTTGTGTTGCCGATGTCTACTGCTAAAATCATGCCGTTTCCCCTCTTTTTGTGTATTGTATTCGCAAACCCGCGCTTTCGCGCTCTCTGTCCGCCTTCGTCGAACGTTTGCTCCCCTATTATTTTATTTCATGTGTTATTTATTTGTCCAACACTCCGCACGGACTTTGTTCCGGCCGCACATACTTCCGTCAGGCTTTCTTTGCCTCCAGCAGCGCGGCGTCCTCCGCCTCGCGCCCCTTATTTGCGTACAGGGGCTTCACTCTGGTCAGAGCCAGACCCACACCGGTGACAATGATCGCAGCAACCACAGCCTCCACCACGCCGTTGAATGCCACCACGCCCATGATGACGTCCAGTACCGCATCGCCCGCCACGCCCATAGCATTCGCGTAGGCGTCCTTATACAGAATGAAAATGCCACTCATCACAAAGAGCGTATTGGTAAACGCGCCTGCAAGTCCCGCGTAGGAGAGCGCAATATTTGCGGACGCCTTCTTCATGCCGCCCGCGGTCAGCGCTGCCATGAGCGCTGCGCCCGCCATCAGACCGATCGCCGTGCAGACAACTGCGCTCAGCGCCTCCGGGAGCAGCCGCATCAGGAACGCCCTGACGGAGAAAAATAATATAGCAGATGCTATTAAATCCACGACAATTTTCCCAGCCTTGTTATCGCCCTTCACAATCCTGCGGATCAGGAGCCATACAAAGTAGGGAACCACGCCGACTAAAATACGCGGCACAAAACAGATGTACAGGCTCTTAAAAATGCCCGACACCCCCGCAACCCGATAGGCCAGAACCGGCGAAAAAACAAACGCCGAAGCCGTAACTGCTTTTACTGTGTTGTTGATTAAACTGGTGAGTCCAAATACGAATCCTAAAAATGCACCTTTCTTCGGTCCGAGAAATAGCGCTCCAAGGATCACCGGGATGTGAATGATCGTCGCATTGATGACTACAAGCGGGATATATCCCAGCGGTGTGAATGCCATAATTACGATTATGGCGGTGAACAGTGCCGTAAGCACAAGTTCGTAAGTCTTTTCATTTTTCATGGTACAATCCTCCTGTTATTATTCTCACCTGAGATACAATACGGTGGTATCATACCACATTGGTTTTTTTTTGACAATAAAGTTTTTAAAAACATGCGTTATGTATCAAAAAAAGGACAGCCCTGCAGACTGTCCTGATCTTACATTTCACTATACGAGACATAGAACTTCTTGGCGAAACAGCCTCCGCTGCTGCGTTTTAGAAGTTCTTCCCGCATTTTAGTAGTTCTCCGGCTTCACCTGAAAATAGGACTGGGGATGTTTGCACACGGGGCAGAGCTCCGGCGCCTTCTTGCCGATCACGACATGACCGCAGTTTAAGCACTGCCAGACACAGTCGCCGTCCTTGGAGAAAACAACGCCATCCTCAATGTTCTGTATCAGCTTGCGGTATCTCTCCTCATGCTCCTTCTCGATCTTTGCCACGCCCTCAAAGAGCATTGCCAGCTCCTCAAAGCCTTCCTCTCTCGCGTCCTTGGCAAATCCCGCGTACATGTCCGTCCACTCGTAGTTCTCGCCCTCCGCCGCGTCCCGCAGATTCTCTCGCGTCTCCGGAACCTGACCGCCGTGCAGATACTTAAACCAGATTTTGGCGTGCTCTTTCTCGTTTGCCGCCGTCTCGGCAAAAATATTTGCCATCTGCACATAGCCGTCCTTCTTTGCCTTGGACGCATAGTAAGTATACTTCGTGTACGCCTGAGATTCCCCGGCAAACGCCGCCAGCAGGTTTTTCTCCGTCTTTGATCCCTTTAAATCCATAACTGTCTCCTTCCCGCCGTTTTCCATCTGTCAGAAGGCATCCGCCCCGAAAACGGTCTCCTAATCATTAATGTTACCATTTTACACCAAATCTTTCAGAAAGTCTCCAAAAATTTTCCGCGAAGATGTCCGCATGGCGTTTCCAATGAAGTTTTTGTTGTCAACTCAATGGCATTCTTGGTATAATGTTCGCGAAAGCAATGAGCAGTGCGCATACAGAGGATAAACAGAGAGGGGAGCTTGCTCACCGAAATGGTTATCCGAATGGATGCATAGGGCGAAGCCCGCGAGCGAGGAAAACCGAAGGTTTTTCGAGCGTGCACTGCGGAGAAAAGCAGTGCTCATACAGAACAAAGAAAAAGAAAGGAACGCCATGAAACCCATCAAAGAAGGAAAAGTACGTGAAATCTACGACAACGGCGACAGCCTGATTATGGTCGCGACCGACCGCATCAGCTGTTTCGATGTAATCTTAAAGAATCAGGTGACCAAAAAAGGCACGGTTCTGACCCAGATGTCAAAATTCTGGTTCGACATGACGGGCGATATCCTGCCCAACCACATGATTTCCGTAGATGTCAACGACATGCCCGAGTTTTTCAGGCAGGAACAGTTTGACGGCAACAGTATGCTCTGCCGGAAACTCAACATGCTGCCCATCGAGTGCATCGTCCGGGGCTATATCACAGGAAGCGGCTGGGCGAGCTACCAGAAGGATGGCACGGTCTGCGGCATCACGCTGCCCGAGGGGCTGAAGGAATCAGACAAGCTGCCCGAACCTATTTACACCCCCTCCACCAAAGCGGAGATCGGCGACCACGACGAGAATATTTCCTACGAGCAGAGCGTAGACTATCTGGAAAAACGTTTCCCCGGCAAAGGCGAAGAATACGCTTCCAAACTCCGTGACTATACGATAGCTCTCTATAAAAAATGCGCGGAGTACGCCCTGACCCGCGGCATTATTATCGCGGACACGAAATTCGAGTTCGGACTGGACGAGGAAGGCAATATTGTGCTCGGCGACGAGATGCTGACCCCCGACAGTTCCCGTTTCTGGCCGGCGGAAGGCTACGAACCGGGACACAGCCAGCCCTCCTTCGACAAGCAGTTTGCCAGGGACTGGCTGAAAGCAAACGAGGGGCACGACTGGACACTTCCCGAAGAGATCGTGCAGAAGACGATTGATAAATATTTGCAGGGGTATGAACTTCTGACAGGAAAGAAACTATAACAAAGCGAGTGCTGACGCACTTGATTGAAAGAATGCTTCACATAAAAAACCGGCAGCCGATTTCTTGACGGCTGCCGGTTTTTTATGTGAAGCCCCATGCAGAGGAAGTATGCCGTCAGTGCGGCGCACGGACCGCGTTTCTTCACCTTGCCCGCAGCCGCTCCACAATATACATAACCCTGTGCCGAACCGATACCCGCCTCCGCTCCGCGTCCGGGTAGTACCTCCGCAGCGTATAGCTGTTTGGCAGCCAGCGGGAAAACTTTCTTTTGAAGGACAGAATCGCCTTCTCTGCCCGCATCCGAATTTTGACCATTTTGGTCACTTCCAGACTATCCCCACGAAAGAGCAGCCTTTCCAGTGTCTCCGGCAGCCCCTTCTCCTCCGGCGGCAGAATCTCCAATTCCGTAATCCCCCAGACAACGCCCTCCCATGCTCCGATCCGAAGCGTCATTTCCCGCACCCTTTCCCGCGGCTCAAACGTGCAGAAATTCCGTTTGCCGTCCGGCGTGATGTCCATGCGCACAGGCTCCGCACCTGTATCAAAGGAAAAAACAGCTTCCAGCCTGTCCGCTCCGCCGTTTCCCAGCGCGTACGCGGCGATACGTCCAACGGTCTGCGGCGTCTCAAAGCGGATCCACACCTTTTTCTCCAAATCCTCTTCCGCCGGTTTCCAGCCGCATTCTTTTAGGGCAAGCTTCTTCTCCGTCACGTCCCCGCAGTCAAACAGCTTAAAGTCCCGGAGAAATTCCGTATTCCCGGAAGAAGCGGAAAGTTCCGCCGTATACAGGAGATTTTCCGTATTTCTTTGAAAGAACACTTCGTCGATATTGATGATCTCATCCGCCTTCTGCCACGCTTCCTGCGTCCGATGTCGCCGAAGCGCCCTATAAAACGGATTCCGCAATAGATATGGCGAAGCGCAGTCCTCCGGCATGGCAAAGCGCAGTTCCTCCTCCGCCGCATAAGGCGTCTGCGAAAGCTCCGCGAGCTCGGTTGCCCGCCTCGGCAGCTCAAAAAAGTCCGCCCTGCCCTTCCACACACCGTCATAGGCGAAACGCTTTAATACCAGAGGACGGTAAAAGGCATCCTCCCGGAAAAGTTCTCCCAGACATTCCTCCACAAGCAGAGACGCCGCCCTGTGATCGGCATGTTTGTCAAAATCCACCACAAGCAAAAGATCCGCCCGCACTTCCGCAAGCACATCCTTCAAATCCCGCTTAAAGTCCGCGCGCCGATATGCGCTGTGCCTGCCCGACCTCATATAGCGGTAATCACTGTGTCCTTCCGGCGCATAGGTTTCCGTTTTCCCTGCCATCGAGACAAGAGGCTCATCCCCCTCCTGGTGATAAATATGTCCGCCATCCTTCCAGCCGTCCCCGTAACCGAGAAAGAAAATATGACTCTTTTCCATTCCCGCAAACTCCGTCAGCACACGCTCGGCTTCCCCCAGACGCACCCTTGCCTCATCGGGAAAGAAATCCCCATTGGTCGTGTAGACCACATAAGTCTCATAAGCGCCGCCCTTTGCAATCGATCTCAAAAGCCCGCCGCCCACAAACAGCTCGTCATCCTGATGCGGCACAATTAACAATACCTTCTGTTTCACCTCAACCTCCCTGTCACAGCTTCGCAAATCCGGAACTTCCTAGCAAGGCAGCCTTTGCTGTCGAGCTTTAGAAGTTCTTTTCACTCTAGTATAACACAAATTCCCAGCCCGTTGTGAACTACGGCAGCCTCTGCTAGATGGGGGACAACAGCAAGAAACAGGCGTCGCTGCGTCTGTCCGCCATGCTCTATAACGCCATCGCCGCCTGGGCGGAAGATGACTTTCGATCAGTGAATGGGCAGATAGAGTATCTGCCGACAGAGTGCGTGCGCCAGAGAAAGAAAAACGGAACGCCGGTTCCTCACGAACTCGACGTTCCGCCCAAGCTGGATATTTAATCCTCTTTCCTGCGCAGCAGGATCACAAACATCACGATAACTATCACCGCTGAGATTACCGCCAGCCAGATAAAGCAGCATATCCCGAGGAAGGTCGGGCGGATATGGCACAGTCCGCACTTTGCGGTCGCTCCTGCGGCGGCACCTGTTCGGAAATATCCGTCTCATCTATCCTGACTTCTATTCCATCCTACTGCACAACCCCGTCTCCGCCTCTCGTCCAGATGATGTTCTCACTGATCATCCGGTCGATATCCATGCCGATAATCTCTGAGGCACGCGCCTTGGCGGCGCCTTCATTTGCCGTGCCAAGCTGCCTGTAAATATCGTAGGCGGGCTTGTGGCTGCCGTCCAGATTCGTAATCCCCAGACTCAGCTTGCTCTCCATCTCGTGCGCGTCGTCCTTAAAGCGGAAAAGCATGAATGCGTCCACATCCGGCAGAGAAGCGGCTTTCAGATAGCCATAAGCCACCGACGCCTCCTGATTTTCATCCCCAAAATAGGAAGTATAACCGATCTCCGCAAGAGAAATGCTGCGCACATGACCCGAAGGGCTCAGGAACTTGGACTGATGCATATAATCAATAAGCACGTCTATATTCTGCATGGTGATGTACGGAGTGGAAACACTGTTCTTCACCCACACCGCCGGTCCGTTCCACGCATAAGGATCATAGAGCGGCGAATTGTACGGGTGATAGGAAAGTCCCCAGTCAATATTCCCCTCCCGCCTAATATAATAATTAAACTGGTCGAGATAATCCTTCGCCAGAAAACTGCCGGGATTAGACTTACGCCCCCACTCCTGGTCGATGGAGTTGTAAACCCAGACATTGGCGTTCATTGCCTTCAGCTCATTATAGAATATGCGGAAAGCCTTCACATAGGCGCTCACATTCACGTCAAGACTACTGGAATCCATGTACCACCAGGATGTTCTGGCGTTGACCTCATTGCCCAGAATCCAGTTGTCAATCTGCCCGTTTCCGGTCGATCCGGAATAATGCTGTCCCAGAAACGCACACACCGCTTTCAGATGCTCCACGCCGCCGCTCTCCTCCACATTCAGCGCATAGCTGGGACACTCCGCGCCGCTCGCCTGCGGATGCACCAGATCCTGAGAGCCCGCCGTGCCGCCCCTGTTTAAGAGCACCATGGTCACCTGTATACCCTGATTGTTAAAGCCCTTCACCATCTGGTCATAGTGGGTGATCCGCCCGTTGCTGAAATAGTATGTCTGCCCGTTGTAATCAAAAGAAATTGTCCCTGCCTCTCCGGGCGCCGCGCATATTTCATCCAGATAAATATTGTAAACGACCTGCTGCACGCCGAGCTCCTTAAGCTCCCCGCTCGCAATAGCGGTAACCTCCGGCAAAATGCCCTTGATTCCTCTGGTCATGCGACCCGAGGTAAATGCCGCGACCGCCTCCGGGTTTGTGATGTAATGCTCGTCGCTGACCTGAATCATCTCCCCGCCGCGCTTCACCGCCACCAGAAACTTCCGGCTTAAGTTGGAATCCGGCGTGTTATAGTCCAAAGGGAAAGAAGCCGTGACGGAAGCCCCCGCATCCACGGCTGCCACCACCGTTCCCACAGGACCATCCTGAAAAACTTCGTTCGCATAAATATAGTATTTTCCGTCGTCGCCTGACGGAACGCTTTCCGCCGTCAATGTACAGTTGACATTTCCTCCCACAATCTGGCAGGAGCTGATGGAGACCGGACGCCCCGCTGCCTGTACGTTCTTCCCGCATACTACGACCGATATGGCCAACAGCAGAAATGCCGCAAAAACCTTCCATGTTTTAACAATTTTTCCTTTGCACGCTCTCATATGATTCTCCCAATCCCCTTACTTTACTCAGCAGTGACACCCGATACTGATGGAGCTGCACTGCTCATTGGGTACAGTTTACCACATCTTAATCCAACGCGCAAACCCTACTGCTGCAAATAACTGTTAATTGTCCTCTGCAAAATTTTCATATTGCTGTCTATGGTCTTGTCGTTTAGCAGAATTTCACCGATCTCACTGTCCGAAAGCGCAAGCGCCTGCTCGTATTTTTTAAACTGGGGCGCAGTATATCCCTCCTCAATTACCTGCCCGAGAAGTTTGCCGCTGATCACCGTCTCCCCCTCCTCCATCTCCGCCTGCACGATCTCCTCCATCTCCGCGGACTGTGTCACCGCCCGCAGCACCGAAGCGCCCTGTGAGTGGGAAAAGATCTGTGTCTGGATCTTCTCGTCATAGGTGAGCAGCTTCAAAAATTCCCACGCAAGCTCCTCCTTGCGGGTGTTGGCGCTGATCCCCATAAGCAGCGTATCAACCTGGGACACGTTTCCGCCCTCCCTGCCCGCCGGCATGGTAATGCAGTCCCATTTGAAGTTCGCATATCTCTTAATCTTGTAAGGATACGTCTTGTAGGTTCGGTACTCTGCGAAGGTCAGCGGCATAAACGCCACATTGCCGCCGTTGAAATCTTCCTGCGCCACCTTCTGCCCACAGTACAGCTCATTCAGCTGGCGGATGTACTTCACCGATTCGATCACGCTGTCCTCCGCCAGATAACAGGTTTTTCCGTTACTCTGAAAGATTTCACCGCCGTTGGAGTAGACCGCGTCCAGCCAGTCGTAATTGCATATCCCGAACTGATCCAGCATCCCGTCCCCGTCCAGATCTTTTGTCACAAGACGGCAGATATCGTACATCTCCTCCCAGTTCCAGTCCGTGTTCGGAATCTTGATGCCCTCTTTTGTCAGAAGCGTCTGGTTCACAAACATTAAAGTAGGCACCGTCTCGTAAGGCAGGGCATACTGGGCGTTCCCGTACTTGCCCGTGCTGAGGGCGCTCTGAAAATACTTCTCCGTGTCGAATCCTGCGTCCTGCTGTATCAGCTCATCCAAATTTTTCATAATGCCTATGGATGAAAACTGGTCAAAATCGCTTCCCAGCACCATAAAGACGTCCGGCTCCTCTCCCGCCAGAATTTTCCGGGAAAGCCACTCCGAATACTCCTCCTTGGGCACACCGCTGTAATAGTGCACCCTCACACCCGGGTGCTCCCCCTCGAAACGGGCGATCGCCTGATCGATAATCGCAAAGCTGTTCGCATTCGCCACATTCCAGTTGCTCCCGGTAAACATCCCAAATTCCAGCACCACCGGGCGCGTCCTGGCATAATAGATCCCGCCCGCAAAGAACAGGACGGCAGCTGCCACGACAATGCCTATGCATTTTTTATGACGCACTAGTTTCATGTCTCTTCATCCTTCATGTAGGGCGCGATATTGGTCTGTACCGCCCAGATCGCAAGCTGGGTGCGGTCGCGCAGTTCCAGCTTATTCAGTATTGTGCTCAGGTAGTTGCGCACGGTGCCGTCCGACAGCTTCAGGGTTTCCGCAATCTCCTTGTTTGCCGCGCCTGTCCCCACCTGCTCGATAATTTTCCACTCGGTCTTCGTCAGCTCTTCTATGCCCTTTTTCCCCACCTGGATAGTGTAATCGGCACGCGCCATTTTGGAAAACAGGGTCAGCACCTTCGCCGCGATATCGGGGTTGATCATGGCGCGGCCGCTGTACACGGTTCTCACGGAACTTTCCAGCTCGTCCATGGAAACGCCTTTCAACAGATACCCGCTCGCGCCGTACTTCAATGCGTTGTAAACGTACTCGTCGTCATCAAAGGTAGTCAGAATGATAATTTTAATCTGCGGATAATTTTCCTTGATGATCTTCGTGCACTGTACGCCGTCCATCTTTGGCATACGGATATCCATCAGTATCACGTCCGGTTTCTGCCGGCGCACACACTGGATCACTTCCTGTCCGTCCGTCGCCACATCGCAGACCTCGATACCCTCCTTGCTGTTTAATACAATCTGCAGACTCTGGCGGATCAGCTCCTGATCGTCCGCCACCAACACTTTAATCATAACTCTCCCCCCAGCGAATCGGTATGTGCGCAGTCACCTTAAAGCCTTTCTGCCCGTCAAAGCTGACTGTGCCGCCAAGCATTTCTATTCTCTCCTTCATATGTCTGGTTCCGAACCCGCTCTTTAATTCCTTACAGCCGATGCCGTCGTCCTTCACCTCGAGCAGCACCTCCCCGTCAATCCGTTTCATCGTAACCCAGATCTGCCCCGCATGTCCGTGGCGTACCGCGTTGGTGATGCTCTCCTGGATCACGCGGTAGATGATATTCTCCTCGTCCTCACCGAACTCCAGTTTCTCCCCGCCCGCATCAAAGTAAATCTGTGTATCGGACACCTTTCCCATATCAGTCACCATCTTGCGGATGGATGCATTCAGGGAAAGCCGTTCCATCTCGTCGGGCCGCAGCTCGCTGACGGACCGGCGCACATCCTTCATGCCGTCCCGGCTCACATCCGCCAACAGTTTAAGCTGTTTCTTCACCTCCTGCGGCGCCACGTCCACAAGCGCCAGACAGGCGTCCAGCCCGGCAATAATCCCTGTCAGGCTGTGCCCCAGCGTGTCGTGAATTTCCCTTGCAAGGCGGTTCCTCTCATTGGTCTGCGCCATCTTTTCCGCCATGTCGGCATACTCCGAAAGCTGCTCGTTGGCATTCTGCAGCTCATGGTAAAGCACGTTTACCTCCTCAATCGTGCCTCTCTGCAGATTGATGACCGAAAAACAGTAGCCTACAAATAGAATGATATTTAAGGAAATCATCGTATTCCAGATACAGAACAGCCACTGCTGACTCGTGAACGTATAGTAACCCACATAGTCCGACATGTTAAAGAGCGGCATGTAGATGGACAAAAGCTCATAGTCCGCCAGCAGATAGCCGACAATGGCGAGCAGCAGAAACGCCATCTTCGCCTTGCTGTCTTTGACATAGGCGATCACGTTCGCGAACACGAGGAGCAGAAGCCCGTTGTAGTTAAAGTCCAGCCGATAGATGATCACCACGCAGATCAAAAGCTCCGCCACGAGAGAAACCGCGCCGCCCCTGCCATTTCGCATCTGCAGAAAATGCCGAAATACAAAATTGACCATGAGAAAACCGAGCAGAACCAGACAGAGCCACAGATTGGTCCTAGGATTGCCCGATATCGTCCTCACACCGCCCAGAAAGTCCCTGGCGTCATAATTCGCCCTGATCCGGTTCGTTGTCACGTAGATGAAAGTACATAAAAAAGCTACTGCAATGCCGTTTATTGCAAGCATTGCCCACTGAAACATATCCGTGTAATATTCCTTTTTTACACTCATAGCCATTCCCCTACTGCCAGCCGTTTACTTCATACTGATCCAGGTTTTCCCCGGTAATCATATAAGGCTCAATGCTGAGATACTCGGGCACTTTCTCGCCGCCCAAATACTTATAAGCGGTCTCCGCCGCCACCCTGCCGATGGTTTCCGGGCTCTGCGCGCTTGTCCCCGTCACATAGCCCAGCTTCAGCATCGCCTTAAAATCGGGCGAACCGTCTATGCCGTAGATCAGCACCCCGTCCTCCCTCCGATACTGCTGCAGCGTGGCAAGGGCGCCGAGCGCAGACGGATCATTGCCGCCCAGCACCACATTGAAAGATACGCCCTCCGACAGTACCTTCTGCATGACCTTCGCTGAAACTTCCAATTCCCCGTAACCGGTTCCCGTATAGACGATGCGATAATTGTCATCCCCATCGATGGTATCCAGAAATCCCTGAATCCGACTGCTGATCGAAGCCTGCCACGGACAGTCGATCACAACAATCTCCGCCTCGTCCACCTGCTCCATCATATCCTGCGCGCACAGCACGCCCGCCTGATAGTTGTCCGTCTCGATAATCGAAGTCACATACTCCCTGTCTTTCACTACCGTATCAATATTGATAACCACCACCCCAGCCTCTTTACAGGCAATTAACGCCGGGCGCACCTGCTCCCAGTCCACCGGGTTTAGGAAAAGCACTTCAATGCCCTCATCGATCATCTCCAGAATCTGCCCGTTCTGCTTCTCCTGATCCTGACAGGGATCCCTGGAAATCAAAATGTCCCCGTTTCCCTCCACAACCTGCGCGATCGCGTCGTTTAACACATCGAAGAAAGGATTGTTCCTTGTCATATACGTGGCGCCGAATATGCGCGGGTTGTCCACTGCCTCCGTTCGATCCACAAAAGAACATCCTATCACTGCTATTATTATAAGAAATATCAGGCTTACTGCCAATAGATACCGCTTCATTCTTTCAATCCTTCATGCCTTTACCCGTCAGAAGGCGTCATATCCAGTCCTGCATGCCAGCATACACACTGTCTATAACGCCCCCTCACTCTTCTTAATACGCGTATATTTTTATCTGCCGGCTTTCCTGTTGCGGATAAAGTCCACATAAACCGCGAGCAGGATAACAAATCCCTTGACGATATACTGCCAGTTGGAATCCACACCCATCAGGTTCAGCCCGTTGTTGAGAACGCCGATAATCAGTACGCCGATCAACGTGCCGCCAAGACGTCCGGAACCGCCGCTCATGGAAGTGCCGCCCACAACTACCGCCGCGATGGCATCCATCTCCGCGCCGTCGCCCGCCGTAGGCTGCCCGGAATACAGGCGGGAAGCCACAACCACGCCCGCGATACCTGCCATGATCCCGATAAAAGTATGTACCCAAAATTTTACTTTACTCACATTGATACCCGAAAATCTTGCCGCCTGCGCATTGCCGCCCACCGCGTAGATATGACGCCCGAAGTGCGTGCGGTTAACGAGAACGATCGCTATCACAAAGATAATCAACATCAGGATGACCGGCGTCGGAATCGGTCCCACGTAACCCGCGCCCGGGAACTTGAAAGCGTCCGTCATACAGCGGATCGGCGCGCCCTGCGTATAGACAAGCGCGATACCCTTGACGATGTTCATGGATGCCAGTGTGGCGATAAAAGGCGGAATGTTTGTCTTGCAGATAACAAGACCGTTCGCCATTCCCACCAGCGCACCGATACCGATTGCAATGAGAAAAGCAAAGACTTCCGGCATACCCAGATGCACCACACAACCCGCCGCCACACAGCCGGACAGCGCGATGACAGAGCCGACCGAAAGGTCGATGCCGCCCAGAATAATGACCATCGTCATTCCTGTTGCCAGAAACAGGTTTGAGGCATTCTGGCGCAGAATATTGAAGATATTTTTCTGGGTCAGAAACGTAGACCTCGTAGTCGGGAAAACAATCAGAAACACACACATTGCCAGCAGGGCAATGATAATACCGATATTGTCTTTGAAATATTTGACAACTCCGTTTTTAAATCTAGCCATGTTGATACCTCCTCCTCACTTACTTTGCCGCTAACTGCATGATTTTTTCCTGTGTTACGTCCTCATGGCTGAGGCATCCTGTCACACGACCGTCATTCATCACATACACACGGTCACTCATATTAATGATCTCGGGCATCTCCGAGGATATCATAATAATCGACATGCCCTTCTTCACCAGCTCATTCATGATCGCATAGATCTCCGCCTTCGCGCCCACATCGACACCGCGGGTCGGCTCATCCAGAATCAGAATCTTCGGATCTGTGGCTAGCCACCGCCCGATCATCACCTTCTGCTGGTTTCCGCCGGACAGATTACCGATGACCTGCTGCTGGCTCGGTGTCTTGGTCGCCATCATATCAATATATTTCTGTGTAATCTCTTCCTCCTTCTTAAAATTCACACGGAAGTTTCTGATAAACTGCCCCAGAACTTCTATCGTGGAGTTAAACTGCACATCCTGCACGAGATAAAGTCCTTCCTCCTTCCGGCTCTCCGGCACAAGCGCAATACCGTATTTGAGGGCGTCCACGGGCGATTTGATATGTACCTGTTTCCCCTCCACATAGACTTCGCCCTTCATGCTGGATGTCAGACCGAACACTGCCTTCATGGTCTCGCTGCGCCCCGCGCCCACCAGACCGGCGAAACCGACGATCTCACCCTTATGCAGCTCAAAGCTGGCGTCCTTCACCATCTTTCCGTCCGCGATATGCTCACCTTTCAGTATCACTTCCCCCGGTTTCTGGAAGTCTCTCGTATAATAGTTCGTCAGCTCACGACCTACCATCATGGCAATCAGATCATCTTTGCTCGTCTCCTTTACGACTCTCGTGCCAACGCTCTCCCCGTCACGCATAACCGTGACGCGGTCGCAGATTTCCTCAAGCTCGCTCATTTTATGGGAAATATAGATGATGCCCACGCCCTTCTTCGTCAGCGTGCGGATCGTCTCAAACAAAAATCCGACCTCTTTGTCCGAAATCGAAGACGTAGGCTCATCCATAACCAGTATTCTTGCATTAAAAGAAATTGCTTTCACAATCTCCACCATCTGCTGCTGGGCAATGGTCAGTTTCTCCACAAGCGTATCCGCATCGATATGCATCTCATAGGCATCCAGAAGTTTCTGCGCCTCCTCCGTCATCTGCCTGCGGTTGATATTAAACTTACTGCCCGCCTCTCTTCCCAGAAAAATATTCTCGGCAACCGTCATATAAGGGACAAGCACCAGTTCCTGATGCACAATAGAAACGCCGGCGTTTCTGGCAGATACGACACCGTCGATATTCACCTTCTGACCCTCGATCAGAATTTCTCCCTCCTCCGCATGATAGATACCGCCGAGAACTTTTATCAGAGTGGACTTACCGGCGCCGTTCTCCCCCAGAAGAGCGTGCACCTCTCCCGCGCGAAGCTGCAGCTCTACATTGCTTAGCGCTTTTACTCCCGGAAACGATTTGCTGATTCCTTTCATTTCAAGCAAATATTGCTCACCCAACTTCTATCACCTCCTCGTATAAAAATCGTCGCTCCGCAGCGACGATTCAGAGAATGCTCCGCATTCTCCTTAAATGATTCACACTGCCGCAATTTTCTTTAGAGTCATAAAGAGTGCCAGCCAATCATAACTGACACTCTTTCGGTTTCCTATCTGCTCACAGAATTATCAGCTTACTGCCAGCCGTCTGTTCCGAACTCATCAACATTGTCCGCTGTGATCAGGAATGTCTCGATCGGGATGAACTCCTCTACGGTCTCGCCATCCAGCCACTTGTAAGCTGTCTCAGCGATGGTCTTGCCGATGGAGATCGGGGACTGTGCGCCAGTGCCTTCCATAATTGTGTCCTTCAACAAAGCCTTTACATCAGGAGAACCATCCACGCCGTAGATCATCGGGGTAACGCCCGCTGCGTCCGCTGCTGCATATGCGCCAAGAGCCGTAGGGTCATTGCCGCCAAAGATCGCTACCACATCCGGACTAGCCGTCAGAAGGTCAGTCGCCTTCTCATTGCCCACCTGCTGGTTACCCTGCGCATCCTGCTGCCCAACTACGTTGAACGTCACGCCGGAATCTTCCAGAGCCTTCAGGAATCCGTCGGTTCTGTCTGTCACAGACTGCATGGTCGGGGAATCCAGAACAAGGATGTCGCCGCCATCCGGACACTTCTTTGCCAGATCCTCACCGCACACATAACCTGCGTTGTAGTTGTCGGAACCTGCGTAAGATACAAGGTAGCTCATATCGCCCACCTGCGTATCAAATCCGAACATCGGGATATCCGCATCTTTCAGCATATCAAGCGCGGGAATGATGCCGTCCGCGTCTACCGGGTTCACAAAGATCAGATCAATGTCTCTGGAGATCATATCCTCGATCTGGTCGATCTGTGTGTTGGAATCGTTAGCGGGATCCATGGAAACCAATGTGTCACCGTGGGACTCCACAACTTCCTTGATCGCGCCCTCCAGAGCTACGAAGAAAGGATTGGTGCCGTCCATACAGGTGTAGCCGATCAGTCTGCCGCCCTCAGATGCCGCGGGAGCTTCCGCCTCCGCTGCAGGAGCTTCCTCCGCCGCGGGAGCTTCCTCCGCTGCGGGAGCTTCCTCTGCCGCCGGAGCCTCCGCCGCAGGCTCAGTCGCCGCCGGAGCCGCCTCGCCGCCACCGCCGCAGCCTGCGAGGATTGTTGTCAGCATTGCAGTACATAAAACAGCGCTTACAAGTTTTTTCTTCATTACAATTTCCTCCCTTATTTTTTGATAAGTCGAGTATAAATGTTTTCTTTCCTGCTGACACCTGTCCTTTGTAATGAATCTCAGATGACATCTGTCACATTTTTATGTGACAATTTGCAAGTCTCACCTCCCGCTGCAGTCTTCAAATATCCGCACAAATAAGCCTTCCTTCTCTGCTTATTCGCGGAAATAACGACGAAAGAGAAGACCTTGCGATCTTCTCTTTCGTAAATTTTGAATATCCATGCCTCTCTTTTCGTATTTTAAACTGTTGGAAGGCCTGCAAACCCTTTCGCCAGATCCTCATCCGTGGGA
The DNA here is from genome assembly GCA_003611805.1 of bacterium 1xD42-87. Classification (GTDB taxonomy): domain Bacteria; phylum Bacillota; class Clostridia; order Lachnospirales; family Lachnospiraceae; genus UBA3282. The sequence goes on along the minus strand of RAYM01000031.1, from coordinate 30,417 downwards.
ATATAATCGGACATCTCTCCGTCGTGGAATTTTCCATATGCCACCATATCAAAATATCCCGTGCCGGTCAGCCCGAAGACAATCGTTTTTTCCTCGCCCGTCTCCCTGCACTTCATCGCCTCGTCGATTGCCACTTTGATCGCATGGGCGCTCTCCGGCGCGGGCAGGATGCCTTCCACTCTCGCGAACTCCTCCGCCGCCTTAAATACCGCCGTCTGCTCCACACTGACCGCCTCGATCAGCCTGTCGTCATACAGCTGCGACACGACGGAACTCATACCGTGATAACGTAAGCCTCCCGCGTGGTTCGGCGCCGGCATAAAACCGCTGCCCAACGTATACATCTTTGCAAGCGGACAGACCTTTCCGGTATCGCAGAAATCATATACATACTTTCCTCTGGTCATGCTCGGACAGGACGCGGGCTCCACCGCTATGATGCGATAGTCCGCCTCTCCCCTGATTTTCTCGCCGACAAAAGGAGAAATCAGACCGCCCAGATTGGAACCGCCGCCCGCACAGCCGATGATCATATCCGGCTTGATATCATATTTTCTGAGCGCCGCCTTCGTCTCCTCACCGATGATGGACTGGTGTAAAAGTACCTGTGAAAGCACGCTTCCCAGCACATATCGGTAACCTTCCCTCTCTCCTGCCGCTTCCACCGCCTCGGAGATGGCGCAGCCGAGACTGCCGCCCGTTCCCGGGAATTCCTCCAGAATTTTCCGCCCCACTTTGGTCGTATCGGAAGGCGACGGCGTCACCTGCGCACCATAGGTGCGCATCACTTCACGGCGGAACGGTTTCTGCTCGTAAGAAACCTTCACCATATAGACATGGCAGTCCAGGTCAAAGTAGGAACACGCCATGGAAAGCGCCGTTCCCCACTGACCGGCTCCCGTCTCCGTGGTCACGCCCTTAAGTCCCTGCTGCTTCGCGTAATATGCCTGCGCAATCGCGGAGTTCAGCTTATGGCTGCCGCTCGTATTGTTTCCCTCAAACTTATAATAGATCTTCGCCGGCGTATCCAGCTTCTTTTCCAGACAGTACGCCCGCACGAGCGGCGACGGACGGTACATCTTATAGAAATCCAGAATTTCCTGCGGAATGTCGATATAGGCATCTGTATCGTTCAATTCCTGTTTCGCCAGCTCGTCGCAGAACACCTGACTCAGTTCCTCGAAGGTGATCGGCTTAAGTGTGCCGGGATTTAGCAGCGGCGCAGGCTTATTCTTCATGTCTGCCCGGACATTGTACCACTGTTTCGGCATCTCTTCCTCTTCCAGATATATCTTATACGGAATCATTTTTTCTGACATGTCTCTTTCCCCTGTTCCTTTTAATGTTTCAGCCTGAATCTGCTCGTCTGTGTCTGCAGCCGGTTCACCTGCTCATACAACTCCGCGCTGACTGCCGCGGACTCCTCGCTGTTGGCGGTATTGGTCTGCACCACATTGGATATCTGCCCAAGCGCTTCGGACACCTGTGAAATCGCGGTAGCCTCTATCTGTACCGCATCGGCAAACTCCTCCACGGCGCTGTTTGACTCCGTGACAAGCGTAAGCGTCCTCTTTAAGGACTCGGACACCTCATCCACGATCCTGCTGCCCCGTCCTGCTGCCTGCACGGAATTTTCGATCAGATCCTTTGTCGCCTTTGCCGCCTGGTCAGACTTCGCTGCCAGATCGCGCACTTCCTTCGCTACAACTGCAAAGCCTTTGCCCGCCTCTCCTGCACGGCTCGCTTCCACCGCTGCGTTCAGCGCAAGAATGTTTGTCTGGAAAGCGATATTCTCAATCGTGGAAATGATGTTTTCGATCTCCTGCGACGTATTGCTGATATCCGACATCGCACTGACAAGCTGCTCCATCTGCTGGCTGCTCAGATTCACCTGATCGCCGGTCATGCGCGCGTTATCCCGCATCTCGGTCGCCATCTGCATATTTTTCTCCGCGCTTCTCGCCAGATCTTCCGTCGTGGCAGTGAGCTCTTCCACCGCCGCCGCCTGATCGGTTGCACCCTGTGCAAGCATCTGTGAGCTGCCGGAAAGGCTCTGCGCGTGCCCGAACACCTTCTGCTCCACATTGTTGATGTTGGACATCGCTGACGAGAGAGATGCCGTAAAGCTGTCTATCGAATCCGAAATGGAACGAAAATCGCCGATAAACGGAACCGACGCTGACACGTCAAAATTGCCGCTGGAAAGCTGGCTCATAATACGGTTGATATCTTCTATATATTGATTAATCCGATCAATAGAGTCTTTCAGCGTTCTCGAAAGATCACCGATCTCATCGTTGCCATTGTAATTCAGCTCCACCTTCATGCGTCCTTCCTGCAGAGGGCTGGTTTTTGCCGTGATAAGCAGAATCGGCTTCACCACGCGCTTGATAATATAAAGCACCAGACTCAGAAGGAAGAACAGCGTCAGAAGAAGCCCTACACCCGTGACAATGTGCATGGTAGACGCCGTCTTCTCCATATTCGCCTCGCTGATCTCGTTAAGCTCTGTGCCGCGCTCCACAACCTGTTCCAGAAGCTCCACCAGAACGCCAAGATTGCTCATAATGGTTTCCTGATAGTACGCCTGCGCCTGCTCCGGGTCAGAAGCATAGAGCTCCAGCACGTAAATGGCTGACTCGTGCAGCTCCTTGTGCAGCGGTTCCAGCTGGCTCCGCAGATTAAGGATCGCCGGATCATCTGTTCCCGCCTCCCCGTAGAGCCACTGTCCCAGCACACAGCCCGTCGGGTCTGTGCTGCCCGTAAACTCCGAACCGCTGTACAGCGCGTTGCTTAAGTTGGAGGACCACTTGTAATGAGCCGCCTCCGCCTTCTGCGCCTTCTGCAAAAGGGAGTTTACCGCGATATTTTCTTCTGAGGAATCCTCCATTTTATAGATATTTTGGGTTGTCAGCACGCTAAAGAGTATGACTGCCAGCAAAGCTGCCGCAACCCGGGTTCCTGCCATGATTTTAATACTTTTCCGCATCCTCGTTTCTCCTTTAATATGTATTTTTTTGACCAATGCCATCAAACCTGTAGATGTCAAAATTGTAGCATAACTGCCGCTTTATTTCAATCGTTTCCAAAAAATCCATGTGGCAAAATATAACTAGTGCTCCATTTACCAATTAAATATCCTTTTTTGCTTGCCAGCATTCCCTTCTACTGCGTTGTTTTCGGTCAACGATGCCACCGCATCGCCTCCCTCAAACGCCTTGTATAAGGAAATTCTGGACTTCGCAAAAAGTGTATGCAATTGGAAAATGGAGCACTAGTCAGCTTCCGGCTTCATAGTTATTAAATCCGTTCTCTTCCAATTTTGCCTTCGGCAAAGAAATCGGATTCAGCCACAGTCCGGCTCCTCCGCGTCAAACAGTTTTCCTGTGGCAAAAGGGCTGCCCACGTCGCAGCGCCCGTGGTGGTATGCCTTTTTCCGCTCTCCCTCCGCGACCTCCCCGGAAGTTTCCACCTTGATACGACTGACTCCGTCCTGTGTCAGATTGTCAAGCATTTTGATTACCTCGTCGATTTCACTCATCTGTTTTCCTCCGTCCCATAAAATTAGGATATCCCGCCAAAGTATGCCGCCACCGCCCCGCAAGTCTCCTCAATCAACTCGTCCGAATGTGCATCCGACACGAACATAGCCTCGAACTGAGACGGCGCCACATAGATGCCGCGCTTCAGCATACTGTTGAAATAAGCCGCAAACGCCTCCCTGTCGCACCGGCACGCGTCCCCGTAGTTCTCCACCTGCCGGCCGGAAACAAAGAATGCAGACAGCAGCGAACCTGCCCGGTTCACCGTAAGCCCCGCGCCCCGGTAGGCCTCCGACAGCATCTGCGCCCGCCTGTCGATCCGCTCATAGATGCCCGGATCGTCCATCAGTATTTTCAGCGTTGCAATGCCCGCCGCCACCGCCACGGGATTTCCAGACAGCGTTCCCGCCTGATAGACCGCGCCGAGCGGCGCGACACAGGACATGATATCCCGCCTGCCGCCGTAAGCCGCCAGCGGCATCCCGCCGCCCACAATCTTTCCAAACGTGTACAGATCGGCATGAACGCCCGTATATTCAGACGCGCCGCCAAGCCCCAGCCGGAATCCCGTAATCACCTCATCGAAAAGCAGAAGAGCCCCGTTCTCTTTCGTGATGCGGCGCAGAAATTCCAAAAAACCCGGTTTCGGCGGCACAACTCCCATATTTGCCGCCACCGGCTCCACCACGACCGCAGCCACCTGTCCATGGTTTCCCTCCATCAGCGCGCGCACGGATTCCTCATCATTGTAGACTGCCGTCAGCGTGGAAGCCGCATATCCTTCCGGCACGCCGGCACTGTCGGGCACGGACTGGGTCATAAGCCCCGACCCCGCCTTCACCAGCAGACCGTCTGAATGACCATGGTAATTTCCCGCAAACTTGATGATCTTCTCCCGGCCCGTATAACCTCTCGCCACACGCACGGCGCTCATCACCGCCTCTGTGCCGGAGCTGACCAGACGCACCATCTCCGCGTCCGGCACGCAGGCGTTTATCAGCTCCGCCAGCTCCACCTCCCCCGCCGTGGGCGCACCGAAGGTAAGACCGCCCGCGCAGACTTTCTGCACCGCCTCCACCACCTGCGGATGCGCGTGCCCCAGAATACCGGGACCCCAGGAACAGACATAGTCCAGATAGCGGTTTCCGTCCACATCATATAGCCACGGTCCCTGCGCCCGTTCCACAAAAAAAGGATGCCCGCCCACCGCGCCAAACGCCCGTACCGGAGAATTGACCCCGCCCGGGATCCGCCTCCGCGCCTTTTCATAAAGCTGTTCCGATCTGCTGCCCATATTACCCTCCTCAACCCAGCCATTTTACCGCATCCAGCGCATGATAGGTAATGATGATCTTCGCGCCCGCGCGCTTCATCGCCGTGAGATTCTCCAGCACAATCCTTCTCTCGTCAATCCACCCCCGCTCTGCCGCCGCCTTTACCATGGCGTACTCCCCGCTCACATTGTACACCGCAAGGGGCATGTCGAAAGTAAGCGCCGTCTCCTTTAAGACGTCCAGATACGCAAGCGCCGGTTTCACCATCACAATGTCCGCCCCCTCCTCTATGTCCGCGCGGATTTCCCGCAGCGCCTCCCGCCCGTTTGCAAAGTCCATCTGATAGCTCCTGCGGTCGCCGAATCCCGGCGCCGACTGCGCCGCATCCCGGAAAGGTCCATAGTAAGCGGAGGCAAATTTCGCGCTGTACGCCATAATCGGCGTCTGGGTAAACCCGGCACGGTCAAGCCCTTCCCGTATAGCCGCCACCCTGCCGTCCATCATATCCGAGGGCGCCACCATATCCGCTCCCGCCTCCACAAGGCTCACCGCCATCTTCACCAGATACGGCAGTGTCTCGTCGTTGAGAATTTCCTCTCCGCGCACCATCCCGCAATGCCCGTGAGAAGTGTATTCGCACAGACACACATCCACCACAATATAGATTTCCGGGTACTTCTCCCTGATATGGCGGACCGCCCTCTGGGTGACGCCGTCCCGCGCGTACGCCTGACTCCCCTGCGGGTCCTTGCACGCCGGAATGCCAAAAAGCATAACGCCCCCGATGCGCGCCTCCTTCACACGGTCTAAAATTTCATCCAGACAGTCAATGGAATATTGAAAAACACCCGGCATGGAATCCACCGGATTCCTGACATTTTCTCCTTCTATTACAAAGATCGGATAAATAAAATCCTTCGGGTGCAGTCTCGTCTCCTGCATCACAGCCCGGATTCTCTCGTCCCTTCTCAGTCTTCTGAATCGGTACATGATTTGTCTTCCTTTCTGCGGTAACCTTAATATTTCTTAACAAATCAGCCTCTGCTGTGACTCAAATCCGTGTGGAGAATGCCGCATTTCTCACTCTATCACTGCAAAGACAGTCAACAATGGCGTGCACATCTGCTTTCTCCGCAATCAGGGGCGGTTCTGCCACATACTTTCGCACTTCTTTCGCGCACTGTTCCCCAATGCAGACATAACGGCTCCTCGTATTTCTGATGCCTTTCTTCTCCATTCCCTCAAAATAAACTCTCGCGCCCATGGCGGAGCCAAAGGCAATATAATCCGGCTCCTTTGTTATCACCGCGTCGCGCTTCTGCTCCTGCACGCCCAGCTCATAGAGGGCATGTTCCTCATAAGGGATTCTCCGCTCACGGAAAATTCGTGACGGCACACCGCTTCCCTGCTTTGCCCGCAGAAACATCACCTTGCTTTGCGCCCAGCCCGTACTGCCGGGTCTCTCTTTTTCCTGCTCTGCCATGATTATGTCCGAAAGCCCTTCTGCCAGATGTGCCGCATCATAGACTTCGGGCATATAATCCGCATAAAGCCCGGCTTCCTTAAGCCTTTCCGCCGTACCCGGACCGATCACCGCGATTTTATGCCCGGACAACGTCCGCAGGTCAAGCCGTTCCAGCCGCATTTTTTCCAGAAAGACCTCTACCCCGTTGGGGCTGGTAAAGACAAGCCAGCCGCAGTCCGCCAGGTCCGGCAACGAATCCGACGACGGTCTGATCTCCATAAAACTCATGTCCCGTATGTCCACGCCCTTTTCCCTGAGCGCGCAGGACAATTTATCCGCAAAACGCGCCGTCCCGGTCACGCCGACTGAGATTCCTGCCACAGGCATGTCATACATGATGAGCTCCAGCTTCGCCACCGCGCCGACCACAATCACCGCCGGGGCGGTAAGCCCCCGCTCCGCCGCCCTGGCAGCGAGTTCAAAAAGCGGCGCCCTTACCACTCTCTGCCTCTCTGTCGTTCCTTCCATAATAATGGCGCAGGGCGTATTCCGGTCTTTCCCCGCCGCCAGCAGTCCCACGACGATCTTTGCCAGATGGTGCATCCCCATCAGGATCACCAGCGTGCCCTTAAGCTGTGCCAGCGCGTGAAAATCCAGTTCCAATTCCTCTCTGCCGCCTGTTTTCGCCGCCGTTCCCGTCACCACCGTCACACTGTCCGAAAGCCCCCTGTGGGTCACAGGAATCCCGGCCGCCGCCGGAACCGCTATTGCCGACGTAACGCCGGGTATCGCCTCACAGCAGACGCCCGCGTCAAGCAGCGCCTGAAATTCCTCCCCGCCTCTGCCGAACACATAGGGATCGCCGCCCTTCAGGCGCACTACCGTTTTCCCCTCCCGCGCTTTTTCTATGAGAAGGGCGTTGATTTCAAGCTGTCCGCTGCTGTGGCATTGGTATCGTTTTCCCACAAAGATTCTCTCACAATCCGATCTCGTCCACTGCAGAAGCTCCTCGGACACCAGACTGTCATAGACCACCGTATCACATTTCTGCAGAGCCTTTACTGCTTTCAGCGTCACAAGTTCCGCGTCACCGCAGCCTCCGCCCGCCAGATATACCTTTCCCCCGCTCAATCTCCCTGTTTCCTCCATCACGCCGGGCACCGCAGTCAATCCGTCTGATTTCTGACCATCTGCGCCGCCAGCCGTGCCATTTTTCTTCCTTCTTCCAAATTGACTATTCCAGTCAGATCGACCCATCGATCCGCATACATGACATCCAGACATATACGATCTTCCGAATACGCCCTTTCCGATACACACACCCCCTGATCCGGCGATACGCGCCTGCACCACGCCGCCGCTGCCTCGCTGCAGTCCGCCGAAAGCAGCGCCAGCGCTTCCCGCTCAACCGTATAACAGAGCTCTGTCTCCGCATCCGAAATTTCCTTGCAGATTCCAGCCGCCACGGAACCTTCCACCGCCTCCACCGCTATGATACCCTGGCACGCCGCCGGCAGAAACACCTTCGGGGAAATCGGGTAAAAGTCAAATGCCCCTTCCCAGTCACTCGCTGTTCCCAGCCTGTCCAGCCCCGCCTTCGCCAGAATAATGCCGTCGTAACTGCCCTCCCGCAGTTTGCGAAGCCTTGTATCCACGTTGCCGCGGATCTCCTCGCAGATTACGTTCTCCCAGACTTTTCCCGCAAGGAGCTGCCGCCGCCTGCTGCCGGTGCCGAGACGGAATACAGAGGCGCCGTCTCCCGGCATAGCCTTTGGCTGCGCCGCGCTCTTTCCCATCAGCGTACCTTCACATTCCCCACGTAAACCCTGCCGCAGAACCGGCGCTCTGCCTCCCTTCGGCACCACAAGCACATCCCGCGCATCCGCCCTCGGCAGGACAGCGGCGATGGCCAGCCCATCCGCCAGCCTCATGGGCAGGTCCTTCGCGGAATGCACCGCCAGATCAATCTGCCCGGTAAGCAGCGCCTGCTCCAGCTCCGAAGCAAACACACCCTTATCGCCGAGTTCCGAGAGGGGTCTGTCCTGTATTCGGTCTCCCCTGGTGCGTAGAATGACCAGTTCAGTCACCATATCGCCGCACGCCCGTGACAGGGCTTCCTGCACAAGCGCCGCCTGTTTCAGAGCAAGCTTGCTCCCCCTGGTGCCAATCCTGAGTTTGTCCATGTTTCCGGCATTCCTTCCTCTTGCTTTACTGCTGACAGAAATCACTCATTTTCCTTATGCCGCCACGCTTCGACTAACTTGGTCAATTCCTTTTCTGTTATCTCCTGTCCTCTATCCAAACATTCCATACAGTAGATAAACAGCCGCTCAAACCATTTCTTTCTGTCGCTTTCCTCCGCTTCCAGCGCCATCACCGCCGGGCGAATCTGACCTAACAAGTCAATTATTTCGCCGATTGACTCCGGCAGCATCCCCGCGATCTCCCGCCGTACCCATGACGCCGCAAGCGGGCTTTTTCCGTCTGTGGAAATGCCGACGGTGAGCGGTCCCTCCCTCACGAGCGCCGGAAAGAAAAACGTGCATTTTTCCCTGTCGTCCGCCACATTGACGGGAATTCGGCTTTCTCTACAGTGATTCGCAATTTCTCCGTTCAACACCGTGTCATCCGTGGCGGCAATCACGAAATCCGCGTCGTCCAGATCCTCCATCCGAAAAGCGCGCTCCTCAAAACGAAGGGAGCCTGCCGCGTCCTTTTGCAGCAGCTCCCCCTGCGTCCTCACACATGCCTCTATGTCCGGCGCAATCACCGTCAGTTTCGGTCCGAACGCGAGCAGCTTCTCCACTTTCCTTGCCGCCACCGTCCCGCCGCCCAAGATCACACCCCTTTTTCCTTCCAGTTCCACAAAAAAGGGAAAATATCCCATGCAAACGCTCTCCTTATATGACTATATCAGTCAAAGCATTGCCAGACCCATTCGATGCCATAGGCAATCTCACAATTCACATTCGCGACAAATTTCGCATTCATTTACGACTGACTGATGTGAATTACTACAATTTGACGCAGGCAGCTATGTCAATGCCTTCAGAACCGCCACGAAGGAATCGCTGTCCAGCTCGTCCCGCAGCAGATAAAGGAGCTTTTCTGCCGTGCAGTCCGCGTACCGCTCCTTCCAGTGCGCATCCTTCTGTGTGAAACGGTGAAATGCCAGCGCGTTGCAGAGCTTTTCCAACTCCTCCGCCAGAATCTCTTCCGCATCCACAAAGGCATGCTGCTTGCGCCTGTTGTTCTCCTCCGCCAGCTTTTTGATATCGTCCAATGCCACCAGACGGCAGTGCGCCAGCTTCCCGATCTCTGCATCCAGATCCGGCGGCATGGATATGTCGAGGAAAAGCCGTTCCTTCTGCGTCCGTACTGCCTCCCTGACCCGCCCAGCCGTCAGCGTATAGTGGGGGCTTGCCGTTGCGGAAATAATGGCGTCCGCCTCCTCCAGCGCGTCATAGCGATCCTGATAGTCCACATGCTCCACCTGTGCACCGCCGCTCCGGCAGATGCCTTTGTGCGACCGCACCGTAGCTATGATACGGACATTTTTCTGACTGAGCAGATTCTTCAGTATAATACTGCCCATCTGTCCGCTGCTGCCCATCAAAAGCACCGTCTTACGAGGTATCGGCAGATGCGCTACTTCATTGACTGCCAGAGTCGCCACAGAGACCGCCGTCTTGGAGATCATCGTCTCCGTCTTCACCCGCTTGGCACAGGCGAGCGCCGCCTGGAACACCGTGTTCAGCTCATATCCGGTATACCCGGCTTCTTTTGCAGCCAGATAGGCATCCCGCGTCTGCCCGAGAATTTCATCCTCCCCGATCACCATGGATTCCATGCCGCATATCACGCGGAAAAGATGATGCAGCGCCCTTTGCCCCTGATATCTTCTGGCAAGACTTCTGATCTGCTCACCGGCGCTTCCTGAAAACATTTCGAGGGCTTTTTCCAATTCACGGAAGCGGTTTTCCTCCCCCGACACATAAATTTCCGTGCGGTTGCAGGTAGAGATGAGCACACACTCCTCCCCCGCAGCCGCGTGGACCTTACTTAAAAAATCTCCCGCCTTCTCCTTCGGAATATAAAACTTTTCCCGTTCCCCGGAATCCGCCGTTTTATGGCTGATACTGATACACTCCATTAGCAGGTCGCCCCGCCTTTCAGATGCACCTTGGCATCGAGAATCGCTTCTTTCCTCGCAAGCAGGTCATCCGCCATAAGCTGCGCCTGTACGTTCTCAAATCCCAGCCTGCTTATCGTATCCGCAAACCGCTCTCCCGTATTGCCCTGTTCGCGGAACAGCAGGATCGCCTTTTCCAGAACGGAAAGCACTTCCTCCTCATCCAGGAATATCTTATCCAGCTTCTGTCCGTGCGCCACTCTCTTGCCCCAGCGTCCGCCGATATAGACGCGGTAGCCGTAAGCGCTCTCCTCCGACGCCTTGAAAGGGCATTTCCCCACACAGCGTCCGCAGTTGTTGCATTTGTCGGGATCGATCACCAGCTTGCCGTCCACTACCTGCGACGCCTCCACCGGGCACGCCAGCGAAACCTGACAGATCTTACAGCCCCGGCACTTCTCCAGATCCATCGCCGGCACTCTCTGTCCCACGATGCCGAAGTCATTCAGATCCGGCTTCACGCAGTTATTCGGGCAGCCGCCCACCGCGATCTTAAACTTGTGCGGCAGCTTCACGGAAGCGTAGCCGTGGAAGAACCGCTCGTGTATCTTGTCGGATAAAGCATAGGAATCCAGCAGACCGTACTGACAGGTCGTTCCCTTACATGCCACCACCGGACGCACCTTGGAGCCGGTTCCGCCGGTTTCCAGACCTTCCTCCGCCAGAAAGGCACGGATATTCTCGATCTGGTCAAAGGGCACGCCCACGATCTCCATGGTCAGACGCGTCGTCATAACCACGTCGCCGCTTCCGAACCGCTCCGCCGCCTCCGCGATTTTTTTGTGCTCCGCCGTGGTGATCTTGCCGTTTCTCGTGATCACACGGACGTTAAAATTGTCTGTTCCCTTGTTGTGCAGGCAGCCCAGCGCCTTCACGCGAGTAATCTCCTTCGCGGGCACCGTCACCACACCGGGCCTGCTCTCCACTTTCACCACGTTGAAGAAGGAGGAGCCCTCCAGCACCTTCGTGTTCGTGTAGCCGTAGCGTTTCAGCCTGTTCTGCAGAAGATATGCCCTCTTGCCCTTGGCGCAGACAAGCAGAAGCTTCTCGTCCTTGGAAAGCCCCGGCACCTCGCCCTTTACCTTGAGCAGATCCACGTAAGTCGCCCCCGCAATCGTCGGTCCTGCGGGATTTACGTCGATCACGCGGTACCCTTCGGCTGCCCCCGCCAGATATTCCGCGGGCGTGAAACTGTCCATATCACCCGCTATTTTATTTAACAGCATATGTACCGCCTGTACGAAGGGGTGGATCGCCGTGGAGAAAGGCGGCGCATAGGACAGATCCAGACAGGTCATCTGCTCAAGCGTGGCGCCAAAAGTCACAGCCATCACACCGATATCCGTCACCTTATCCACCGCGCCCGGTCCCAGCACCTGCACGCCAAGCAGCTTGTGTGTCGCTTTGTCCGCCACCAGCTTGATCGCAAACCATGCGCTGTCGGGATAGTAGTGCGCCTTGTCGTCCGTCACCGCCAGCACGCACACCGGGTCATAGCCAGCCGCCTTCGCCTGCTCTTCGGACAGCCCGGTTCTGCCGCCCGAAAGCCCCGGGAGCTTGACCACGCCAGTCCCCAGAACGCCCGGATACGCCACATCCCGGCCGCCCAGCGCCAGCGCGAGGGTGCGTCCCTCCATGTTGGCGGAGGAACCCATGGGCGACCACTGCCGCTCCCCTGTGAGACGGTTCTTCACCATGGCGCAGTCGCCCGCCGCGTAGACGTCCGCCACATTGGTCGCCATCTTGTCATCCACCAGAATGGTTCCCTTAAGCATTTCCATCCCTGTATCCTGCAAAAAGCCCGTGTTCGGACGAATACCGATGGAGAGAATCACCACGTCCGCAGGGAGCAGTCCCTTGTCCGTCTGCACCCCTTCCGCTCTCCCGTCGCCGGTTACTCCCTCCAGCCTCGTGGACGTCATCACCTTGATGCCTTTCTTCGCAAGATGCCGCACCGCGTAGTCCGCCATTTCCCCGTCGAATCCCGGCATAATCTGGGACGCCATATCAATCAAAGTCACCGACAACCCTTTTTCCAGCAGATTCTCCGCCACTTCCAGTCCGATAAAGCCGCCGCCCACTACCACGGCGCGCTTCACATCGTCCCCCGCTATGTAATCCCTCGTTTCAATCGCGTCGTCCGGCGTGCGCATCACGAAAACGCCCGGCAGATTTAAGCCCGGCAGGGGCGGTATCACCGGAGAAGCCCCCACCGCCACGATACATGCGTCATATTCATAAATCTCTTCCGCGCCCGTGCGGAGATTCTTCGCCGTGGCCCTCTTCGCCGCCGTGTCAAGCGCCACGACCTCACGCTGCGGATACACCATAGCGCCCGTGAGCGCGCTGTACTTCTCCGGCGTGTTCACAATCAGCTGCTCCTTCTCCGGGATCGACCCGCCCACATAATAGGGGAGCCCGCAGCCCGCGTAGGAAATGTCCTTGCCTTTTGTGACAATGGCCACCTCCGCCTCCGGGTTTACCCTCTTGAATTTTGCCGCGGCTTTCGTCCCCGCCGCCACGCCGCCGATTACCAGTAACCTCATACTATACCTCCTCCGTTTTTGTTTTCCCCCAAACATCCTATTGCTATCATTATAACCCGATGAGATTTTCATAGCAAACAAATTTTACTTTCTGTCAGTAGATTGACATGTTTCGGATTCTTGCGGACGCACTTATGGAACCGGCTTTCCCGCAGGCGCCGAGACATACCGCAAAACGCCCGATAACAGCAAAACAACAGTTGACAAACACCGCCTTTCGTGATAAATTGGCTGAACTGTTCTATTTTCTCATGTCTCAACGCAGGAGGAACGAAAGATGGAGTGGGATTTATTGTTTTTCTTCAACAGCGCGCTGCTCGGCGTCGGGCTTTCCATGGACGCCTTTTCCGTATCGCTCGCAAACGGATTGCACGAGCCGGATATGGCGCGGGAAAAAATGTGCGGCATCGCCGGCGTGTTCGCCTTTTTTCAGGCGGCAATGCCACTGGCGGGCTGGGTCTGCGTCCACACCTTTATCCGATATTTTACCGCCTTTCAAAAACTGGTGCCGTGGATCGCTCTGGCGCTTTTGCTCGTCATCGGCGGCAAGATGTTTGCAGACGGCATAAAGGGCGGCAATGACGAGACAGAAAAAACCGGAACAAACATGGCTACCCTCCTGCTGCAGGGGATCGCCACGTCCATAGACGCTCTGTCCGTGGGCTTTACCATTGCGAAATACGGCTTTACCATGGCATTTGTCTGCGCCCTTATCATTGCGGCGGTTACCTTTGTGATCTGCATGGCGGGGCTGGATATCGGAAAGAAATTCGGAACGAAATATGCAGACCGGGCGACTGTCCTTGGCGGCACGATCCTGATCCTGATCGGCATTGAAATTTTCGTGTCGGGTGTGTTATAAAACCTGCAAAAAGAATTTGAGATATGTCCCGGGATTGTTTATAATAGTAAGTAAGAAGAAAAACACATCCAGCAGCAGAAAGGGGGACGCATTTATGTATCATATCATCACAATCGAGCGGCGTTATGCCAGCGGGGGACACGAGATCGGAAAAAGGCTGGCGGAATCGCTGGGATATAAACTCTATGACCGAAATATCCTGTTGGAGGCGGCGCAGAAACTTGACATACCGTTTTATAACATTGAAAAGCTTGAGGAGAGCAGCTCCGGCAATGTCCTTTTAAACCTGTCCAAAACCCCTCTGGGCGGATCTTCCGGCAATAAGAACCTGCCCCTTGCGGACCAGCTTTTTCTGGAGGAAAAGCGCATCATCGAAAAGGCTGCCGAAGAAGGAAACTGCGTGATCGTCGGAAGAGCCTCCGGCTATATTTTGAAGGATGTGGAAAACGCCTTGCATGTGTTTGTCTATGCCAACCATGAAAAACGGATACAGCGTGCAATCGAGCGGGAGGGCATCGAGAAGGCGGACGCCGAAAACGCACTGAAGAAGAATGACAAGAGAAGAAAGAGTTTCTACAACGCGCTCACCACGCACGAGTGGGGCGATCCGAAAAATTATGACCTGTACATGAATGCCGGGAATCTGGGAATTGACCTCTGCGTCAGGATTCTGATGGAGGCGGCGAAGGGATAAAGCGTCAAGCGCTATGGGGTGCGGATTGACTATATAAGTCAGTCCGCGCCCCTTCTTAGTTCGGATAAGCCTAAGGACATCTTTGTACAGATCGTCTCTGTCCTCCAGCTCAATCATCAGCCACCGCTGCCCGTTTCTAAACCATTCCGGCATCCCCGCTACCCCAATTTGTAATCTTCCCTTTGTACCAGCTCGTAAAATTCAGCGGAAATATATTCTTTGCTTGTATGCTTTTCCCCCGCATACATCGGATTTACAACAAAATGCGAAAGCTCGGTATAGGGAGCCACCTTCTTTACAACACGCACCAGCTTATTGTATACTTTTGTGAGCATGTCCGGGCGGGGAATCCAGTCGCCGTCATCCGTATACCGTCCGGTCACAATGTAAAGCCTGTTTTTCACAATCTCATGTTCTCCCGGAATGCAAAAACCCGCTTCGATCACGCTGAGCCGCGCTTCGTCGGCAACATATTGATTTTGGGATGCCCGCGTCACATCAAATCCCCCGATTTCGGGAATGTGAAAATAATATTCGCGGCAGTCCGGCTGTACCACATCCAGCGCAGTACCGGGAATCAACCGCCATCTGCCGTCCTCATATGTATGTCTGTAAATGATACAGCCACTGTCCAAAGCAGCCTGCGCAACAGACAAAAAATCGTGATATCCCATGTAGTAATTGATCTGCTTTCCCATATAATTACGCGCTGTTCTCCTAAAGCTGTATTTCAGTCAAGATCCATGAACGTATCGTTTTCTTCATAGTAAAGAATCGCCTTATACAGTTCTTGTACCGCAGCGTTTTCTTTCTGATCCAGCGCCGGGCAAACCTTTACAGCCGGGCATTTGTGGTTTTGAGGACAATGCTCCACTACAATGTTTAATTTTTTCTCCATAAATCGATTCCCGCCCTATTCAAATTCAGCGCTCTGTCTGCTCCGTCATAATTCCCCAACGAATCCCAAACTTGTCGACAAAAACAACCCGGCAGGAACTGTAAGGCGTCGCTTCCATCTGATATATTGTCTTACTGCCTTCTTTCATGATTTCATATGCCCTTTGTACTTCTTCTTTTGTATCATACATAATCGTGAGGAAATTGGAATAGCACGTTTGGAATTCCAGATCCACATGGTCGCTCATAATGATTCTTTGATTGTCCAATACAAGTTCCGAATGGTATATGTATTCCTTTTGCTCTTCTTTCAGCAGCGGATTATATGCCGGGTCATCCGCTTCCCCATATGTAATGATACAACTGATCTTTCCATTAAATGCCTTTTCATACATTTGTATTGCCTCACGGCAATTCCCTCCGAAATTCAGCGTAGGTACAATCTGCATGTCTGTTCTCCTTTTCCTTCAGATTTTTCATATAAATCTTTTCTACCGAACCCCACGGCGCGGTTTTGCGGTCTATCACTTCAAACCCATATTTTTCATATAAATTTTCATGGTCGGTCACTAAATATACCCTGTCAAAACCGACCAACTTCAAATAATCCATTGCATACCGTATTAACACCTGGCTTAATCTGTTTCCTCTATATGCTTCGCCAACAAACAGATACCCTATGTAAGGAGTATAAGGCACATCTGGAATACAGTCTGTTTTTGCCGCCGTGCAATATCCGCAGATGCTCTGATTGTCCACTGCCACGATAACCCTTTCCCATTCTGTAAGCAGCTGATTGTCCATAGCGTCAGCCAGCGATTTCCCGGCCTTCCATGAACAGCCATCTGCATAATCCCTCACCGCGTTCCACATCCCATCCGACGACGTGATTATTCTGAAATCCATACCATATTTCATTTTTTCTGCATAACCATTGCCTAACTGCAGACTCTATTTTGTAGACACAAAGATTTTCTAGGATAGTAATGCCAGCCCGCTTCATCGTTTCCTCTTTGCCGGCTCTCAAGGCCGCACTCTTAAAGGTAATAGCGAGAGGGGGAATCAGCCATTTACTTTATCGGATTTTTGTAGAATTTTTGTCTCAAATGTACCCTGTGTATCGCAGAAACCTTTTACAAGTATACTCTTCGTTATATTTATTGGTCAAGCAACGTTATTCCCCATTTCTGTGTAATATAATCTTTTAGACATATAACTTTTATTTTAATAGCAGCATTGTCGCTATCAAGATAACATTTTTTGATATCCCCATCAATACCTGGAATAATATGAAGAATTCTCGTTTCATCTTCAACAGATGTCTTTAATAGACTTCCATCCTTGACCTTCGATGATAACTCCCAACACACAATATACCTAATATTACTAAACGAATGATTAAACTCCGTTGCTCCAAATTGATACTTTAATTCAACATACCAAAATTCACAATCTGCAATTTTATTTCCCGTCTTATTTCTTGCCAGAAGATCTATTCCTGCTGATTCGTCATAATCCAGTGGTTCAAACTCAAATTCATCAGGATACAAAGTGTACAAAGAAATGAAAATTCCATATAGTTCAGCCTCATTTCTAGGGACTAAGAAAGTTCTGTTGCCTATGACGAAATACTGCTTACATGTTATTAACTCCCGTCTCTTATTAAATGCTGCTTCCTCAAATTTTTTAGTTTTTGCTTCTTCTTTCCACTTTCTTAACGTCATAACATCATGCTTATATAAATCGATATTAATTTCATTGATAATATCTTGTACAGCTTTTTTCAATTCAGATATTATTTGCGCATTCGTATTAGCTATAGTCCCCCTATTTGCAGTCAATTTTAATTTCTGACAATTAATAAATCCATGCAACAAGCCATATGAGTTAGAACCTGTACCAAAAGAAGTGATCCATTCATTTATACGTTGAATAGGGACAAAATCCTTACATGACCATAATCCATATCTATCAGAAACCTTATATCTTCCACTTGAATTGTTTCTTCTCTCTCGAATCATAGGATTGTATGCTCTTTTTGCTTCATCTCCCTCAAAATAGATGACTACATCATACTTAACTTCAGGCATTGTTTCAAGAGATTGCTCAGCATACACATATTTTTTATATTTAATAATCTGCAGCTATTTCACCATATGTATCAAACAATTTATTTATATTATAATTTTCTTTTGGAAAAGGGTGTCCTGAACATAATAACTCTGGCATATCTCTATCCAATGCTTGCAAAAACACCTTAAATTCTCTTAATTTCCTATTCGGAAACTGATTTTCGATTGTTCCTAATATAGTATACCAATACAAATAATCCTTTAAAATATCTTGTTTAAGAGTAGATCTTTGATTATTATTGTACCCTTCTATACGGATATGCGTTCCTTTTGAAAAACTCTGATCGCTTTTTCTTACTTTTGGAGAATGTACTTCTCCAGCATTTAAACTGAAGAAAGCACCCTCACATTCTGTTTCATACGAATCTATTCCATCATTTGTCTGAACTAATACTTTATCTGACCGTAAGTATATTTTTGTACCATGCCCCTTTTCACCTATTGCATACTGATTTCCTCTTGATTTCGAATCTCCAAGATTCCAGAAATGATTGATAATTGTGTCTCTTGACATTCCTGTTCCATTGTCTATTAACTCAATAACCAATTTATCTTGTCCGCTTATTTCACTTACTGTGATGATAATTTTGAATTCTGTTGCTCCCCAATCGTATGCATTATGCAATGCTTCTCGAAAAAGTTCCAACGGATCTCCAAAGTCACTTGCTATTTCCAAAAATTCTGCCGATTCATTTACCTTTGGAATTATTTTTTCCCATTCCGCCCTTTTTTCCTCCGTTTCTCACACAGCTTCTGTATTTCTGCTCACCTAATTATATCAAAATTATTTTATGTGTCATAATTATACTTTTTTAATTCTTCAACCTTTCCCCAATATCAGATGCACTATATAATACTCTCATTACAATAACGCTCTCATTCTCAATCACATAGAAAACCGAATAATTATCTACCACCAACTGCCTTAACCCCATTGCCCGTTCTTGCTCCGATTCCATAAGTCTTACTTTTTCTGGAAACATTTTTAGCTCCTCGACAGCTTTCGCAATCCGGTTATATTGTCCTATTGCATTTTCTGGTGCTTGGAGCTGTATCGCAATATAGTTATAGATTTCCTCCATATCCGCTAATGCCTTATCTGTGATCTGTACCTTATATTGCTTCATACTTAATGACTCTCCCTAAATTTCGTAAAAGCAGAAACAGCATCCTGCACCCGGCCAGCATGTATATCATCATATCCCTCTTGCAATTTCTTGTGAATTTCCTCTTTTGTCATTAAATCTGCATTAAGACTAGAGGGAACTTTCGGCAATGTTACCGCAAAAGGGATCCCTCCTGTTAATGAAATTTGATTGAGATACATGTCTATTGCTGTAGACATCGGGATTCCTAATCGTGTAAGCACATCTTCAGCTCGTTGTTTTACCGTTGGATTTATTCTTAAGTTTAAGGTTGCCGTTTTTTCCATATCAAATCATCTCCTTTGGTTAAATTGTAACGCTTTTGTCGTTACTCGTCAACGTAAATGTTAAAACCAATCCACATTTGCTGGCAACATATATTTTACCCAGATCATAATAATAAAAATAATACAAATATGGCAGGATATCTCATAGACCACCTGCCATACCTAATAGCTTATACTAAATTAATATCACTCGAACTCAACAAGTGCAGGGCATTTGAGATTGAATTGAACGAACTTCCCAACTGTGTGGCGGCATGGGAAATGCTAGTCACAGGAAAAAGCTTAAGATAATCATATACACGCCAAACACTTTTGGGTAACAACTGTATATTTTCTAATTGTTTTATATCTTTTGCTACAATATCTTCATACTGTATCAGTAACTGAGCTGACCGTTTTGCAGTTTCATTTATAGCATTTACACAAAATTTGATCCACCGAATATAACCACCACTGTATTGAGTAGTTTGAAGCAAGTCGAAGTATTCATTCTTGTTGTGATACAAATACTCGGCTACGGCAATCAGCGGCCAGGCAACACGCCAGACCGCTGGCGCTATTAAATTTTGTCGTTAATGAAACAGCCTCCTTTTTTTGATAATTTTCTCGTCAAATTTCAACTTGGAAAAGGAATTGAATAAATGACGGCAAATGCGTGGGCCCCTTGAAAATCAAGGCTTTTTCCGTTTGTCGTTATTATACCGTAACGGCACTATTCAGCATCCATCCGCCACGCTCTGGGAATCCCGGATGCCTATATCATGTGGGAAGGCGGCTGGAAAACTGACGCCGTGCCGAAATCCATATACCGGCATGCCATGAGTGACAGACAGAAGGAAATGGCCAGCCTTGCAAACAATCATTTTTCCAGATTATGCAACACGAAATGCAACATGAAAAAGTAAAACACCGCATTTCTGCGGTGTTATTAAATAGCGAGAGGGGGACTTGAACCGCTCTCGCAAAACTAAAATCCAGTAAAGAAGGGAGGGCGCGCACATCGTCACGTCTCTGTATCCAGTTTGCATCCAAATAGCGTACCATATACATCCGATAGAAATTGAAGCAGACACTGTCTAATCTCCGCTCTGCCAACATGGTATACCCCCTTCAAGACATATATCACTTCTGCAACGATTTCTATATTAACCTGCACTGGCATATTTTTAATAATCGCCTCAGCCTCAGATGCCATCTTCTCATTATCATTCAGCAAATATCTCAAAATAATATTTGCATCAAGCATTACCATATTTTTCTACCACCGGTTTCTCCCATGCTGATTTCTCCTGCTCCCGCAAACTTTGGTCTGCATACTTGGCCAGCATCCCCTTACCGTCTTTGTGCTTTTCGCTTTAGGCACTTCCTCAACAAACTCATCCAAAATTGTGATAATCAGCTTCTGATTTTTCTGTGCATGTATTTCCTCTAATGCCTGAATATTCTCTCCATCATAATACCCTTCTAATGCCAGCATACCATCACCTGCCTTACCGTTTCAACAATTACTATTTTTAATATTATACCCCGATAAAAAACTTATAGCGAATAAAACTTTTCTGGTCAAAACAACGCACTGACCTTATTCTATTTCAAAATAAATCGCTATGTGTTCCTGTTCTTGTCAAATATAATACTAATTCTCCCTTATTAATTTCATAAATCAACAGCCAATCTGGTGTAATATGACATTCTCTACATCCAATATAATCTCCACTGAGAGAATGGTCTTTATTCTTCTCTGGCAGCTGTTCTCCTCTTGCCAGTTTTTGAATAATTTCTTCCATCAACTTGGTGTCATATCCTCTTTTAACAACCCTTTTATAATCTTTTTTAAAAGATGTGTGATATCTAATCTTCAGCATTTAAATCCTCCATCAGCTCTTCCACAGAAGAAAAAGAACGGCTTACATTTCTTCCATGTCTCACATCATCAATAGCCCGGATTGTATCTGCATTAGGAACATCCATAGAAATAGCAAACGGTATTCTCTGTTCTCTTACCGCCTGTTTCGCCGATATTGTAAAAAAAGTCGTCATATCCATTCCAAGATTAGATACAAGTTCTTGCAACTGCGATTTTAAATCCTCATCTATTCTCATTGTTATATTCGTTGTTGCCATAGTATCAACTCCTTCCTTACAATATTATATTATCCAAAATGTGCTACGTCAATACATTGTATGTATACAGCACGCAGGCAACTAATTTTATTTATTATACCCCGATATAAAACTTATAGCAAATAAAACTTCTCTGAATAAAACAACGTACTTGCGCGGGAACGCCAACTTTACGCAGGCCGCTACCACCTCAGTTTTCAGGAATACCCCGCCATCAAAAATTATTAATCAACGGGCGGCTTTTCCTTTTCCCGTACCCCCGGAAGAAAATGTTCAATAAGATTTTTACTAACCTGCGAAGTCAGTAATCTTATTCTACTCTGAGGTATTTTTTTCTCAACCTTCTTTCTTTGAATTCCCTATATTTGAATTATACAGGAAGCTCCATTCTCAAAGAAAATGATTCCCTAACCGCCTTACATGAAATCAACTGTTTTCATATAAGGTCAAAGCATCAAAATCCATTGTCTTTTTATCCACTCTGACCTATACTATAAATAATAAGAAAGTTTTGAAATTTCCAAAATACACAAAAAAATTTTTAAGGGAGTGATAATAATAGATATAGAACTCAAAGACCGTAACCGATTAAAACAATTCTTTCAGAATTTCCATAATAAAGCTGAGGACATAGCATTTTCCATTATCCAAAGGATTCCAGAAAAGTTACTTCCTCATTGGCTTATGAATTGGCTCGACCACTATTTAGATAAACGGATCAGCGAACTAAAACAAGAATCCACCAAAATGACCTGGCACAATATGTATTTACAATCTGCTACTAATGAAATTCATAATAGGCAGCAGGACACAAAGAAAGCACCTTCAGATGATTAATCCGTTGGTGCTTCCCACATTTTTAACATTTTGATTTTCCAGCTAAACAAGTTTGACTGATTTCAAAATGTTAAGTTTTTACATACTCGCTACAGCTTTCCGCTTTAATGCTCTTCTCCGTTCAATTTCTTTTTCCGCTTCTTTGCCGGAATTGTTGTAATACGCAACCTTTTCCGCTACTGTCATATCTTTTATCCGTTCATAATTCTGTTCCCTGATCTTGTGAATATCCTCAATGGTAAAATCAGGACTAATAACCAATGCTTCCATAACAATTACACCTTCTGCAATCTTCCAGCTTCAATTTCCTTCAGAAACGCTCTACCACGCTCATTATAATAATTGCGTCTTTCTGATGGTGTCATATCTTTTGTCCGTTCATAGTTGTATTCTCTTAGTTTGTGAATGTCTTCGATTGTAAAATTAGGACTTAAAATAGGTTTTTCCATTATCATCCCTCACTTTCTAATAAAACTGTAGGACTAAGAATGTCAATCGGTTTATATCCTGTCAAATTAGTAATTGCCCTTACCCCATGAATCGTTTTAATGTTTACAATATGCTTAAAATTCCAAGATATGATACAATTACACTCTGTAACAACTGCCGCCGCAATATGCTGACAATCATCATAGCTTTTATTAGTTAATATTCCCATATCAATAATTTTATGTGCAACTGATTCCATTTCATCCGATATATCTAATGTAACAAAATCAATCTGCTGTAAAAGTTTCCTCAACTCGCTTCTTTTCGGTTCTGGACAGTCTGCAATTTCCTCTAAAGCCACTGTAGACAGATAAACCTCATACTTCCCATCCTTAAACATTCCCACAACTGCCTTGTATCTGCCATCTTCTCAGGCACATCCTCTTGTAACAAGTGGCTTATAACCGATGTATCTAAGTATACCTTTAATTTCCGCATAGAGCATCACTCCTATTCTGGTGAATCCTTTTCAAGTTTGTTTTTTTCCCTTATTGATAATATTTTTTCGCCTATTTCATTTTCCAAAAGTGAAATTACCAGCTTATTTATACTCAATCCTTTAGATTCTGCACAAGATTTAATCTTATCATAATATTCTTTAGGTACTCTGACCTTTATATCCTGCAATTTTTCCATATAAGCATCCTGACTATCCTTTTGCTTATCTGTCCTCGGTGCCACCATATGTTCCTCCAATCTCTATATTATGTTCTAAATATAGTATACTCTTTTTACGTTAAATTTTCAATCACTTTCTATGGGTACATACTTTATTGTTTTGATGCTGACAGAATATTTCCATCTATAACGGCTTATTTATTACAACGCTTCCACCAATTTATGTATGATTTTTAGTTTCATATCCTTACTACACTTCTTTCCCGTCTGATATAGAAATATTTTTATAATCCTGTCCATAAAATCATCAGGGAGAATATTGCTCTTGAATTGATTACAAGCATAACAAGCCGTTTGCAGATTTTCCATAGAATCCTCACCGCCCATTGATAAAGGTACAATATGATCTAAAGTCATTTCCTCAAACAATAACCGCTGACCGCATAACTCGCACCGCCCACCAGATTTATTGTATATGATTTTCCGCTCTTCATCAGAATAGCTTTTCCGCTTGATTTTGGCTTTATTCTTTTCCGTATTTATATAATAATATCCAGCGCATTTTCCAGGCGTTCTATTCCTTTGGTTAATCGCCCTCTCTACTAAATAAAAATCCTGTGCCTGTTCTATGTCTGCCACTTTAATTACTGCACCAGTTCTATTGTGCGCTATGTAGAATTTTCCATTTGTTAGTAAAATCGCCATAATATCCACCTTCCTAATGATGTAGACTGTCTATATATCAGACAGTCCACACAATCCGCTATTATCTTTCACTTGGGAAACATACCGTTGTGACATTATCTCCGGCATTTTCCGATATTCTGTTTGTAATGATCCAAAGTCGGAAATGAGAGGAGAAAGCTGGATGGACATACGAAGTGACAGACAAAAAGGAATGAGCTATGTGGAGCTTGGGAAAAAATACCACATGGATCCCCGGACAGCAAAGAGGTATGCACAGTCACCACAGAAGCCTGAGTACACACTGACACAGCCAAAGCCAACAAAACCGGATGCCTACAAGCAGCAGATAGACCAATGGCTGGAAGAAGCGCCCTATTCTGCGGTACGGATACTGGAGAAACTGCAGGAACAGGGATTTGACGGAAAATACAGCATCGTGAAGGAATACGTCCGGGGGAAGAAAATGGACCTGGATGAAAAAGCAACGGTGCGGTTTGAAACCATGCCGGGAAAACAGGGGCAGATGGACTGGGGCTTTTTTGAGGACCATCTGGTATACGAAGACGGGAAATGGAAGAAACTGTACTGTTTCCTTATGATACTGGGATATTCGCGGATGCGTTATATCGAATTTGTGACGGACATGAGCACAAATACACTGATCCGGTGCCATCAGAACGCGTTCCGGTATTTTGGAGGTTATCCGAAGGAGATACTCTATGACAACATGAAACAGGTGGTCATCAAACGCCTCCTGAAACAGGAAGATTCCACTCTGAACCGGCAGTTTGAAGATTTTGCCGGCTTCTACGGCTTCAAACCGGTCTTGTGCCGCCCCTATAGAGGACAGACAAAAGGCAAGGTGGAACGGACGGTGCAGTTTGTACGGGACAATTTCATGGTTGGAATCAAATACGAGAGTCTTTCAGACCTCAATGGCCAGGCGCAGGCCTAGTGCAACAAGGTCAATGGAAAAGTTCACGCCACCACCAATGAAATCCCCTTTGAACGTCTGAAAGCGGAACGGTTAAACCCTCTGTGCCGGGAGTACATCATGGACAAAATCAACCTGCGCCGGGTACAAAAAGACTGCCTCATCTCCCATGCCGGAAACCAGTACTCCGTGCCGGCGGAGTACATCGGCAAAGATGTGGCAGCCGTAGCCCTCGACAGTATGCTGGCTGCCTACTATGAGGGAAAGCAGATAGCTCTGCACCGGATATCGTATCAGAAAAAAGATATGGTTGTCAATCCGCAGCACTACAGGCGGCTCACTATGAAACAGACAATGGATGCAGAAAATATACTTTTGGAACAGGATAAGGTCATTGATTTACCCCTGAAATCTTCTGACCTGTCCAGATATGACGAGGTGCTGTATGAATGAATTGACCATGGACAGGCTGAAAGAGAATCTGGAAAGCCTCAAGATGAAGAACACTCTGGAGATTCTGGACAACTACCTGGAACGGGCGGTGGCGGAGAAATTAAATGTCGTGGATGTTTTGGATCACATTTTTGCTGAAGAAGCGAAATCCAGGCGCAAGCGCATATGAGAAACAGATTCAGATGTCCGGTTTCCCCATTAAAAAGACTCTGGACGACTTTGATTTTTCTTTCCAGCCCTCTATTGATAAACGCCAGATCGATGAACTGGCAACCATGCGTTTTCTGGAAAACGGGGAAAATGTAGTCTTTCTGGGGCCGCCGGGAGTGGGAAAGACGCATCTTGCCTCAGCCCTTGGGCTTGTAGCTGCAAGACACAGGTTTTCAACCTACTACATCAGCTGCCACCAGCTCATTGAACAGCTCAAGAAAGCCCATTTTGAGAACCGGCTGCCGGACAGGCTCAAAATCCTGTCCAAGTACAGGATGCTTATCATTGATGGGATTGGATATCTCCCTATGGACATTCAGGGGGCCAACCTGTTTTTCCAGCTCATTGCAAGGCGGTATGAAAAGACATCCACGGTCTTTACCTCTAACAAGACTTTTTCGCAGTGGAATGAGGTGTTTGCTGATGTCACCATTGCCTCAGCCATTCTGGACCGTGTTCTGCATCACTGCACAGTAGTCAACATCAAAGACGAATCATACAGGCTGAAAGAACGCAAGGAATTCATGCGTCAAAAGCAGCAGATCGTAAACACTCTTTTTGAGCAGGGAAACACTTGAAAAGGTTACATGGCTCCGCCGAAAAACCACAAAATATAATCGGCGTTTTCTTACATTTTTAATTCGGCGTTGACATATATAGCAACGTATATAAATACCGTTCCAGATTGAATATGCAGCATTGGATTTTAAGGTGATATATGGTATATATTCCTGTTGTCTGCCCAATTCCTCTACAAGCATAATCCCACGCTGTAAATCTATATATTCTTCATTATTTACCCAGATAAGATTCCTGTAATAGCAGTTATTCTTATCCCTGTCAATGTGCCATATCTTATTGCATTTATCAGGTCTTTCAAGAAAATGTTCCGCTACTAATTTATCCGTGTAAGTTTCAATCTTCTTATCAATGCCGCTAAGTGTATAATGTGCATAACCTGTTTTGTGCATATGGAAATTATTTCGCAGATTATTGACCGTTCGCCCATGGTTGCTGACCCAATAATTGTTTGTGCCATTAACCAACACAAATATTTCATCATTTGCAATTAGTTCTATTCCTGATACCTTAATATCCAATACCCTTTTATCTGCTATGGATAGGTATTCCTTAAATTCTTTTCTCTGTTCTAATTTCTTTTTGCTGCTCATCGTTACTTAATTTGATACTTCCTTTCAATATGTTAATAGATAACGTTCGTTTACAAGCGAACGCTAAAAAGAGAGTCCAGAACAAGACTCCCTGATTAATTCAATATTCAATTGTATGTTTGCGCCATTATGACGATTCCTCAATTCTGTAAAACCGTGATATAACGTTTCCAAAATGGGAAACACTGATTTTCCCCAGATTGTTGGGAATATGATAATAGTTGCAACTATCCCACCGTGGGCAACTTTTACACACTTCTGTGGAAAATTCATCTCTTTATAGACGATGGGTTTAAAGCCGATGTTATCGGCTTAGGGGTTTTCACTTTGAACGGAAATTAGTCTATTCTCATGAATAAAAAGTTTTATGCAACAACAGCAATAATTTTCGTTCGTCCAATCGGACTAATCGGCAAATAACCGTATATTTCAAAGGATACGCTTAAAATGAGTACCCTATGAATCGTGGATACCTCTGCCTTGAAATAGAGTAATCCTAACAAAAATGTCCACTATGGACACAATACAGCTTCTTCTTTCAAGGTATGTCGTGAAATACTACCTACCTATAATCTGCTCCGTCAATTCTGTCGAAGCTGTACATTTTGGTACATGTTAGATGCTAAGTTTTTACAGTGTCCTATAAAAATCAATTCTTAATATCTGCGCTCCAATTGGAGATGAGTTTTTCATAGCAACGTCTAATTTGACGCACCTTTAATCCTTCAGATTTGATGTTCTAAAATCCATTTCAATAAATCTTCGTATACTTTCTTTCCATCCGCCACATCAAGTATTAAATCAACTCCCTTTTCGGAACAGTGTTCCCAATGTATTGAATTAATAAAATTATGTATATTTTTACATATGATTACAGAATTTATATCCTTTCAACAACACCCCAGATTGAAATTCAGCAAATATAGGAATAAATCAAGTTCCAGCTATCACTCCACAAGCAATCAATAAAGTGTCCAAACATAAATTCCGGATTTGACAAACAGCATCCAATTGAATTATCGTTTGTGTCAAAGACAAAACTATCAACGATTAACTGTTGGCACATTTCATCGGAAGATGCAATGAGATTTTGATCAACACCATAAAAGCCATAAAACTCTGGCTTAAATGCATTCTGTATCAATATATCTATATTTTGGGACATATACTTTAACTTTTCCCAATATATTTGAATGCTTATATTACTTATGATTTTGTTTTCTTTTATCAATATATAATAACCACATGGTTTACAAAAAGGAGAAATGAATCTTTGGTTATCTCCTATGATATCATTTACCATATAGGCATTCATATCCATAGTTACTATCATTCTACACCTCCGACGTGATGCTATAGATTTATGCTATCGAACTGCAAAATTTTTATTTACCACATGCAATGTATATTTATAAGCTATTTTTTAATGAGTACACAATTCCGAAAAGGGAGTAAATCAACTAATTCGTTTTGTGTGTACTTTAATTCATACCCATTTACTGCAAGAAAAACCAGCATGGTATGTGCCCCTATCCGCTTATTTCCATCCACCATTGCATGATTCTTTACAAGTCCATAACATAGTCTTGCTGCTTTTGCCTGAATGCTTGGATATAATTCCTCTCCACCAAATGATTGAAACGGACTTTCCAATGCAGAATCAAGTAATCCTTCATCCCGTATACCATCACTTCCACCCGTGGATTCTATCAATTGAGTATGAAGCATCAACACTTGTTTCTTTGTCAGACGGATCATTTTGCCAATACCTCATACGCTTCTCTATTCTGTTCTATTAATCTTTTCGAGAGATTCATAATATCGTTATCTGATGCAACAGAATCTTGCTCCGCTTTACTGAAGTCTATAACAAGATATCTCGGCACATTATTTTTCAATATAACAGCCGTCCCATGCTCATCCACCAATCTTGCCACTTTTGAAAAATTTTGGTTTGCTTCTGTAATGGAAACCATTGTATTTGTATCAATCTTCATGATAAGATACCTCCTGTTATGAAGTGACTTTTGTCAAGAGGTAAATTTTGAAAAATAAACTTTTTCCTTTCCACTCTGACAATACTCACATTTTTAACTGACAGCATCAGGAAAGAGCTCTGATTTAACAGTTCCCGGCATTTGGCCACTCTGTTATTCGTGGATTGGTTACCTACAGGCTAATGGTCCGCCGTGGGCTCTGCGATCTAAAAGCGTGGATCACGGTTTTACGTGCGCACATAGGAGGTACGCAGATAGCCCGAACCTTGAAGTGATCACAGCCCCTTCCGGATACTGTCAGTTATTTACTTTGTTTTGTGGCAGAAATCTGCACTCTGCTGCTGATTTCTGCTTGTTTACCCTTTACAGCATAGACGGATGGCTGTCAAGGGCCTGCCGCGCAAGCGGTGCAAAGCACCCTTGACTGGCATCTGTCCATGCTGTACCTTTACGCCATTTTCATCCCTGTATTGTCTGTCATCATCCCCCATACAAAGCATGCCAGCTCCCTTGCTATAGCCGCCACAGCAACATTTTTCTTTTTTCCATGCCGGATCAATTTATAGTACCGGCTCCTCAGCCTTGTATTTGCCTTGTCTGCATATGCGATAACCTCTGCTGTATTCCCACTCTGCCTCGCCCTCAGTTCCTTCGATTTATGCCCGACAGCTCCTTTGCATATCCCCCTTGCCGCCTCGATCAGCAGCTGCCGCAGATGCCGGTTCCCTGCTTTGGTTACCCCTGTCCTGTTCACCTTGTCACCGCTGGAACTCTCTCCCGGCGCAAGGCCAAGAAAGGCGGCATAAGTATTCCCCTTTGCAAACCTGCTGAAATCCCCGGTCTCCACAAGCAGTGACAGGGCTGTATGGGTCTTGATTCCAAGGAAGCACCCCAGCTTCTTTGCCTTTTCTTCATAACTTTCCCCTGATGCCAGTTCCCCGATCCTTTTATCAAACCGCTCAATCTTTGCCGTCTGTTCATCATAGGATGCCATATACTCATCCAGCGTTTCCCTGTATAACGGCGAAAGTTCCAGCTTCCGCAGCCATGCAGCATGTTTGATTGTCCACTTTGTTCCCTCGTAATGATACCCGTGGCGCAGACACAACGCATTGATCTGCTGCTTAATCTTTTTTAATGCGGTTTTATGGTCATCCCGCATCCGCAGATACTCTTTTACAGAATCGTCTTCCTCTGTCGGGATATAGACGGCATGGTATCCTCCATAGGACAGGCACTGTGCAATCATCAGGGCATCCCGTGCATCTGTCTTGACACGCTGTCCCTGTGGTGTCAGCATGGTGGTCGGTGCCAGAATGACACATTTTACACCCGCCGCTGTCAGCTGGTTATATAAAGAATATCCCAGACACCCTGCCTCGTAGCCGCACTGGATATCATACTCATTATCCAGTCCAAGTTTCATTTTCAGGTTTTCAATAAACATCAGGATATTTTTATAATCCGGAGTGACCTGGATGTTGGCGAAGATCCTGTCATCCTCTCCAATGATTGGTTCCATTGCGCATAAAGTATAATTGGTGCTATGGACATCCATTCCGATTCGTAGTATTCTTTTCATTAGGTGACCTCCTTATTTAGTCAAGTCTTTTTTCCTTATTTTTCAAGGATTTTTAGTTATATATCTCAGATGAATGAGCCAAGATAATGGACATTTCTTTGTATCTGGTACGAAAATAGAGGTGTTGGGGTATACGAAATAGAACGTCTTCCGTTTCCGCCCTACATGGCCTTGTGTATGCCCCTCCTTCTACGGCAGCGAACCTCCCGTGTCTACCAGGATCACCAGCATCTCTGCCGGGTCCTAACTTCCTTCGTCCCGCCTGTCCATAACCAGGG
>RAYM01000030.1 GCA_003611805.1 bacterium 1xD42-87 | reverse complement strand
TTCAAAGAAAAAATGAAGGAACGCTATAAGATAGAAGCAAAAAACAGCGAGTTAAAGCACAGGCATGGTTATGACACTGCGTCATCATCAGGCCTCATTAACATGGAGATGCAGGGAGCGATGGCTATATTTGCAGTAAACCTTAAACGGATTATTAAGCTGATAAACAAAAAATAAACAGAGATAACACCTGAAATAATCGGAAATTTTATCCGGATAACAAAAAATCCACCAGAATAATCGAAATGGGTGGATTTTTTTGTGTATTTGAAACTTAAACCCGAAAAACAGTATGCTTTTCAGCGGCCTCCTGCCCTTATGGGGGATGGAGAGGGGCACGTTATCAAATGCGGGGATGTTATGGGTGACCAGCCCCCTGTCTCCCCGTCCTCTCTGGTGGATGCCTCCACAAGCCGCCCGTTCTCATAACAGATCTTCACAGTAAGCCCGTCCAGCTTTAACATCATCAGGGATGCCGATCTTCCCGCCATTTCCAGAAGTTCCTCCATCTGCTTCGTCTTGTCAAGGCTAAGCAGCGGGATTGTGTGCTCCACCTTTTTCAGCGAACTGACCGGGGCAGCGCCTACCGTCTGTGTGGGAGAATTGCTCAGTATGATGCCTGTCTTCTTTTCCAGTTCCTGCAGTTCATCGAAGAGATGGTCATACACCGCATCCGGTACGCTGGGCGTCGCTAGGTTATAATATTCATGCCTGTAGCGGTTCAGCTTTGTGACCAGTGCTGTGACCTTTGCGGCATCTCCCGCCTGTGTTTCTGTCTGGATCTTTTTCATAAACTCACGCTTCTTTCTTTTCAGATCCTCAAAGAAAGAACCCCATGCCATGAGCGGCACGGGATTCTCTATAGTGTCATGAATAGAATATATAGTTGTGGGAGCGTCTGATATGCTTTAGAGCCACAGGATCATTACTGCCGTTTTTTCAGGATAAACCTCTCCCCTTCATAAGTTCGCACCGGATTGCCCCTGACAATTCGCGTATGCTCCCGCCATGCGGCATTTGTCTGTTCTGCCTCCTGCTCTTTCTGTAAATCTGCAAGTTTCTCCTGCAGTTTCTCCATCGCGCGCTGCTTATTCAGAAACTGGCTCCGTTCTTCGGTGGACTGCGCGACAATCCCTGTCGGTATATGGATGATCCGCACACCGGTCTCTACCTTATTTACGTTCTGACCGCCTTTCCCGCCGCAGTGGAACTTCTCGATACGGTATTCTTTCCCGGATGCGACTTCGTCCTGTTCCGGGATAATGCTCACATCCACATACCAGTTCTTTCTTTTATGGTTCGGACGAAAAGGGCTTTTACATATCCACAATATGGTACCTTCAAGACTGCCAAGATCCTGCTCTGTCCGGAACCTGATGGAATCATAGCATCCCTTTTCATAACCCTTGTTTTTGGATATCTCTACCAGATCGCCGTATTCCTTCTGCAATGCCTCAAACAGCTTCGCCACCGCAAGCCGGCACTCGGACGGTCCCTGTCCTGCACTGATCTGTACTATCATAAATCTTTTCTCCTCTACTTTCTACTCCCTGCCTTGAAATTATAGACAGGCTTCCATATCCCTGTTACCTCTACAGTATCTTTGATCTGCTCTACGATTTCCGTTATGGAGCGGTAGGCGAAGGGTGCTTCATCTAAGGTGTCCGCACTGACACAACTGCTGTAGATACCCCTCATTTCCTTTTTAAACTCCGATACCGTATATTTGTTCTTCACATCATCACGTTTTAACTTTCTGCCGGAACCATGCGGCGCAGAGTAATTCCACTCTACATTGCCTTTTCCCATGCCTAAGATGACCCCGTCCCGCATATTTGCCGGAATGACTACCGGCTCTCCCTTTTTCGCAGAGATAGAACCTTTGCGGAGTATGCCGGAATCATCCAGATAGTTGTGCGGCACGGAAAACTGCTCCACCGCTTTCCATTTCATACCTTTCAGAATCTCCCTGACAATAATCTGCCTGTTCCATTCGGCATAGCGCTGGATAATCTGCACATCCCCCAGATAGGAAGTTTTACTATCACCTTCCAGATAACTCATGTAATAGGGAACTTCCTTTCCCCGCTCTTTCAGGCATGTATTGGCAAATTTCGTGTAATATTCCGCCACTTCCTCCCCTAAATGCCTACTCCCAGTATGCACCACAAGATACAGGCTGCCATCATCACCCTGATCCAGTTCGATGAAATGGTTGCCGCCGCCAAGCGTGCCAAGGCTCCTGTCTGCTTTCTGCCTGTTGATATGGCGGATGCAGTGGAGTCCTTCGTAAGAAAACTCCTCCGCCATGTAATGAGGGGTCTGGCGAATGGTAAAACCAGATGGTACATGCTCCCGGATCACCCTGTCTAACTTCTGGAACTCTGCATTACTTTTATTCAGTTTTACACAAGTTATGCCGCAGCCGATATCCACACCCAAAAGCTGCGGTATCACCTTATCCGTGACCGTCATGGAAAGTCCAATCGGCGCGATCTTACCCGGGTGGATGTCCGGCATCATGCAGATTGTACTGCCCGCTGCAATTTCGTTATCACATATCATTTTTACCTGTGCCAGAGCGTAATCTTCTACATCATCTGTAAAAATCCTCGCATCGGCGTAAATGCCCTTTACTGTTTTCATAATCTTTCTTTTCCCTTTTTCTGTAAAAATGGGCGCAAAAAAAGCACCCCAAAGGTGCTGTGTCTCGATTCCACTATCTATACAGTGCGGAATAATAGAAATATCCAAGATCATTGTCGGGACTTTCTATCGGCGCAATAAAATAAAGCTATCTGTAAGATACAAGGAGTGACATACCTTTGATCGTCAGTTGCATTATTCTGTTATGGATTGTTGTATTTTTCTGCATGGTAAGCCCTCCTTTTCTTTCTGGATTAATGGTTTATTGTTTAACGGTTATATGCTAACACAGATAATCTGGATTTGCAAGCGGTTATTTTCAGCTTTCTCATATTTTATCCAATTCGTCTTCTACGTCTTCCTCCAAATAGTAACCATTTCCCTGCACTGATTTCTCTGCCAGATTCATTTTGTCCATAAATGTTGTGAATGCATCTTTTTTAACAGAATATTTGTCAACAGTCATACGGTTGTCTGTAATTTTCTTACTTTGTGATACCTCTGTAAACATATCCTTTCCCCTCCACTCACCTTATTATGCCTATCTTCAACCACTGTTCCGAGGCGCATTTACGCGCCGAAATTTCAATGCACGTTTGGGTGTCGTTTCCGGACAGTCTTCATCAAAAGAAATCGGAGTTTTTCTCGCCTTTGCAAGCAACGTAAGGTCTTCTTCCGAAAAAGTAAGTTCCTCGATTATTTCTGCCGTCATATTATCAGTACTTACCATAATCCCCTCTCAGCACACTTTTCACATTATATCAGACTATCTGAACAATTAAATTACCTCTATTCATCACCGTTCAAAGTTTTCTGTATCCACCTTAAAATCTCACCAGAAAAATCCAATGCTTCCTTTACTTCCAAAAACGACTCATTGGGGTATCTTATCGACACACCATAAGGCGTCAATGTATCTGCATGGTCATAATACTTAATTAGTTTTGCTTTATGATCTGCACTGCTTCCTTAATGCTTCGACAGCTTCATCAATTGCGCAATTGTCTGGTTCATTATTATCCCATTCATCCCAAAAATCTTTTGTTGCACTTATCGGTCTATGAGAATCTAATGGCTTATCTAAAATTATTTTACTCGGCAACAAAATTGCATCACCAACCACCAAAGTCTCTCCAACATCAAGCAATGGCAAAAACTCTATAGTACTCTTTAACGCATCTGGCAATAAATTTTTAATTACACCCTTATCTCTTTCATTGGTTAATCTTAATACCACATAATTATTACACTGACTTAAGATTGTCTTGCTTACATCTGCCGGACGCTGACTTACTACAAGAATAGATACTCCATATTTTCTTCCTTCTTTTGCAATTCTTTCAAAATTATACAGTGTCTGTTTTTGAACAGAATCCGCATCTTCCTTTATAGGCAAATATAAATGTGCCTCATCACAAACAAGCGTAAAAGGAGTCCTTTTATCTGGATTCATCCAAAACTGAACATCATACAATAACCTTGCAAGTGTTCCCGTAACTACTGGTAATACATCCGATGGAACTTCTGAAAAGTCAATAATCTTAATACCCATTTGTCCAGCCTGATATCCCAGTAGCTTGCATATAGTTTTGCCAAGCCAATCATATAGTTGGGCATCGTCAACAGGTTTAAACATAAAACCATATGTTCTATCTTCTAACTTTGTCTCAAGCCGTGCTATAAATCTAGTTAATTTCCCCTCCCAATCACCTTTAACAGGTTTATTATTGACTCCTATTCCTTTCCTTGCATCATCATCTTTAAGTCTTTTTAATAAATCTTCCATACAAAATGGAATTGGAGAATCAACCGTGAAGGTCTCTATTGTATCTATTTTTCCCTCTTTTTGTAAAGTTTCTTCTTTAAGTTCTCTGATATGCAAAGTAAATCGTGACGCTTGATTTGGTGCATTAGAATCACTTCTATCTAATATCATTGACAAAAGCTCTTCTCTATTAAGAAGCCAATATGGCAAAAAAAGTATATCCGGGTTTGATGCATCTAAATCTCCAGGTCCAGCAATCTTATAACGGTGAGCAATCGGATCACTTCCTTCAGATAAACTTTGATATTCACCATGCATGTCGAAAACAATAATATTTGCATATTGTAACTTACTTGCTTTTTCTAAAATATTAGCCACGCACCAACTTTTCCCAGAGCCTGTACTTCCTAAAATAGCAGCATGTCGCTGAAAGAATTTATTACCATCAAGCACTGCATCAGCGCCCTTGTCTATCATAAAAGTGCCAATTTTTAATCTTTTATCTACATGAATATTTTTACCTAAAATATTCATGAAATTTTGAAGGTTTTGTCCTGAAACGCAATAGCATTTGCTCTCAATTTGTGGAAATGTTTCCACGCCTCTTTTAAAAATATCATGTTCTGAACCATATACTGAGTGGTATGTTCCAATTACACTTACTTTTATATAATCTGCTGATGATACTGTTACTTCACCCGCGCCGCTTTCTTCCGAAAGTGTTTCAACATATTTACGCGTTACCTTATCAATAAGCGCAATTAGCTTTTCATGTTGTTTAGATGTTTCTATTGATACAATATTTCCAACACATATTTTATCTAAAATAATTTCGTTTTCAATCTCAACTATTATTTGCTCAGTATCTACTTGAATCACACTACCCAGCAAATCGTTTTCAACAAAATTTAATAAATCAGCCATCAAAATACCTCCTTAATCATTTCATGTAAATCCCATAAATTTATACCAGACAAAATCGTTTCGCCTTCTGCATTTGTTACTTTTGAATCAAAATTATTCGTGTGACTAATTGCAGTAATATTATTGCATTCTCCTACTAAACGCTCTGCATTTGAGGAAAGCTCATATGTTAATATAAGCGCAGGTTTTCCACTCCTTAACTGTCTTACCAAATGCGTTTCCAAATGGTCATCGCCAAATCCATATCCTATGATTATATATTGCTGCGCTCTATCAATTTCTTCATTTGCACGTCCACGATGGGTATCAAAAGGCACACTATACCCTTCACGATACTTATTTAATCCCGGAGTAATAATCAAACAATTTTCCATAGGGTAATTCATAATAGAATATGGAATATCATTAATTAAATGCCAGCTCAAACATCCATGGGGTTTTAAAAGCGTTATCTTCGGAGCATATTGCAAAGTTGCTCCCTTCCCTTTTCGTTGCTGCATTCCTACACAACAAGAATATTTACTTTGGTCTGGCTTATAACTTGCTAAATATTTGCCAACAAAAAGCGTGTCCACCATTATATCATTAATTTCACATGCATATTCAATCAATCGATCGTAGTTAGTGGTAATAACTATCATATCTCTATTTCTTATATTGAATCTCCTTAAATACTCTGAAAATCTAAGCGCCCTACCATTGCTTATCATATCCATAAAAATATAATTATCAGCATCACCAATATATTTAGCAGTCACTTTTCGTATACTTTCCTCAACATATGTACTTGGCTTAGTATTATGCAAAGTTTCCTCTAACCCAATGCCTTTTATCAAATCATCATTAATTTGATTCCATATATTTATATCATTTGCATCAGTCAACAGTGTAGGTATTTTAGTCTGAAGTTCTTTTGCTAGATCACGCATTCCGGGTATTCCTTCTGCTAAAGAAAGCCCAGAACCAACAATTGTAACTGTACCCTCTTGAAAAAAACCTTGAATTATCTTTTTAATAGTATCTATATCCATTTTATTTCCTTTCGTATCTCTATAAAAAATTAATCTTAGAATTCTCCGGCAAATACCTCGCCAATTCCTCCACCAACTCATACACCTTCGTCCCCGGTGCAATATCCGCTGGCATCTTTCCCTTATTTTCCTCCATAATCCGTTTCGCATACCGTATCGCCAATTTAGGGCTCCCCTTCTCCATCAGAGCATCAAATATATCCCTCATATTTTTCTGATACTTTTTCATCCCCAATTCTTTGAATTTATCATTCAGAAACTTAATATACTCAGATCTATGATTGTTTGAAGTATAGTAAGCAAAATGCAAAATAAACCAAAACTCAATACATTCATTGCTCCACGTAGCATGATATTGTAACTCTGGATTCTCCAGATTCAGCTTGTCCGCCCGCTCCGACACACCATTAAAATCTTTTGCCGGGAAACTGTCCTTATCATACACACACCAAATCTGTCCTCTATTAATCCTATTTTTATGTACATATCGTTCCGCCATACCAATGACCCGCATGGTCTCCACGGCGCAAGGTTCAATTTCAATCAGAACCATATCCTTATAAATCGGATTATCCTCTATCAAACGTTTAAACCCCTCAAAATATAACGGCTCCGTTTGCTCACCCTCACAAAAAATATAATAGCGGTATTCCTTTTTCTCCAGATATTCTTTACGCCGCTGTTTCCTCCACTGAGTCGTTCCGACTTTCTTAGGCATTGACCTCACTCCAATCTATAATCTTTTTCAGATATGGGTCTGCGCCATACTTGCCCTCTAAGTATTGCTTATCATATTTTGCGTCCATACGAACAGATTCCCCTTTTGTATTCTTAAATTCTACCAAAGAATAAAGCTTAGAGTTCTGCTCCTTCCCCTTTGCCACAAACCAGATCTCATCACGGCGGAATATATCATTATTCATAGTTGACAGATCATGCGAAGTAAAAATTAACTGTGCGCCGTTCTTGTTAATCTCCATATTATTATACAGCATGACTACGTATCGTAGCAATACCGGATGTATTTTAGCGTCCAATTCATCAATGACTAATGTTGTTCCGGCGACAAGACTTTTTGCAATGAAAGGCAGCAGCCCAAACAGTTTCTTTGTCCCGCTAGATTCCTCTGATAAAGTTAATTCCGCACTAAATCCATTTACGATATGCTTTGTATAAACTTCTATATGGTTTTCATCTTTTTCCTCAATGCGAAAATCCTCAATGTCTAAATCCATCTCACGGATCATATCCAGCACAAGTTTTTTTACCTCGTCTGTCTTCGCTATCGCTGTTCGCAGCTCCTGTCTTGGATTTCCATAATTTAAAAAATCAATAGAATCCTCAAACCACTGGATTACATCAGAAATGATCTCGTTCTTTTTATAAGTTATCCCAAGATAAGACAGCAACGGCAAGTTTTCTGAGATTTCCTCACTAATCTTGATTTTTCCAAAAACACCTTTTAAATCCACCTCACTGCCGTTTCTAACAAAAAGTACTGACCGCCTCCCGGTATCTAACTTGATTCGGTCCAGACTCTCGTATGCAACAACATCTTGTCTCACATGGAGAATATAACGATATTCTGCCGCAGCAGTCCGAAAGAACACTTCGAACTGTGTCGGCTCTTTTCTAGTCGTTTCCGAAAAGACAAAAGGTTCCACTGGAATCTTTCTAGCCTTAAACTCACACTCCGATTTATCACAAGTCGCACAAAGAGGTCTTAAAATCTTTGCATCCAGTGTATGCAAAGCCTCCAGCACATTTGATTTACCACCGCCATTCGGTCCATAGATTACGGATACCGGCAAAAACTTTTCTCCGTCCTTCGTTTGAATGATTCTATCCCTATGCTCCATAATTGCCGCGGCCTGCATATCGAAAGTCATCTCTTCACGGATACTTTTATAATTTTTTATGGTAAATTGGCATAACATAGTCTTTTACCTCCATCTTATTTCTATATTATACACGCTTCTTTTGGTTTGTAAACAATATTTGAGATTTTTTCTCATATTTTATTTCAAACAGTTATATTGACTTGTCCAACCTTGGCGATAAGTTGGCGTTTTTATTTTCCAATAATAAGTTATAATGATACCATAAAAAGAAAAGGAGCGTTCACATGACGACATCAGATTACAAGCAACTACAAGAAAACTTCACCCCTGCAAAATTAGCTAATGAAGTTCTAAAGATACATAAAGACATTTCGGAAATCACTTGGATATTATCCTCGATTCTTATTAATACGGAAACTGCCCGTCAAAAAATAGCAGCCATTAACAGAGAACACCCGGAAAATCATTTATTTTTCTTTTTGATAAATCCTCCTGGCGGTAATTCTACACCTATTTACAACGCTTCCCCAGAAAGTTTACGACAAGATTTAGTTTGGAAAAAGGACTATCTGGAAATTAAAACCAAAGCAAAGACTTTGCATGAAGTAATTCACCAATTAGAAGCCCGATACAATCGCAATCTGTAAAAATACGAGGTCGCTGAAATCCTATGATCTCAACGACCTCTATCTATATTTTATATTCCTCAAAATTCGTTTAACTGCCATATCGTCCCATTCTTTAGTTTCTGGCGTCATATAAAAGCACCCCCTTTCGATATACTTCATTCTCTACAGAGGGAATGTCTTTTCTTGCTTCAAAACGGCTTCTTGTTCCTAAAACAATATCTACGGGACGCTGCTTTACTCTCCGAATCGCCTTATAGGCTCTCGCCGTTTCTGCCGGAATATCCGCCACATCATCCTTAACGACAATATACAAGTCCAAATCACTTTCATTTGTAAACGTATTATTCGCGTAAGAACCAAATAAATATATCTGCATAGGTAAAAGCTGTTCTACAATACATTCTTTTAACTTCTCAATTTCATTCATACAAAACAGCCTCCTTCTTCTATCTTTATACAAAAGCGCCTTATACACTTTGTGATTTTATTATACCCTCAGTCCCTTCATTTCACAATCAAATATTTGAAAAAGGCACTTGGAAGTCCTATAACAGTTCCTCCAAATGCCCCAATTTTCCGTTACTTTACGGTCCACATCACTCTATTCCAAAACCGTTCTATTTTGTTACTACCGTATGTACTGTAGACTTTGATATCCCAAACTCCTTCGCCGTCTGCCTCACCGTGGCATTGTTTTCAATAATATAATTGGCAATGTTCATCGCACGCTCTTCGATATAATCCTTCAAGAGAAAACCTCTCAGAATACTTTTTTACATTGTATGAAGTATTTTGAGGGGTTATGACGGTTTGTTATATCAAAGATTATTCTTAGCCAAGGACTCATAATCAGAATTTGTGAGCTGTGAGGTCAATAAATCATCATTCATTAGTTTTATAAAAGTTTCTTTTGATTTCTTTGTGTCAAGAATAAATTTATCCTTTGATTCCGTTAACTTTAATGGGTTATTCTTAAAATAATGATGCCGTAATGAAAACTCAATAATAGCTTGATTGCTGACCTTTCCAAGCACTTTAGAATCTTTATAAATTCTTGTCAGCTTACGAGCAAAGGTAATATTATCAAGTTCGTCATTTAATACTTCAATATTATCCAATATATTTATTTCTTCTATTTTTTGTATACTTGTCCGAGCCTCATTTATTACAATATCATGAAATGAACATATTTTTTCCATCTTTTCTATGTCAGAAATATATACTACATCATTCCACAAAAAGAACTGATAATTAAAATCAACCCTTAAAATATCTTGATCAAATCTTTTCAATCTATTCTCATGAAGAATCGGTGTCAACATATATCGATCTCGGTTCAAAAGACTAACGGGATATTGTTGCTTATACATAATCAGGTTACGATTCTCATTTCCAATCACTATTATAAGGGCTGCTATTTGACTTAAACTATCTTGTTTAAAATTAAATATTTCTCCAACATCTAATGTTTCAGAGATATCTTTTAACCTCTCCATTTCCATAGGAAGTTCATCCAAATCATAATAATATAATGCATTTTTTCTTTCATCTGCTGACGAAAGTTTTATAATTTCATCATCTTCATTATATACCGCGAATTTATTCTTTATAATATCCGTAAATCCCTTTAATAAATCTTTTGATGTATTATCCTTATCATCATCTTCATCTGCGATATTAAGGAATTTGACTATTTTTCCTTCTTCCGTTTTCAAAACTGCATAAAGCATAATTCCATGTTTCTCATTTAGCATTTCAGCAATTTCATTTTTTATCTTTCGTATTTGCATTCTTCAGTTTCCTCCCAAAATATACATTATCACTTAAGCATAAATATTTAACGCTTTCTCCTTCATTCAATTTACCTTTTATAATTACAATCCCTTGCTGAAATGTTTTTTTTGAATTTGTTTTTACTCTATAAACATTAAAACCAAGAAGAATCAACGATGGATTAGTATAATATAAATTTGTTTTAACAAATATACAACCAATGATCACAATTACAGAAAACATAACAAAAATTTCTCTATCTGTTTCCATCGGAAAACACACCAGTGGTATAATGTATGTTGCTAGAAATGACAAGTTTTCATAGTTAACACTCTCACATTCTAATATTACAACAGGTAAATTTTTTGCATTATTTAAAGAATCTGCAAACCACCAATATCCTATCCCACCTAAAATAATAAATATTATACATATGCACGCAACTTGATTGCAAGACACAAAAACTACTATATTGCTCATGTTCACTTTGAATGGAATTAATGAAACATCTATCTTCAGTACTATTAACATAAAAAATAGGATCCACAGTGAAATAAGATACAAACATAATTTCATGATATCAAAATTTTTTTCTTTAGTATTCTCCAAATCAGTTTTCACCTCCACTCAAGCAAACGGCAATTTTACAAAAATCATCTTATCACAGCGAATTACATCATTATTCATGGTAAGCAAATCATATGAATTAAAAATCAACTGTGTCTCATTTTTTTATTATTATACAGTGCGACTATACAATGTAGCAATACCGAATCCAAAAATAAAAAGGTATTGACTGTATCCCCGCTCTTTTACGATGATTTTGATCCAAACAAAGAATTTGACGAGTTTTCATGTGATAAAAACGAGGCCGAATTAACTGAGCTGAAGAAAAAACTGATTCAAAAGAAAACCCCTGCAGACAGAATTGCCATCTTAGAAGATGCTTAAATATACCTTATCATTATAAAGACAGCGGAAAAATCTCATCAGACCACTATTTACATTGTATCAAGTGGTCTGAAAGATTAATTCCCGAATTCCCATTTCCCAAACGTAAGCTCCAGCAATTCCGCAGCAATCTCATTACTGCACACGCGCATCAGATTGTCTTCACTGTCTTCCTTTCCCAGAAAATTCATGCTCCCATACCAGACCACTTCCCGATCTACGATGCAATAATGCTGGCAGTAATCCTCAACAAGATTCATTTCGAACCCATTGCTGCGCATCCTCTCCTGCAGTTCCATCCAATATGCACTGTCACCAAATCCATAACTGTCCGGTTTCCACGTTACAATTCTTATTCGAACACCCTTTTCCTGTAGGTTCTTTAATGATAGGATCAATTCTTCAATCTTAGGGCCACTGATTACCGGGCTTGCTATGATGATTTCCTTATTCGCGGTTAGCAAATCATTTTTGTATACTTCAGCATAAGTATCAATATCAAATATAGCGCCTACATTCTGCTTTTCCACTGTATTTCCCACACAAATGTCATAGCCAATCTGTTTATATGCCTTAAGGCGCTTATGATACATCTTTTCAAACATGGAAATATGGCTGTCCACATAATCGTAGATAATCACACTTTCCTTTCCTTCATAATCCCGATTTAAACGCCCTGCATACTGCTCCACCACGCTTTTCCATGAAACCGGCATTGCCATGATCAGCGTGTCCAGTCTCGGATAATCAAACCCTTCTCCGATCAACTTTCCTGTAGCAACCAAAATCATACTTTTGTCAGCTTCCACCTGCTTCATCTGCTCTAAAACAGCACGGTGCTGCTTTTTTGTGTTTTCCCCTGAAAGCAAAAATACTTCATCCGCGCAGCTCTTTAATCTGTCATACAGCTTTCGCGAATGATCTACATATCTCGAAAGTATCACCGGCGTCCTGCCCTTTGCAATACATTTTATAACATCGTTTACAATCAGGGCATCCCGGTCTTCATTCTCTCTTAAAATTGCATAGGCTTCATTCGGATGCATGTTATCCTGATGAAATCTCGGTGCAACTGCTCTCGTAAATCTCGGATATACCAGGTGCGCAATCCCCTGTTCTTTTGCTCTGTCTTTTGCTGTAAACTGATATCTGACCGGGCCAAGCAGCATATAGTTAATTTTCTCTAATCCGTCGCTGCGAAGCGGCGTCGCCGTCACGCCATACACATATTTTGCTCGTACCTCCTGCAATATTTCTACAAAGGTATCAGACGCAGCATGATGACACTCATCCACGATTACCATGCCATACTCTTTCAATCTTCTGTGAAATTCTCCCTTTTTACAAACAGAGCCTGCCATGGCTATATCAATGATTCCTGTCGTAGAGTCATGCGCCCCCTGCAGCCTGCCTATGACACTCTTTCTCCTTTTCTTTCTTCCGGTCGGCGTCACATATTCTGGCAGTTCCTCATCTATGGTCAGGAAGTTTTCCATGGCACTTTCCCATTGCTCTATTAATGCCGAAGTTTGCAACAAAATCAGCGTATTAACCTTTTTTCTTGCAATCATATTACAACAGACAACGGTTTTGCCAAACGCAGTGGCTGCGTGAAGTATGCCTGTCTCATGTTTCAGCATGGCTTCCACTGCCGGAATCTGGGATTCCTTCAATTGTCCCTGAAATGACGCCCGGATTGCATTTCCCCGGCATCGTTCATCCTGAATACAATTGACAATACCAGCCTTATCACATTTGGCAGTTACATCCTCCAATAACCCTCTGGGAATCCTGATATATTCCCCTTCATCTCTGCCGAGATAAATGTATCTGGAATTTGCAAAATTAGACAGCCCCATCGCCTGATTCTTATAAAATGCAGGATTCTTAAATGCCGCCAGTTCCCGTATTCTGTTTTGTATTCTTGGCGCTAAATTTTCTGTAAAAATATAAATGCCATCCGCCAGAGTAATGTAAAGTTCCCCGTCTACATCACACTGCAAAAAATCTCTTATCTTATCCCACGGTTTTTCTCCGTCTTGCTCCCATATCTCATTTATCTCTATCGCTTGATTTGTCGCAAAGCTTTTCCACTCTTTTAATTTTTCCTCTATAAAATCCTTTGAAAGTTTTGGCTTACTTAATAATATTTTCCACTGATCCGGGTATGCGTTCCAATTTTCATCCACAAATGCGCTGTTTCCTTCTTTGAGAGCCTGTCCCTGCAGTGGCAGCGCGATCAAGTTGCCGATACCGCCCTTCGAAAGATGGTCCTGCATCGGCAGCATTCTGTCATAAAACCGAAAGGATTTCAAATTGACAGATTCTGCCCCTTTTCTCAACAGTGTATTTCCAAATTTTCTTGCCAGAGAAGCCTCTGTTTTCTTCTGAAAAAATATCCAGAGATGAGCGCCGCGTCCCGACCGTGATCGTTCCACCAAAGGATCTATGCCGTTGATGACACATATTTCACGCAGTGCATCTACTTCTTCTTTCCAGTTATCATCCATATTGGCAAAATCGCGTTTCTCCGCATTTT
This sequence comes from bacterium 1xD42-87, assembly GCA_003611805.1. GTDB lineage: Bacteria > Bacillota > Clostridia > Lachnospirales > Lachnospiraceae > UBA3282. The sequence goes on along the minus strand of RAYM01000030.1, from coordinate 80,636 downwards.
TGTCATGATTATCAAAATCAAATACAAGGAATCTGCAGGTATCATCCTCCAACAACGGATAAATGCCTATTACATCTGCCGCGTCTTCCGAAGCGCCCTTTAAATGTGCCATAATCTGCTGTTTCTCCAGCCTCTTATATGCCTGCCTTTTACAATCCTGACACCTGATCTTACTGCCGCTCATTCTTGGGCACCCTGCCTTATAAAAATTGTAACATTGCGTGTAATAATTGATCTCTCCCGTAGATTTTTTGAGGGTACGTTTGGCATATACATCCGTGCGCCCCCAAAACTTGCCGAAAAACAGATTAGCGTCATGATCGGTAATCTCTCTGGGGATGATTCTCTTTCCCTGGTCTGGATCAAATAAATCCCTGTTTTTCATTTCATCAGACGCATAATAAGAAATCCCTGCCCGATCAAGCAGGGATTTTAGATACTGATTTTCTTTTTCCAAACATTTCATTTTGTCCTGCAAAGACAAAATTTCATCTGTCATATATACGCTTCTCCTCAATCAACAATTTTCTCTGTCACAAGAATGCCTTCATCCAGCCTCATATCTTTACAGCGCGCCTCTCCTGTAGATGCCCAAGGATTACCGCCGCTCCCTTTTTCGTGTCTTCCACTATTTCCGCTGGTGTCATATTAATGTGACGCAACGAGTTATATTCACGTATCTTTCTAATGTCATCTACATCAAAGCGCTCGCTTACAATCAGTTTATTCATAGTCATCCTCCTCACTCTCTAATAGGACAGACGGACTATTTGTTTAAAAAAATGAAAAGACCGTCAGCGTTACATTCGGCTTCACATTTCATGTTAAGCCGCCTTGTTATAATCTACAATGGCTATCTCTGTCAACATTGTTTTAAATTTTTCAATAATCACCTCAATCTTCTGAAGCGTTACACCATTTAAATATTCCTCACCACACTGTGTGCATTTCGAGCAAGGCACATTTTTAATAATAAGAAAGCAGCCATCACACTCTGTCATATAAGTTGTTAAAGACTTTTCCATATAGCCTTTACAAGTAAAACAAGTCATACCTAATCCTCCCTCCTTGTCCTTAAGTCTTGTTTCCATTTATCCAAATTGGGATAATATGCTGTTATAATCCAAAGCGTCTCCAGGTCAGTACCAATTACAACATGAATATATTTCTTCTTCATGGTAAACCCAAGTATAAGACAACTTGGATATGGGTAATCATCTGGATACTGTTCTATAATTTCTCCTTCATGTATACAGAATATTATATCATTGATCGAAATATTACGTTGCTCAAGCCGCTTTGCCGCATGTAAGGTTATTTCAATATTTTCGGGAATACATATTTTTCTCAGCTCTTCAATTTTTAGTTCCACAGCTACCTTCTCCTTAATTTGCAACTTTGCATATTTATAGCTTATCACGATATCTGCACAATTACCACAGAAATTACATCTTCTAATGGATAAATAAAAAGCATTAAAGAGGCTTCCATCTCCCTAATGCTCTGATAATTCTCTATTTTATTCTCCACACAAACCGTTCTATTTTGTTACTACCATATGTACCGTACTCTTACTAATTCCAAACTCCTTCGCCGTCTGCCTCACCGTGGCATTGTTTTCAATAATATAATTGGCAATATTCATCGCACGCTCTTCGATATAATCCTTCAAGAGAAAACCCCTCAGAATACTTTTTTACATTGTATGAAGTATTCTGAGGGGTTATGACTACATAAAAATAGTATTCGATAGCCACTTTTGATATAATAGCGCTTCCAGATTTTATTTTAACATCGGAATATCCTCCCGTAAGGTATTCCAGACAATTTCCATATCAACATTTTCATAATCATGCGCATGTAAATTTCTCATTCCTCTAATCGCCCTCCATGGTATGTTTGAACTGCTTTCTTTAGTTTCATCCGATAATCTGTTAGCAAGCTCTCCAATCTGTATGATACACATGTTACACGAATACTGGAAGGAAATATCTGTTTTATATCTTTCAAAATCTGTATTGAATCTTGCCATAAGTGTACCAATATCATCACAATATTTAATCATTTTCTTGATAATCTGCATGTCCTCATTCTTCATACAGAAGCACCCCCTCCTGCATAATCTTAGAAAGAAATATTTTATCTTCAATCTCTGTCGTGACAACATCTACATGGCAATTCAAAGCATTTTCCAGTTCATCAATAAACGCAAAATACTGTATTAAACTTTTCAATCTGCCGCGTTCAATATATAAATCAATATCACTATCATCTTTCGCCTCGCCTCTGGCATAAGATCCAAACAAGCTCATTCGTCCAATTCCATATGCTTTTGCGATGGGATTTGTCTTGTCCTTTATTTCATTTATAGTATATCGCATACGCAGCCACTTCCTTTCTCATCGTTCCACGACTGACTTTTTAGCAGGATGAAATCTTAAGAAATAATTTTATAAACAGTTTACCCCAAATTCAAATGCTGTACAATCATACAATACGCAAACCGTCCACTTGTTGGCATCAAAATTGATTTCTAAAGCTATCAAATCGGACAATCCCTTGACTATATCACTATTCCTTGCTATATTAGCAATAGGGCATACTATTTTAAATTGGAAACATTGTTTCTATGTGTTTATTCCTATTTATGCAAGTAAATATCTGCAGCCACCCCAAAACCAAGAATCTAATTTAATCTATATTGTCGGACTGTATAACTGTGCTTAACAGTTTTATTTTGTCGGACTTTTTAGTATTGGATCTCACTGTGATCAAACTGCTAACAAAAAAATACGGCTGTTTTACCAGTGATTATGAAGACTATAATCCAAACGATGAATTTGATGAATTTTCATGTAGTAAAAATGAAGCTGAATTAACAGAACTTAGGAAATGTCTGTGAAAGAGGATTTGTTTGAAGCAATTATCGGTGCTGTGGCTTTGGATTCCGACTGGGACATGGAGGAACTTCAGGAGGTCATCCAAATCATGCTTGACCCTGACAGTTATTTAAAGGATGACACAAAGGACAATTATGTCGAGCTTATACAGGAATGGACTTTAAAAAGATATGGGGTGGTTCCGTGGTATCATTTTGAAAAAAGCTTCACAGACAGTATGGTACATACCTTTTGACGGCATCTCATCCTCCCTACTGTTTATATATATTTTGTCAGCTCAAAACCCGAAAATTTTCAGATAATCCTCCTGCTGAATAATCCGTCTGCTGGGTCTGTCCGCGTTCTCCAGCATCTTCTCCACCCGGTCAGCCAAAGTCACGTCAATCAGCCTGCCCACATCAAGTCCGCGCAATTCAAAAAACAGCAGGGGATTTTCGTCAAACCGTGCCCCCACTCCATATAAAACTGCCGCCACATGCTTGCACATAAGTGCCCAGTCAGGACAGCTGCAGTTAAAAGCAATCTCCTTCGGCTCCGGAAACAGTCCACCCTGTTGTAAAAACGCTTCCCTCAGTTCATCCGGGAAGTCTCCTTCCATCAACGCCTCCAGATTCTGAATCTTATCCCCGCACAGGGCAATCATATTCTGGCAGCGTTCTTCCGAAAGCGGACTGATTCTGATCTCCACTTTATAGGGTGTCTTCCTGCGTCCCTGTACTCTGGCGCTAATCTTTCCTTTCTGTATCTGTAGGTCGATTACCGTGCCGGTTCTGACATATCTTTTCCCCCGGTCAAGTCTGCTCTCATAATCCGCATAGCGCTCCAGGTTTTCACACCATGCTTTCCCCCACCACTCCTTTGCTATGGTTCTTCCAGATATGATAACAGGGGACAGTGTCTTTCCCTTTTTCTTCTCCTTTTTCACCGTATCCGCAGCATTTTTCCTGATTTTATCTTCCGATGGCTGTTCGTAAACAGCATCTTCCCAATACCGGCTCATATTGTTCCTCCCCGAATCTTTTATCCTAAAAGCTTCCTGTATACCAGAAAGGCATTCACTTTCCTACATGTCAAGTCTTAATACGGAAAGCAACTCTTCATTGCTGAGATCTGTAATCCAGTTTTCGCCGCTTCCTCCAATTACATTTTCAGCAAGCTCCTTTTTGAATTTCAGCATCTGGTCAATTTTTTCCTCAATTGTTTTCTCACACACCAGCTTATGTACAAAAACATTCCGCTTCTGGCCGATTCGAAATGCACGGTCCGTCGCCTGATTCTCCACAGCCGGATTCCACCAGCGGTCGAAATGAATTACATGGTTGGCGCTTGTAAGATTTAAACCGGTTCCGCCTGCCTTGACCGACAGAACCATATAGGGAATATACTCCTCTCCGTTGAATTCTTCCACCATCCGGCTCCTCGTCTTCACAGGCGTGCCGCCGTGGAGCACAAAGCCCTTCTTTTGAAAAATTGTCTCCAGAAATGCCGACAGCGGCGCCGTTATCTCCTTAAACTGCGTAAATACCAGAACACGTTCCCTCTTTTCATAAATCGTCGTGCAGATCGTCTTAAGCATTTCCCACTTTCCACTTTCCTCCGGCGCAAATTTTTCCTGTCCAAGGTACTGGTCCGGGTGGTTGCAAATCTGTTTCAGGCGGGTCAATGCCCCCAGAATCAGACCGCACCTTTCAAAGCCGCTCAGCGCTTCCAGTTTTTCTGCAAGTTCCGCTACCAGCTTACGGTAAAGCACAATCTGTTTCTTGCTCAGGCTGACATAATCCACTGTCTCCACTTTCTCCGGCAGGTCAGTAATCACCCGCTTGTCCGTTTTTAACCGCCGCAGCATGAAAGGAGAGATTGCGGACTTTAAACGCGCATACTCCTCCGGTTCCCTTGCCAGTTTTTTCGTGTATTCTTTAAATTCCGCAAAGCCTCCCAGAAGACCCTTATCAATAAAATCATAAATGGACCAGAGATTCGTCAGATCATTCTCAATGGGCGTTCCCGTCATGGCCAGCCGCATCCTTGAAGGAATCTTTTTAATCGCATGGGTTTGTTTTGCCGTCGGATTCTTGATTGCCTGCGCCTCATCCAGAATCAGGCAGTCCCAGGCCTGCTCCGCAAACTCCTTTACCCTGACCGTCATTCCGTAAGTCGTGATAAACAGAAACGCCTCTGTAGTCTTTAATTCTTCCGCCAGCGCCGCCGCGCCGCCACCGTGGAGAATATGTACCGGCATGTCCGGGACGAATTTCTCCGCCTCCCGTTTCCAGTTGCCAAGCAAAGACGCCGGAACAACTAGGAGCACACGCTTCTGTCCGCTTTCCTTTCGAAGCTTTTCCAAAAATGTCAGCACCTGAAGCGTTTTTCCCAAGCCCATATCATCCGCCAGACAGGCCCCGAATCCCAGTTCATTCATATAATGCAGCCATGTAAACCCGTTTTTCTGGTAAGGCCGCAATTGTGCATGTACGCTCACGGGAACCCTCACTTTACGCATCGTCTCCGGTTTCCGAAGCTTCTGCAAAAGCTCTGTCAGCCACTTCCCGTTGGAGATGATCACTCCCTCGTCCTCGGGCAGCATATCCGACGAGGCTCCCCTTAATGCCTGTAGAAAGGTCATGCCTTCTCCCGGTTCATCCATCTCCTTTAAAAGCTGCTCCAGCCTGCTGTGGTCTACCTCGATCCATTTACCTTTTAAAAACGCCAGCCCCTCCGTCTGCTTTAACAGAAGTTCGATATCTTCTCTCGTCAGTGGCGTGCCGTCCACTTCCAAATGCGGCGTCATGGACAAAACAGCATCAAATCCCAAAAAGGAGGGCTGTTCATCTCCCAGGGACATATTCATGCTGACCATCATCGCCCGCTTTTTCCACCAGTTCGGGATGCGGCACAGGATACCCGCCTCCTCAATCACAGGAATTTCCTTCAAAAACTGATAGGCTTCCTGTGCCGTAAGCTTCAAGGGGTGGAACATTTCTCCGCTCTCCACTGCCTCTCTTACAAATCCTGACTTTTCCGATGCTTTATTTAGGCAGGCCAAAAGCTTTAACAGCTTTTCTCTCTCCGCCTGATACTCCACCAGTGCATACTGCAAAGGCATATGGTTGATCCTTCCGTTTTCATTTTTCGTTGCATAGGTTGCGAGAAATGCAAAAGGAAATCCTGCTTCCTCGTTACTCTCCACAAGATGGAAAAATATACGCTCCGGTACACGCAGCTGCTGGCTTTGTTCAGCCAAATACATTGCCACCGTGCCCGGATATGACGCGATCTCCTTCCGAAAAATATCGTGCAGACTGGCAAACGCACTCCTTATCCACTTCTCGCCCAGATACTCAGCGCCGATTATGAAGGGAACCGTCGTTTCCAGTTTGGAAACAGTATCCGTATCCAAAAGCACTTCCGTCTTTTCCCTGGAAAGCTCCAGTTCGGGTAATGAAGTCAGACACCGAAAATAACCTTCTGCGACCCTATAAAGAAAGCGTATGGAAATATCGGCATCCGGCGGACATCCTTTTAAGCCCAGTAAATACCATGCATATTCCTTGTCTTTCTTAAATTCCTCCTGCCACGCCTGCAGTTCTTCTGAAAGCGTGCCTCCTTCTTCCATATAAAAGCTTTTTTCTGTTATGATAAATCTCATCAGTTTCTTTTCCTCATTTGTATTGGCCTCTTCTATCACAGCCTATCTCGCACCATCATCAAAGCATATCCGAGCAGATTTTGTCCCTTCCACTTAGTCCGGTCAAATCTGTCCGGGTCGTTCATTGACAATCCAATGCCCCAGATGCGGTCTTTTACAGCACACTCCGCTAACACAGTATTTCCCGTAGCCTTAAGCTGTTCTTGCAATTTATCATTTTGCGAAAACTTTGCCAGTAATCCCTCATAAACAACAAGCTGCCGCACACCATTCCAAAGATTCTCATCATACCCTGATACATGCCGTCCCAAATCCTTAATGCGGACAGCATCGCCCGTTTCAAGAATTTGAACCGCTATATTGTTATCGTGAAAGCAAATCGCTTTGCGGTACATCATAAACTGCTCCATAGATGAAAAACTGTCTCATTCAACTTGAAACAGGAAGGATACCAATTACTCAGATATCCGTTTTCTTCATCCGGGCTGCCATGATATAAAATAAACTTTCCCACATTACTCTCCCCTGGTTTTTGCCCACCACTTTTCTGTATTCATTATACCCTCACCCCTTTCATTTCACAATCAAATATTATAAAAGGACATTCAGAAGTCCTATCACAGTTCTTCCAAATGTCCTGTCACTATTTCACTAGCCACACAAATCGTTCTATTGTGTTACTACCGTACTCTTACTAATCCCGAACTCCTTCGCCGTCTGTCTCACCGTGGCATTGTTTTCAATAATATAATTGGCCTCCTGTTTCCCAAACGTAAGCTCCAGCAGTTCCGCTGCAATCTCCTTACTGCAAACGCGTATTAGATTGTCTTCGCTGTCTTCCTTTCCCAGAAAATTCATACTCCCATACCAGGCCACTTCCCAATCTATGATACAGTAATGCTGGCAGTAATCCTCTACAAGATGTCATGCGCCCCCTGCAGATTGCTAAAACGGACAGTTTGAACATAAACTTCTGTATGGAAGCCGGCAAATTCAAGCCCGGCATGCAGGCTATTCTGCACCTGCGCACTCTTATCCTTTATTTCCTGATAGACACGGTTCGGCATATGAATGCAATATTGATTGTCCCGCAGGGTCACAGGGGCAAGCCCCAGCATTTCCCGCAGCCTGTTATAATCGGATACGCCCATATACACATCCTAATCGTAGTAGGCAACGGCACGTTTTCCCTCTGCCATTCCCGGATCGGTGTCTCTCTCCGAAAACAACCGTAAATTCTGATACAGCCAGTCGCCCATGTCGCTTGCTGCATTTTGATAGACGCAGTATTTCCATATATCGCGCGGCGTTATACTGTCCTCTATCAATGCCTCCTCCTTGGAAAAATCATTGCCCGTATCGTCGCTGATGATAATCATGTCAAAAGGATATTCCACATCTAGCTGTTTATTTTGATAGTCACTCAGCATAAATGCCAGCGAGCTTCCGACTAACGCAAATATAAATAAGAAGCTCAATGTTCCGAGAACAAAACAGGTATTCCTCGTTTTTGAGGAAAACTGCCTTAACAGAAATAAACATTCCTATTTATAGATGAATCTGCCTTTCCTGTTTATATATTTCATCTGGAAAGCGGAAAGCCCTAAATAGAAAAGGTAAAACGTAAAAGTCAGCCCTATCATTTCCACGATCGCCGACCATTTTGTTATACTGCCCGCGGATATTTCCGCATTTACCTTGTAATTTTTCCCGATACTTTTATAGAAAACATAAAATAACGCCTGCCGTAACCAGCTTCCGAAAAGGAATCCCATGGATAGCGCACACACGCCAAGAAAAAGATTTTCTTTCATGTAAAGACTTGCAATTTGTCCTTTCTTCATTCCCGATAACAAATAAACCGCAAACTCCCGGCTCCTCTTTTCCAGAATAAAGCGTGTCATATAATTGATCAGCCATGCCGCTATGATAAAAATAACCACAGTGGACACAGACATAAAGGTGATTAACATGGTTCCTGCCGTAGATAATTCACCTCGCCACCATGTCTGAATATACCGCGATCTCCCTCCGAAAAACATCGTGCAGTCTGTCAAACGCACTGCCGAACCACTTCCCATCCAGATACTCGGCTCCGATGATAAAGGGAACCGCCGTTTCCAGCCGGGAAACGGTTTCCACGTCCAAAAGAACTTCCGTCTTTTCCTTGGAAAGTTCCAGTTCGGGCAATGAAGTTAGACACCGAAAATAGCTTTCCGCTACTTTGCAAAGAAAACGCATGGAAATATCGGCATCCGGCGGGCATCCTTTTAACCCCAGCAAATACCATGCATATTCTTTGTCTTTCATAAATGCTTCCTGCCACGCCTGCAGCTCCCCAGAAAGCACGCCTCCTTCTTCCATGTAAAAACTCTTTTCCGTTATAATAAATCTCATCTTTTTCCCTCATTCGTATTGTCCTATGATCGGCGCCCTTCCTGCCTGTTGTACCCCTGTACCATTACATCTTCACTGATACAATTGCACAACCACATATCCCCAAAGGATCCTTTAAAGCTTTGCCAAAATCTCCATCATCCAGAAAATGAAGATAGACCACGGATTGGAAAATATAATGGGTTATCCTACAAAGAAATCGAAAAACTGCCAATAAATTATTCTCTGCTAAAACCGATGCATGAATATGTCACAAGTAGGTAACGCTCCGTAAAGAAAGTCATGGCAGGCAGAACATGTAAACTTACACAAATGTAAGTTACGATTCCGAAATGTAAGTTACATCAATGGATGCTGTTTCTCTAATTTGATATTCTTAATTTAGAAAACAAAACACCTCAAAATACAGCAAACAAAAGGAGATATCAAACTATGAAAAAGGCATTTATCGCGGTAGCAGCTATGGCAGGAATTATTGCATTGCGCATGATACTTTCAGTCGCTCTTGGTGAACAGATCGCTGAAGTGTTTACCGGAATATCCGTCAGCGCCTTGTTCTTCTATTTTCTTATATCAATCTCAAGAAATAGGCGGAGAACACAAAAAGCAGAAAACTATATACAGTAAAAATGCAATCGATACAACACAGGCGGCGCAGAAGATTCACTACTCCTGCGCCGCAAAATCATTTCCTCTGACAGATTTTTCCCTCTCAAAATTGAGTGCCATCCTGTATTTCAGACCACTATTTGATTCCTGCCACTGTTTTTCCCCCGATATAACTACTCGTCCGTATCCCGGACAATGTACTCGATTTTGTCCCCGCTTGCCGTGCAGTCCGCATGCTGTGAAACAGCAAACTTCCATATGCGGTCCTGCGTATCAAAAGAAGCGGCGCCCCATACAGACGCCGCTCCCAAACAACCGTATTTATGCGTGATATTTGAACCTGTCAACCAATTCCTTGAGCAGATCTGCCTGCGTTGACAACTCCTGCGACGCCGCCGCGCTCTCCTCGGAGGTGGCGGAATTGGATTCCACAACCTGCGCGATCTGGTTTACACCCTCCGTAATCTGCGCTGTGGCATCTGCCTGCTCCTCAGATGCTATCGCGATCTCATCGATCGCATCGCCCACCGTCTTTGCATTCTCGACCACAAGCAGCAGCGATTCCGCTGTGGAATTTGCCAGCTTGGTTCCGTCCTCTACCGCCTGAATTGCGTTCTGAATCAACTGTTTGGTATTCTTCGCCGCTTCGCTGCTCTGCTCGGAAAGCGTGCCCACCTGCGTGGCAACCACTGCAAAGCCTTTCCCTGCCTCGCCCGCTCTCGCCGCCTCGATAGAAGCGTTCAGTGCGAGAAGGTTCGTCTGGGACGCAATTTCTTCGATACTGCTAATGATCTCAGCGATCTTATTGGAAGCCTCCTTGATTTTTTCCATCGCTTCCGTACTCTGTTTCATCTGGGCATTACTCTCGCTCACCTGATCGTTCATACCGTTCACTACTTTTTTCGCCTTCGCCGCATTCTCCGCATTGGCATGAATCTTTTCGGATATATCCGTCATCGTCGCCGTCAGCTCTTCAATCGCACTCGCCTGATCGGTTGCTCCCTCCGCCAGAAGCTGAGATGAGCCCGCCAGATCCGTTGCTCCCTTTCTTACACTTTCAGCATTGCTGTCGATCTCTCCCAGCGCTGCGCTGAGCGATCCGACAATATCCCGGAAGGAATCACTGATCTGTGCAAAATCCCCTTTGTATGTCTCGTCCACATTAATCATAAAGTTGCCATCCGCCAGTTCCGCCAGATCACTGCTGATATCCGTAATGATTTTATTCAGATCCTGCATCGTCTCTGACAGACAATCCAGCAGTATCTTCGTTTCATCGTTTTCTGTCGGCTCAGGCACTTCGGAGTGAATGTCACCCTCCGCCAGAAGCTTCAGCCTGTCTACCGCCCTGCCAAGCGGCGCAGCCACCGCATGTCCCAGTCTTACGCCAACTTTAACTCCATATATCGTAAATGCCATCACGAAGATAATCGTGGCCACAAGAGAAATATAAAACATCTTTAAAAACTCATTTCTCACTGCCGCCACGCCGATACTCCAGCCGTCCGTATCGGGAACCGGAGAGTAAGCGACTACCTTTGTCTTGCCGTTATAGCTGTATGTACCTGTACCGTTTCCTCCGGCAATCATTTTTTTACAGATTGCGCTGTATTTCTTAAGTCTGGGGTTCGTATCGCCAAGCGCCACGCTATCCTCCACACCGACCAGCGAGGAATCCAAATCTGCAATTGTAATGCCGTTTTTATCCAGCATAAAAGCGGTGCCGCCCTCTCCGACCTTGATGGAACGCATGATATCATTCAAAAACTCTCCGTTCGGCACATAGGCGATAACGCCCACCGGCGTCGTTCCGGGGATACCGCCTTCCCACAGCGGTGCCGACACCACATACGATACTTTCCCCGTCACTTCGCTGTATGCCGGCGTGGAGACGTAAGTGTTTCCCTTCATGCTTTCCGTAAAGTATACTCTGTCAGAAAGGTTCTGCCCTGTAATGACGTCCACGCCGCTGCTGTCAATCAGATATCCGCCGTCAAAATCGTGATCCTTAATCCTCTGGTCTAAAATAGCCTTCTTTTCCTCAGTCGTTTTTTCCGGGTCAGCAAGTCTTGCGATACTGCCTGTCTCGTAAGCAATCGCTACAAATTCCTGCAGCGCGGAGGAAACATAGTTTGCCGCCACATCAGACGTATTATTGATTGTCTCCGACACTGCGCTGATCGAAGAAATATAACTCAAAACCGATGTAATCACTCCCAAAACAATACAGCAGATCATAATAACCCTGCCGAAGCGCTTTGATATTCTCTCTCCGATGCCGATAAATTGACCGTCGTTTTTTCCGCGCGAAACCTTTTCCACGCTGTCTTTCCTTTTTTCCCGCATGAAGTTTTCCCCCGTTCACATGTTGGATTAATAAGATAGACAAACAGACCAGAATAGAACAAAATCGAATAGACAACTGTAAAATAAGACTAGCAAAAAACGATTTGCAATAAAGCAGTATATTCATCTAAGTTATTAAAAATAGTAGTTGCATTTTTATTATACCACATTCTTTCTCAAATTTTATAACAATTTTATATTTGCTTCATATTTTTTTTATTATTCTTTTCGCATCCCAGATTGCTGTGCCTCCTGTTTGCGTTTCCCCGCATATAATTTCCAAGATTTGTCAGGCAGAGCAAGGTTCCCACCAAGAAAAAACCAGGAATCAGTATAATCCACCACGAGCGGGAAAGGAGCGCGTTTTCCGACAGTGACAGCATACTGCCCCATGAAACTTCTTCCACCGGAAGCCCTAACCCCATGAAACTCAGCGTGGACTCCGCCACAATCGCGTTTCTCACATTCATAACTGCCACAAACAGAACGGAAGGAAAGAAATTAGGCGCCAGATGGCGAAACAGTACATGAAAAAAACCGCCGCCAAGACACCTTGCCGCCAGCACATAATCCGTATGCCTCAGCTGCAGGACTTCCGTCCGCACCACCTTAGCCATACTCATCCAGCCCGTCAATCCGATCACAACGGACAGACTGTACACATTTGCCCCGCCAAACACTGCCTGCAGAAAAGCCGTGAGCAGAAGCCCCGGCACGCTTAAAAAAAGTTCAGTCGCCCCCATAAGAACGCCGTCTATCCGAGCGTGGGCACAACCGCTCACACTCCCGACGAGAACTGCCAGAACCGTGGAGAGAAGGGTTGCGAGAAACCCAATTGTAATGGAAATTCTGCCGCCGTACCGTATCATGGAAAAAATATCCCTTCCCATTGCGTCAGTGCCAAAGAGAAACTCTTTTCCCGGCGCCTCGTTACAGTGCGCCAGATCCATGTAAAGCGGATCCTTCGTCATCAGCCCTCCACAGGCAAAGCAAAAAGCGACTATAGCAGTCAATATAATTAAGGAAAGCGCAGGAAATTTATTTTTCATCATCTCCTCACCTCTCCGCCGCCTGCCAGACCGTGTACACGCATCCGTGGATCAATCCACCCGCTGACAATCCCGGCAAACATATTGCAGAAAATAACCATCGTTCCCGTAAGCAGGCTCACTACCATCAGAAGATTGTAATCCTGATATCTGGCGCTCTCATATGCCAGAGTGCCGATGCCCGGATAGGAAAACACCGTTTCCACCACATAGGTACCTCCGAGTATATGGGGCAGTGCCACAGCCATCATGCTCAGATAGGAGGGCAGCGCCCCCCGCAGACAGTGTCTGTACAATACCTGTTTTCCACTCAGCCCTTTCATTCTTGCCAACAGCACATAATCCGCGCGCACCTCCTCCAGCAGCCTGTTGCGGACCTGAAAAGCATAGTACCACAGATGCGCCAGCACCACCACCGCAAGCGGCAGAATGAGATGCGCCGCCCTGTCCGCCATATCCCTCTCTTTTCCGACGGAATAAGCCCCGGAACCCGGCAGCCAGTCAAGCCACACCGCAAACACCAGAAGCAAAAGCAGGGACAGCCAGAACTCAGGAATGCAGCTTGTCGCAGTGCCAATTCTGCAGATAATCCGATCAGCCATTCGGTCCTCCCTCCACGCACAGAAAAGTCCGAGCCAGAGTGCAAGCAAAAAAATCAGAAGAAATCCCAGACCGCCCAGAATAAGGGTATTGCCGATTCTCGCGGCAATTACCTCCTTCACGTCCGTCTTATATTGATAGGAGATGCCGAAATCGCCGCAAAACGCCCCCTGCAGCCAACGCGCATACTGTGTAAAAATCGGCTCATGCAGACCCAGCCTCTCTCTTGCCTGTTCCTGCTGTGTCACGCTCATTTTCTCCACCCGCTCCCCGTAGTAGGCGTAAAGTGGATCCCCCGGCGCGAGTCTGGAGATGGTAAATACGAGAACAGACAATACAAAGACACGCAGCGCAAATATTCCCGCATTATACAAAATTCTGATTATGTATCCGTTTCTCAAAAATTTCCTCCACATCTCCAATCCCCATCAGCTCCCCATCCTTCATCAGCGCCACGCGGTCAGCCGTCCCTGCCGCCACGCCCGGATTATGCGTGACAAGGACAATGGACATGCCCGTTGTCTTTCTCAATTCCAAAAACAAGTCCAGAATCTGTGCCTGCACCGTCACATCCAGCGACGTGGTCGCCTCATCCGCAAACAGAACGGACGGCTGTGCCGCCAGTGCAATGGCGATGACGCATCTTTGCGCCATGCCCCCCGAAAGCTGAAACGGATACTGCTTTGCACGTTCCCTTGAACGGTTCAGCCCTACCATCTGCATCAGCTCCGCCGCCCTCTGCTTCCGCTCCCTCCCCGAAAGCCCGGGCTGCCGCAGACGCACCGCCTCAGCAATCTGCTCGCCCACAGACATACACGGATTAAGCGCTGTCATGGGGTTCTGGAAAACCATGGAAAAAAAACTGCCCCGCAGTTTCCGCATCTGTTTTTCCGAGCAGCCGGTAATCTCCTCTCCTCCGGCATAAATATGTCCCGTCTTGATTCTGGCAATATCCGGCAGAAGCTTCAGTATGCTTTTGCACAACACACTTTTCCCGCAGCCGGTCTCCCCCATCACCGCCAGAATTTCCCCCTCCCGCAGGGAAAAACTGACGTTTTTCACAGCCTCTATTTCCCCCTCAGGTCTGTAAAAACTGACCGACAGATTCTCGACTTCCAGCAGATCCATTTCTCCAACCTCCGTAAGCATACAGGGAATGTCTCTTTTCAGACATTCTCTCAAGTAAGACATAGAACTTCATAGCGAAGCAGCCTATGCTGCCAAGCTTTAGAAGTTCTTCTTACTTTGTCCACTCCGCTATATTCCAGAAAATTCCCACGCCGTGATGCCCCATCACCGTATCGGGCGAAATGCCCTCAATCGAGGCATCTGCCACATAATCGGCGTCAATATAACAGATAAATGCAAACGCCGGATCTTTTGCCAGCTCCTCCTGAAACCGTGCATAATTTTCCGCGCGCACTGGCGGCTCATCAGAGCTGCGCGCCAGCGTCAGATACCGGTCCACCGCCTCATTGGAATAGCCGCTGTAATTTGCGCCTTTTCCTGTCCCAAAAACTTTATAAGTATGGTCGTCCGCATCAAAGGGGCTTCCCCAGCCGATCAGATACGACATTTGACCATTCCAGTCAACTTTTGTTGGAACCTCCACCTTGCAGTCGATCCCAACCTCCCGAATCTGCTGTGCTGCCGCCTGTGCCATGTCTGCCCGCACCTGGTCTCCTGCCCCCACGCTGATCACAAAGGAGAGCGGCTCTCCGTCTCTTGTGTAAATCCCGTCTTCCCCTTTGACGCATCCTGCAGACTTGAGAGTTTCCGCCGCCTTTTCAGGGTTATAGTCATAGTGCTCCACTTTCTCATTGTTATAAATATTTCGCTGCAGCGGACCGTAAGCGGGCATTCCCTGTCCCAGCAGCACCGCGTCTACAATTGCCTGTCTGTCTATCGCATAGCAGACAGCAGGAATGATATCCCTGTTTTTCTGCCAGTACGGATTGTTAAAATTAAAGAGAATCCCCCTGTAATCGGAGGTCTGCATATGATAGCAGGCATAGCCCTCTCGGTCTTCAAACGTCTGCGCCGCTTTCGGAGGAAGGAGTGCCAGATCCAGCTCGCCCGCCTCCATCTGGAGTGTCTTCGCGTTATCATCAGTCACTATCTTAAAAATCACCCTGTCAATATTGGGCGCCCCCTTGAAATAGGATTCGTTTTTTGCCAAGACAATTGCCTGTC
Source organism: bacterium 1xD42-87 (assembly GCA_003611805.1). Lineage (GTDB taxonomy): Bacteria > Bacillota > Clostridia > Lachnospirales > Lachnospiraceae > UBA3282. Next base: position 64,896 of record RAYM01000030.1, on the reverse strand, counting down.
CCATATCCCAGTTTTCCAGTTTATACGGTCCGGTTCCTACCGGCGCGCGGAAGAAATCCGAAGTCTGCATATCTTCCCCCGCAAGCAGATGTTCGGGAAGCACCGCCATAGTCATATAATCCAGAAAAGCAACGTTCGGCGCGGACAGCCGAAACGAAATCGTATGATCATCCGTCACCGTGATTTTCTCCACATCCTCATAATTGGGCGCGTTCTCGGAGGCATTTTCCGGATCCATAATCGTCTCAATCGTAAATTTCACGTCTTTTGCCGTAAAAGGTTCTCCGTCATGCCAGGTGACGCCCTCCTCCAGATAAAAAGTATACGTGCATGTCGCCTCGTCAAACTCCCAGCTTTTCGCCAGTCCGGGCACAACCTCATTTTTCCCGTTGTGGGCAGTCAGCCCGTCAAATAGAAGCAGATTGATCTCCCCGTGCTCATCCAACGCCGGATTGATGCGAGTGTAATCGCCGCTGCCGTAGACGAGGGTACTTGCCCCATCCATATTGTCAGCTCCGCAGGATGATAACATCCCGGCGCCAATCGACAATGCAATGGCAAGCAGCCCCGCCGCTTTTCCCACTCTCCGTCTTTTCTTTCCATTTTCCAATGTTTTATTTTTCCTCTCATTCCGAAGCATCACAAATTCCCGGTTGGATAAATTACTCTTCAAAGAATTTATCCAACCGCTTCCTCTGCAGATCTTTTCCGCCTTTCATTTCCTCACAGGGATTCCTCCACCTCCCGGATGGACATCCCCCGCTCTCTCGCGATCTGCGCCAAGTCCTCATACTCGTATTTTTCCCTCGTCACGCCGTAACCCTCCGAGATCTTTTTCCGCACTTCCCCGTAAGGCGTCTGCACCTTTTGGATCGAGCGCGCCAGCATATATCTTCTGGAAATGTTTTCCCTGATGCCAATCGTGGTCGTGTGCCTGAAAATCAGCTCCACCATTTTGTCCTTCACGGACTCCGCGCACATCACATGCAGCACCGTACCCGGACGGGACTTCTTCATCCCCGCCGCCACGGTGTAGGCTTCCAGCGCACCCGCCTCAAGAAGCGTCTCCGATGCAAATCCGATGGCTTCCGCCGTCATATCGTCCACATTGCAGATAAGCTCCGTCACCATATCTCCCGCGCCTTCCGTCTCGCCAAGCAGCGCGCGTACACAGTTTGCCGCCGGAAAATCTTTTTTCCCCATGCCGTACCCGATGGCAAGCGTGCACATAACAGGCATCGCTCCGAAACGGCTGGCAAAATATTTGAGCAGAGCCGCCCCCGTTGGCGTGCAGAGTTCTCCCCTGATCTCCCCGCCGTAAATCGGCACGTCCTTTAAAATATAAGCCGTTGCCGGCGCAGGCACAGGCAGGATTCCATGCGCGCACTTCACCTGCCCGCTTCCCACATGCACAGGCGACACAATGACCTGATCCGGCGCCAGTCTGTCCATCAGCACACAGACCGCCGTGATATCTGCCACCGCGTCCATGGTGCCCACCTCGTGAAAGTGAATCTCCGTGACAGGCACGCCGTGCACATGGCTTTCCGCCTCCGCAATCATCCCGAACACCGCCAGAATATCCTTACGTATCCGTTCTGACAGGGAAAGCCCGCCCACAATATGCTCAATCTCATGCATACCACTATGATGGTGGCCGGCATCTCCCGCTCCATGTTTGTGTGCCTGTTCTGCCTCGTGCGTGTGCGCATTGTTGTGGAGATGTTCTGTCACAGCTTCCTCCTGCCCATGCACGCACACGGAAATGTGAGTGCCGCCGATGCCACATTTCTGCGCTTCCTCACACACAAACGCCACCCCCGGAATCCCCAGTGCATTTAGCTCCCCAATCATCTTCTCCCGATCCGGCAGAAGCTCCAACAGTGCCGCCGTCAGCATATCCCCCGCCGCGCCCATACCGCAGTCCAAATATAATGTCTTCATAAATTTTTCCTCCTGTTATCTAAATACTTCTTTTCACACGGTTGATCATACTTGCCAGATACCCCGCCCCAAATCCATTGTCAATATTTACCACCGAAACGCCGCTGGCGCAGGAATTTAACATGGACAAAAGCGCCGAAACCCCGTGCATAGATGCGCCGTACCCTACGCTCGTGGGCACCGCGATCACCGGACAGTCTGCCAGCCCCCCGATCACACTTGCAAGTGCTCCCTCCATACCCGCAATCGCAATAATCACCGATGCATCCATGATCTCGTCCAGATGGGACAAAAGCCGGTGCAGTCCCGCTACACCCACATCATAGAGCCGCACCACCTCGTTGCCGTGCGCCTGCGCCGTGAGCGCCGCCTCCTCCGCCACGGGAATATCCGAAGTCCCGCCCGTGGCGACGACGATTTTTCCGATCCCGGACGGCTCCGGCATTTTACCGACAACGCCGATCCTCGCCTGCTCATAGTAGGTCAGTTCGCAGTGTTTTGCCACTTTCTTTGCCTTCTTCGGGGAAAGTCTGGTAATCAGGATCGTCTCCTGTCCGTTTTTTTTCATGCTGTCAATAATGCCCGCAATCTGTTTTGCCTCTTTTCCCGCACCGAAAATCACCTCCGGCGCTCCCTGCCTGACGCCCCTGTGATGATCCACCTTGGCGTAGCCAATATCCTCAAAAGGCTTCTTCTTGATAACGAGCAGCGCCTCCTCCACGGAAACCTCCCCGTCCCTCACCTGTTCCAGTATTTTTCGATAATCGCTCATGCCCTCGCCTCCATATCCAACAGAACCGCCTTGTAATACCGCTTCAATTCCTTTATGATCCCTTCCCGTTTTTCCAGAACACGCCCAAACTGGGACGCCGGAAACTGCAGTCTCGCCGCCTCGCCGAATCTCCTTACCCGAAAGTCCGTAAAACCGAGTGAAAAGAGAAAATCCTCCGCTGCCTCCGTACTGTTCAGCTTTTCTTCCGTGATCTCTTCCCCTGCAGGTATCCGGGTTGCCAGACAGGCATATGCAGGTTTCTCCCATGTAAAGAGTCCCGCCTCTCTGGAAAGTCTGCGTATCTCCTGCTTTGTCAAGCCGCACTCCCGCAAAGGGGAGCACACGGACAGTTCCCGCAGCGCACGCATTCCCGGACGCTCACCCGCCTCGTCAGAAGCGTTCGTGCCGTCCAGCAACATCTTATAACCGTCCTCTTCCGCCGCTTCCGCAATTGTTGTAAATATCAGCCTTTTACAATGGTAACAGCGGTCGGCTGGATTTTCCCGGACGGCTCTGTCTGCAAGTACATCCACTGTAAGAATTTTCAATTCGATGTCCAGCTCCCCGCAGAGACGCTTCGCATCCTCCAATTCAAACCGCGGCTGAAACGCGCTTTTCACATAGTAGGCTCGCACATCCGCCCCTGCCGTTTTCGCTGCGCAGAGCAGATACGCCGAATCCACACCGCCGGAGAAAGCGACCGCTGCTTTCGGATTTTCTTTGAAAAAAGTTGACAGATTCATTTTTCCTCCATGTTTATGCGCGCAAAAAAGGAAGACATCGGATTCCTCTCTGGGGAATCGTATACCTTCCTGTGTATACATTGCGCCATTTGCTATTCTTATTCACCGAAAACGGCATATACATGCCGCTGACACCATTTCTTTTCAGTTCAAACCTGTAACTGATCTTACAGGAACTTCTGTTCCTATGCAGGCTTCGTGCCCGCTTTTGCCTTTGTCTATTTTATCTTAAATGCAGCGAAAAAGTCAATCCCCTAGCTCCTGCCTTTTTGCGAAACCGCCCGATGGATCGCGTTGAGCACCCGCTTTTTGTCTGTGCTCCACATCGGCGCCACAAGCGTGCGCTTGTCCCCATCGCCCGTCATGCGATGGATGACCATATTCTCCGGGAGCAAAGCAATACAGTCCGCGACCAGCTCCACATAGCTCTCAAAAGTAAGCGTTTCAAACTTTCCTTCCCGATAATCCTTTTCCAGATCCGTGCCCCTGATCACATGCAAAAGCTGCAGTTTGATGCCGTCCGCATGGCTCCTCCCCACATAGGATACCGTATCAAGCATATCCCGCCTTGACTCACCCGGGAGACCGAGTATCACGTGCGTTATCACTTCTATGCCGCACGCTTTCAGCCGTCTTACGGCATCATCATACACGGGCAGCGGATAACCCCGGCGAATGTATGCAGCCGTCGAGGGGTTTATGGTCTGCAGCCCAAGTTCTACCCAGACCGGCTTTATCTGATTGCACTCACATAACAGGTCAAGCGCCTCATCCGGAAGGCAGTCCGGGCGGGTTGCAATGGACAGCACCGCGATATCCTTGTGGTTTATCGCTTCCATATACAGCGAGCGCAGTTTTCCGACGGGCGCATAGGTATTTGTAAATGCCTGAAAATACGCTATATATCTGCCATTCTTAATCTTTTTCCGAACCTGCTCCTTGCCCCTTTCAATCTGCTGCGTGATGCTCATCGTGCAGTCACCTGCAAATTCTCCCGAGCCTGACCCGGAACAGAAAATGCATCCGCGCGTGTCTATGGTTCCATCCCTGTTTGGACAGGTAAATCCTCCGTCCAAAGCTATTTTATAGAGTTTTTGACCAAAAGTATCGCGTAAATATTGATTCAGCGTGTATATTCTCATATAAGTCAGCTTACACAATCCGTCTCACCGTAACAATATTCCGATACGTCGCCGAAGTGATTTTAATCCCTGTCCGCTCCGTACTGGCGTGCACAATCTGCCCGTTTCCTATGTAGATGCCTACATGTCCGCCATAATAAATCACATCTCCGGGTCTTGCATCCGAGTAGGACACGCCCTTGCCGACCGTTGACTGCGAATAGGAGCTTCTGGGAAGGTTGATGCCGAAATTTTTGTAGACAGACATCACAAAGCCGGAGCAGTCCGCCCCGTTTGTGAGGCTCGTGCCGCCTGCCACATAAGGATTTCCGATAAATTTGCAGGCATAATTCGCTATATCCTGCCCTTTCCCACCGCCGGAGGACGTGGGCTCGGGCGTTTCCTGTTTCTTCGGCGCCTCCTCTGAATCGGCATCCCCGTCGGCAAGCAGCGCTTCCTGCTCTTTCCTGCGCCGTTCTTCCTCTTCCTTGCGCTTTCTCTCTTCTTCCTCCCGGCGTTTGCGCTCTTCCTCCTCCAGTTTTCTGATCTGCGCTGTCTCCTGCTTGATCCGCGCTGTGTAAGTCGCCGCCTCCTGCTTTGCCTTGGTCAGCATCACACTGTAATTCTCATACTCTTCCTTTTTCTGGGCAAGCAGCTCCTCCATGTAAGCCTGTCCCTCCTGCAGCTCGGTTTTGGAAGTCTCGAGCTCCGACTTATCCTCCTCAAGCGTATCCCAGAGCTCTTGCACGCGTTTTACCGTATCTTCATATTCGGTAAGAAGCTTCCTGTCATAGTCGTAGAGCTCCTCCACGTACTTTGCCTTATTCACCATGTCGCCCATGTTTCCCGCACCGAAAAACATATGCAGATAAGAAGAGTCGCCTTTCTCATACATGAACTGAATGCGGATTTTCATGGATGCGTACTGCTCGTCCTTCTCCGCCACCGCCGCGTCGTAGTCGAGCTGCGTCCTGTAAATCTCCTCCTCCTTGTCATTGATCGCCTCTTCGCACAGGTTGATGTCCGTGATCAGATTCACCAGCTCAGCGTCAATCTCCTCCATTTCCTCTTCCACGCCCTCCTGCGCTTCCTGCGCTTCGTCAGCCTTCTGCTGGGCATTTTTCAGCTGGGACTGGTTTTTCTTCACCTCCTGGCGCAATTCGGAAATAGTGGTAGCCGAAATCGGATCTACCACTGAAAGACACAATATGAAGGATAATATGACGTACAGCCGTCTCTTGTACCTTTTCATCGTTCTGCCTCTATCCATATCCTGTCATTTTCTCATACGTGCACACCTGCACACTTTTCAGAATTCTGTTTCGTAATCAGAGCTCACAGTTATTGACCGTTCTGGGGAAGGGAATCACGTCGCGGATATTACCCATGCCGGTCAGATACATGACGCAGCGCTCAAACCCAAGGCCGAACCCTGCATGCCTCGCGGAGCCATACTTGCGAAGATCCAGATAAAACCCATAATCCTCTTTGTTCAGCCCGAGCTCGTCCATCCTGCGCTCCAACAGTTCCAGATCGTCCTCTCTCTGGCTGCCGCCAATAATCTCGCCGATGCCCGGCACAAGGCAGTCCATTGCCGCAACGGTCTTTCCATCCTCGTTTAGCTTCATATAAAAAGCCTTGATTTCTTTCGGGTAATCCGTCACGAACACAGGGCGCTTAAACTCCTGCTCCGTCAGGAACCGCTCATGCTCGGTCTGCAGATCGCAGCCCCACTCTACCTTGTACTCAAAACTTTCATTATGCTTTTTCAGAATCTCGATCGCCTCTGTGTAAGTCACATGGGCAAAGTCGGAGTGCAGCACATGGTTTAGCCGCTCAATCAGCCTCTTGTCCACAAACTGATTAAAGAAATTCATCTCCTCCGGCGCATTCTCCAGCACATAACTGATCACATGCTTGAGCATTGCCTCCGCCACCATCATATCGTCCGTCAGATCGGCAAAAGCCATCTCTGGCTCGATCATCCAGAACTCCGCCGCATGTCTGGTCGTATTGGAATTTTCCGCCCGGAAAGTAGGTCCGAATGTATATACGTTCTTAAAAGCAAAGGCGTACGTTTCCACGTTTAACTGCCCGCTCACCGTCAGGTTGGTGGGCTTGCCAAAGAAATCCGCGCTGTAGTCAACCTGCCCGTCCTGCGTCTGCGGCAGATTGTTCAAATCCATGGTGGTCACCTGGAACATCTCGCCCGCGCCCTCGCAGTCACTGCCCGTGATGATCGGCGTGTGTACATAGACGAAACCTCTCTCCTGAAAGAACGTATGAATCGCGTAGGCAATCAGCGACCGCACACGGAATACCGCCTGAAAGGTATTCGTTCTGGGACGCAGATGGGAAATGGTGCGCAGATACTCGAAACTGTGCCGCTTTTTCTGCAGCGGGTAATCCGCCGTGGACATTCCCTCCACAATGATTTCCTCCGCCTGCATCTCAAATTTCTGTTTTGCCTGCGGCGTCGCCACAATCTTTCCCCGCGCCACAATCGCGGAACCTACGTTCAGTTTGGAAATTACATCAAAATTTTCCAGCTTGTCCGCATACACAATCTGCAGCGGCTCGAAAAAGGTGCCGTCGTTTGCCACGATAAAACCGATAGTCTTGGAATCCCGGATGCTTCTCACCCAGCCGCCTACCGTTACTTCCTTATCAAAATACGCCTCGCTGTCACGGTACAAATCTTTAATATCTGTCAAGTCCATTTTTATTGCCCCTCCTGTTTTTATCTCACTCCGCGTCAACCGCGGTTTCATGGATATTGCCGTTCTCCTTCAAAAAGGCGACCACCTTTTTCCGCATCAGATCTTCTTTCAAAGATTCCATATCCACACTCTTTTCCAAATCTTCCTCGGAAGCGTAGCCATAAATCGTCATCAGCGCGGAAACTTCACCGGCAACCTCCTCCTCTGTCGGCACAAGCCCCTCTTTGTCTGCAATTGCCTGGTACATGATATACTGCTTTGCCATCCGCAAGCCCTCTTCGTCAAAAAGCGTCCGATATCCTGCTTCGTCAAGTCCTTGGTAAAGCTGCATATACTGCGCGAGGGACATACCGATAGAGGACGCCCTGATGCTCATATTATTCTCTATGCTCGTGATAAAGCGCTGCACCATCTCCTCCGGCGGCTCCCGAAACGTGCTGTTCTCCATAATGGTGGAAGCCATGGCGGTCTCTATCTCATTGTCATACGTGCTCTGCACCGACTGGTCATAGAGATTATAAACGTAATCGTTCAGCTCCTGCGCTGTCTGCGCGCCGCCTACGTTATAGCCTTCCTCGCCAAGCTGTTTCACAAGCGCGTCCGTGAGTGCCGGCGCTTTGCTCTCGCTGATGCTGTTCACCGTCACCTCAAACACCACATCCTCGCCCGCCAGCTCGGGGTTCGTGTAGGGGTCGGGAAACGTCAGATTCAGACTCCGCGTGTCCCCGATATTCGCGCCGATCAGACCTTCCTCAAAGCCCTCTATAAACCGCCCGGAACCGATCGTCAGGTCGAAGTCCGCTCCTGTGCCACCCTCAAACGCCACATCATCGTGATATCCCACAAAGTCGATATTCGCCACGTCGCCTTCCTGCACCGCTCTGCCCGTCACCGGCACCTTTTCCGCTTTCGGCGCAAGATAATTATCGTAAATGTAACTGTCCACCGCGCCCTCCGGCACTTCCAGTTTATTGACCGTCGCCTCGATTCCCGTATAAGTACCGAGCGTCACATACTTCTCCGCCTTGATATCCTTCAGATACTCTTTACTGCCGCACGCCGTCAAAAACAGCGATGAGGCAAACGCCGCTGCGGCAACACAAATTTTTCTTTTCATATCTCCTCATTTCCTCTTTTCCAATATCATAAACTGTAACCGCTTCAACCCATGCAGAACAGTTACCATAAATTTAACTTTTATCTTACCACAGTCATCCTTTATTTGTCTATATCCGCCCTCCGCTATTTCGCGCGCGCAAAAATGACTCCCTGGGTCAATCTCCAACTTTTTCTTGCGCATCGGGCAGATCAATGTTAAAATATTTTTTACATACATTGATAATGAAAACGGAGGCATTCCCATGAGTACGGTTACAATTGTCTTACTGGTAATCCTGGCGGTTTTGCTAATCGCCGTGGTTGTATTATATTTCATAGGAAAGAAAGCGCAGAAAAAGCAGGCGGAGCAGCAGGCACAGATCGACGCGATGAAGCAGACCGTGTCCATGCTTATCATAGATAAGAAACGGATGAAGCTAAAGGACGCGGGGCTGCCCCAGATCGTGCTTGACCAGACTCCCAAGCTCCTGCGCGGCTCCAAACTTCCCGTGGTGAAAGCAAAAGTCGGTCCGCAAATTATGACTCTTATCTGCGAAGAAAAAATCTTTGACTCCGTTCCCGTTAAGAAGGAAGTAAAGGCTGTTGTCAGCGGCATCTACATCACGGACGTAAAGGGTCTCCACGGCAGGGCACCGGTTGTAGAGCAGAAGAAAAAAAGCAAATTCAAACAGATGGTTGAAAAGGCACAGGAAAAAGCGGGTGCCAAACCCGTCAAATAATCCGCACAGCAGTTTTACGAAAGTAACGTAAAACTGCTGTTTTCTTTTGAGCGGATGTCGATTTTGATGTGACAGTCCGAGAGAAACTCATAGTTGATATCAAGCGCGTAATCCACATCCACCACAATATTATCTTCCTTTTCGTCGATTGTTATCCGCTTCGTGTCAATTCCCACCAGAATCTGTCCGAAAGGCGTGTTGTAGTTTGAGAGGTTCTTTTTATTTTCCTGAAAAACCATATGTACGTTCACAAGACCGTGGCGCGTCAGCTCTACCATCTGCCCGCCAAACTTGAGACGGTTCTTCGTGGCGCGGTCAAACCCTTCCGTAACCTCCTCGTAAACCACGTAGTGTCTGTCATTTTTCTTATAATAATCGCCCACAGTGACCGTCTCGATCTTGTCAGAATTTTCTTCCCGCTGATCAAACTGCAGTCCCTGTAAAGTCAGCAATACTTCTTTCGTCATAGTTACCTCATTTCTCAAATGCCGTAATCTTCCGCAGCTCCAGACTTCTTCCCCTAATATTCATCAATTCGTATCGCCTTTGCGGACAGAATGCCATAGGGCAGAATGGAGTTCGCAAAACGCTGGAACTTGTCGGCGGCGTCGCTGACAAAAAAGCGGTACAGCTCCGTCCCAAGCCCTGGTCTGTGCTCGCTCTCAAGACCGTGTTCCGCCAAAAGCTTTTTTAACTCCCTCGCCGTCTCATAGGCTGGATTGACCAAGGTTACTTTCTCCCCCATAATCTTCCCCACGGTAGACCGAAGCATGGGGTAATGGGTACAACCCAGAATCAACGTGTCAATGCCGCTGTCAATCAGCTCCGTCAGATAACGGCGGGCAATCTCGTCCGTCACAGGATCTTCCCACAGCCCCTCCTCCACCAGTGATACAAAGAGAGGACATGCCTTTCCAATAACGCTGACACCACTGTCATGTTCTTCTATGTAACGGCTGTATATGCCGCTGCTTATGGTAGCTTCCGTTCCCACAACGCCGATTTTTTTATTCACGGTAGCCGCAAGGGCAGCCCTGGCTCCCGGTTTCACCACGCCAATCATCGGAATATCCGACTCTTTTTCCAGATCCTCCAAAGCGTAGGCGCTCGCCGTATTGCATGCCACCACAATCGCTTTCACCTGCTGCGTCTCCAGAAAACGCACGATCTGTCTGGAATACCTCGTCACCGTCTCCTTCGACTTATTTCCATAAGGCACCCGCGCCGTATCGCCGAAATACACGATCCGCTCGTTGGGGAGCTGCCGCATGATCTCACGTGCAACGGTCAGCCCTCCAACCCCCGAATCAAACACGCCGATAGGGCTGTTATGCCACTCTTCCTGTCCTTTCATGGTTTCCGACCCTTTCTAATCCTTACTCGCAGACAGACTTTCCTCCAGCCATTCCAAAAGCCTGCTGCTTATCACAATCTCATCTCCCGAGGCATGCCAGACCTCTGACGCCTCAATCTGTTCCGACGTTGTCGAAACACCCGTCTCTGCTCCGGGAACACCTCTGGCTCCTGTTGCCTCCTCCTGTACAGACAGGTCATTCGCCTGCGCTTCCTCCGACGTCACCGCCGCGCAGGTTTCCTCCGTAAAACATAATTCCGGATAAAATATCCCCCACCAGACTGCCGCAAAGAGACATACCGCCAGTCTTTTCACATTTTTCTTCATCATACATACTCCTATCCGCCGTTATCCCCGGCATCTGGAGTATTCCCGCTTCGGGCTGCCCTGATACATTCTTTTTTAATGCCTGTGCCTTTCCCTCTGCGGCGCTGCCCATAGCAGACGACGCTCCGCGGCATTTTCAGCGGGAAGAGCGTTTCCCTCCGGGATCCACACGGATCTGCCGGATAATGGACTGCTCCTGATTGTCAATGTGAAGTCTCGCCGCTGCCGCCGCCTTCTCCCTGTCGCCGCTCATAATGCTCTCATATATCATCCTATGCTCATTGACCAGATTTTCATGCCCGCTCTCATCCTTGATGTATTCAAAACGGTAGCGGTACATCTGCTCTGACAGGTTGTTAATCAGCTGGATCAGCCGCTGGTTTCCCGTCGCCTGCACAATGATATCGTGCAGCTCCACGTCCGCCTCCGCGATGGTCACCACCTCACCCGTCTTCGTCGCCTCCTCAAAGCTGTCACAGGCTCTCTTTAATGCCGCTTTGCCTTCCGCCGTGATCCTGTCACATGCCAGCTCCGCGCAGAGCGCATCCAGTGCCCGCCTCACTTCCAGCACATCCTGCAGACTTTTCTCCGTGATCTGCGCCACCTCCGCGCCCCGTCTTGGAATCATGGTCACCAGACCTTCCAGTTCCAGTTTCCGTATCGCCTCACGGATCGGCGTGCGGCTCACACCCAGACGGTTAGCCAGATGAATCTCCATCAGCCTCTCCCCCGGTTTCAGTTCGCCCGTCAAGATGGCACGGCGTAACGTATTAAACACCACGTCCCGCAATGGCAGAAATTCGTCCATGTTCACAGTAAAATCATGATCCATACGCATTCCTCCTGACAAACCCTGTCACAAAAACCGCAGCTGCCGGCTCCTCTTTGCTTATGGCTGCTGCTATGTTCTCCGCCGTCTCCTTCTCCTTACAAATGCCAAACACCGTGGGTCCGCTGCCGCTCATCAGCGCGTTTTCCGCTCCCAGACTGCACATCACCCGCTTTAACCTGTCGATCACAGGATACTCCTTCACGGTAACTGTCTCCAGCACATTTCCCATCCTGTCCGTGATTCCATGCAGGTCCCCCGCCGCAAGAGCTGCCGCCATCCCGTCAATATCCGGGTGAAAGGACAGTGTGTCCGCCTGCAGATGCCCATAGACAAAAGCCGTGGACACGTCAATATCCGGCTTCGCTATCACTACATGACATGCCGGCGGCGCAGTCAGCGGTGTCAGTATTTCCCCGATTCCCTCCGAGAGCATGGTCCCGCCCTGAATGCAGTAGGGAATATCCGCTCCCAGCGTCACACCGAATTCTTTCAGCTCCTCCATGGAATATCCCATTTCAAAAAGTGCGTTCAGCCCCCGCAGAGCCGCCGCCGCATCCGCGCTGCCTCCTGCCATGCCCGCCGCAACAGGAATCCTTTTCTGCAAGGTAATGGAAACGCCTTTCTTAATCTGCCGCTTCTCCGTCAGAAGAGCCGCCGCCCGATAAACCAGATTATTCTCGTCCGCAGGAAGATCTGCGCCCTCTATCTGAAAACCGATTCCCGGCTCCTCCCTTTTCTCAAAAGTCAGATCATCGCAGATATCCACGGTCTGCATAATCATCTTCACTTCGTGATAGCCGTCAGGTCTGCGCCGCAGCACATCCAGTCCCAGATTTATTTTTGCATAAGCTTTTTCTCTTATCATAACTGCTCCCGTTTCCCGCTGACCGCAGTCTGCCGGTCCTTTTCCTCTTATCGACATTTTCCCGCCAAATTTAATGTACTTTGTATACAAGGATTGTACTTAATTTTATACAAAATGTCAAGCACAGGCTCGGCGCCACATTGGATTTACCCTGCCGAAAAGATATTTGCGGATTTTTTATGAAATTCTATGTCTTTACTTCTAATTTAAATAGGAAAATGGTACGATATAGTAAATAGAAAAAGGAGATTGCCCAAGCGACAGTCTTTTCGTAACCACAAAAAATACATAAATATTTTCCAAGGAGGGATACCCATGAGCGTAAATGGAATTTCAAACGTAGGCGCTAACGCATACGAAGCTCTTACAACCACGCAGACAGAAAACAAGCCTGTTGAAGAGGTAAAAGACAACACTTCCGAAAAGGGCGAAAACGGTGTGGTTTATGAGCCTTCAAAGGACAGTGTCAATGTACCCGTGAAAAAGTATGTGCAGAACACAGAGCTTGTCAATAAGATGAAAGCCGACGCAGAGGAGCATTCGAAGCAGCTTCGTAACATTGTTGAAAAGATGATGACCAAGCAGAGCCAGACTTCCGGCATTGCCAACGGCGATATGTGGAAATTCCTCGCCAGCGGCAAGTTTGAGGTGGATGAAGCAACCAAACTGCAGGCGCAGCAGGATATTTCCGAGGACGGCTACTGGGGCGTGAAGCAGACCTCCGGCAGAATCCTTGATTTCGCGACAGCTCTGACAGGCGGCGATCCGAGCAAGATTGAAGATATGCGCGCAGCTTTCAAGAAGGGCTACGAGCAGGCTGAGAAGACCTGGGGCGGCGAACTTCCCGAGATTTCCAAGAAGACATACGACGCTGTGATGGCAGGTTTTGACAAGATGGCTGAGGATGCTGCTGCGCAGAACAATGCGACGCAGAATGTTCTGGATCAGGCTGCTGCCGGACAGATCGCTTCCAACTAAATATTTTAACCGACTTTTAAAGAAACCGTGCACGCGCGCGGTTTCTTTTTTAGCGAATTTCAAGTCTGCTTTTGTACTTATCACTAAAAAACGCTTCCGTAAATCAGCATTTTGTCAAGTATTCCAATCCCCTCAAATCAGTTATACTATACGCGATGGCAATGAGCATTGCTTATCCACAAATCAAATAGCAAAATCGTAAAGGAGATCCCACATGGTCGAATACGAAAAAATCAAAAAAATCCCCTACGGCGGGGACTACAACCCAGAACAATGGCCGGAGGAGACATGGGAGGAGGACATGCGCCTTCTTAAGCTGGCGCACATTGACATTGTCACCCTGAATGTCTTCAGCTGGGCGATGCTGCAATCAGACGACGACGTTTACCACTTCGAAAAACTGGATAAAATTATGGAACTGGTGAAAAAGCACGGCATGAAAGTGTGCCTTGCCACTTCCACCGGAGCGCATCCCGCATGGATGGCGAGAAAGCATCCCGATATCCTGCGGGTGGAGGCAAACGGCATAAAGCGCAAATTCGGCAGCCGCCACAACTCCTGCCCCAACAGCCCCACTTACCAGAAATACGCCGCAGCGCTTGCCACAAAACTGGCAGAGCGTTACGGAAACTATGACAACCTTGTCGCATGGCATATCTCCAACGAGTACGGCGGGGAATGCTACTGTGAAATCTGTGAAAAAAGATTCCGGGAATGGCTGAAGGAAAAATATGGGACGATCGAGGAGGTAAACCGTGTCTGGGATACCGCCTTCTGGGGGCATACCTTCTATGATTTTGAGGAGATTGTCACGCCCAATTATCTTTCCGAGCACTTTGGCAATGAGCGCAGCACATTCCAAGGTATCTCGCTGGACTACCGCCGCTTTAACTCGGAGAGCATTTTGAACGCTTTCCGTTTGGAGTACGACGCAATCCGCGCCATTACTCCCGATGTCCCCATCACCACGAACCTGATGGGCACTTACCAGCCTCTGGATTACCAGATGTGGGCAAAATACATGGACTTTGTGTCATGGGACAATTATCCCGCAAACGACACACCCGTTTCGAGCGTTGCCCTGCGGCACGACCTGATGCGCGGCTTAAAGCAGGGAATGCCCTTTGCACTGATGGAACAGACCCCTTCCGTTCAGAACTGGCAGCCCTTTAACATGCTGAAACGCCCCGGCGTGATGCGGCTTTGGAGCTATCAGGCGGTGGCGCACGGCGCGGACACCGTCATGTTTTTCCAGATGAAACGCAGCGTCGGCGCCTGTGAAAAATATCACGGCGCAGTGATCGACCATGCGGGGCATGAGAACACCCGCGTATTCCGCGAAACCGCGGAACTGGGCGCAGAACTTGACCGCCTTGGAAATCAGACCCTCGGCGCAAGGAGCAACGCCAAAGCCGCCATCATCTTTGACTGGGATAACTGGTGGGCTGTCTTCTACTCTTCGGGCCCTACTGTCTATCTGGATTATTGCAAAGAAGTGGAACGCTATTACAAAGCCCTGTTTGACCTGCATATTCCCGTGGACATGATCGGCGTTGAGGACGACTTGTCGAAGTACGATCTGGTGATTGCGCCCGTACTCTACATGGTAAAAACGGGGTATGACGAGAAGCTGCGCACCTATGTAAAAGGCGGCGGTCGTTTCCTGACCACCTTTTTCAGCGGCTATGTGGACGAGCACGACCTCGTGACCATCGGCGGCTACCCCGGAAAGCTGCGGGATATTCTCGGTATCTGGGTGGAGGAAGAGGATGCGCTGCCCGAGAATATGCACAACGCGTTCCACTACGAGGGAAAGACCTACCCCGCTTCCATGCTCTGCGATCTGCTGCACACGGAAGGTGCGGAGACGCTCGCCACTTATGAAGAAGATTTCTACGCAGGAATGCCCGTGCTCACTAAAAACGCCTTCGGCAAAGGCTTCGGCTACTATGTTGCGACGCAGTCAAGCGATGATTTTTATAAAAAATATCTCAGTGAAATATGCCGGGAAGCCGGAATTGAACCGATTATGGATGCGCCGGATTATATTGAAGTGACCCGAAGAGCTAACGCGAATGGCAGCTTTGTATTTATCCTCAACCACGGACAGGACGCATACATGACGGCCATGCCCTTCGCTGGCACAGATCTTCTGAAAGAAAAAACCTATGAAAAAGGCGATACGCTCACGTTGAAGGCGAAGGACGTGGCAATTATCAAATTATTGACCTAAAACTTCCACAAAGCGCTGCATTTCACAAAAGCAAACAGGATTATTTGTTTTATTACAGAAAACAGTAAAATTATTTGAGCAAGAAGCGTTACAGCGCGTTGATCACGCCCTGAATGCCCTGCTCCTCATAAAGTGTTTTGTAATAAGCGACCTCGTTTCTGATCAGCTCGTCGATGACGCGCATACCGAGAAGCTCCACAGGCGCCTTGTCATCCGTCATAATGCGGTTCCCCGCTTCATAGGGAATCAGGTTTTCAGAAACAGTATCCATCATCACAAGGAGGCTTTCGTCCGCGACAGTCTCCTTGTGCCTTTTCAGATTCTCTATCATCCGCGGATTGTTGGAGGCAAAAAGCTCCCGGTTGGTGGAACCCTTCACGTCCACCGTATAGACCTCACCAAAAACGCTGGCGATCGTGTCAGAAAGATAAGCGTTGATGCTGTCCTCCCCGCTGCCGCGCATGTTCATGTTGACAACCATCACTCCATCCTCCGCAAGATGCTCCTTCACCAGGGCAAAAAATTCCACGGAAGACATCTGGAAAGGAATGGTGATATCCTGATAGGCATCCACCATAATCACGTCATATTTCCCGTCGATCGCATTCAGATAAGCCCTGCCGTCATAGGTCGTCACTGGCACATCCTCCGGCAGCTCAAAATAAGTCCTCGCCAGATCCGTGATCTTCTCGTCGATCTCCACGCCCTCCACAGGCATGTCCCCAAAGTAAGCGCGGCACTGGTGTGCGTAGGTGCCCGTCCCCATGCCGAGAATCAGCGTATTGCATTCCGCCGGATTTTCCTTTCCCGTCATCAACGGCGCCGCCATCGCATAGTCGTAATACATGCCCGTCAGCCCCTCGTCCTTGATCAGAATGGACTGTACCCCAAAAAGCACGTTTGTCGATAATATGACATTTCTGTCGTTTTCTTTCACCTGCAGGTAATTGTAAATGGACTCCCCTTCGTATGCCAGATTGCTCTCCCAGAAAGCAAAGCTGTTCGAAGCCCCGAAAATACAGCACAGAACAAAGATGCCCGCCGACGCCGCGCTTTTCTTCCATCCGCTCTTTTTGCTTACAAAGTAGATGATCCCAAGCCCCAGAAGAATCGCCGCAAAAATCAGAAACGTGACCGATGTGCCCACCGCCGGAATCGAGACAAAAGTCGGTACAAAAGTGCCGATAATGCTACCGATTGTATTAAACGCACCGAGAGTCCCCACGATACTGCCGCTGTCCGAAAGGCTCTGCACCGTGTATTTCGCAAGGGACGGTGTCACCGTTCCCAGAAGGAAGAGTGGAAACACGAAGATCACCATACACGCCGCAAAAGCCGCCCAGATCAGGAAATTCGTGTTCACCGCAAAAATGAGCAGCGCGGAAATGCCTATAATAATATACTTTCCCACCGCCGGAATCAGCGCAATCCATACTCCTGCAATCAGAATCCGTGTATAGAGCTTGTCCGGGTTCGGATCCTTGTCCGCACTCTTCCCGCCGTAAATATTACCGAGCGCCATGGCGATCATAATGGTGCCGATAATGATCGTCCACACAATCTGGGAGGAACTGAAATAAGGAGCGAGCAGCCTGCTCGCCCCCAGCTCCACCGCCATCACGGACATGCCGGCGAAAAATTCCGTCAGGTACAGAAAGATTCTATTCTTTAAAATTGGTGTTGTGTTCATGCCAATTCTCCCTTTATGGTTCTTTTACTCTTCCAGCTTAATGTTTAGTTCCTCCATAGATACCTTGATTTCATCTATGTCTTCCAGAACATATTGCAGCGCTTCTTTTTTTGCCAGCTCAATGATGGTCTCCGGCGCACCTTTAAAATAGTTCATTGCATCCTGATAATTGAGCTCCGGATATTCTCCAACTGTTACCGCATGAGCCACTGCTATAAAAATACAGCCAATTCCAGATTACTAAATTGTTCAATGCTGTTATTCTACCACAACCGCACACACAGTTCCATTAAATTTTACTAAACATCCTCGCACCACGCCCAGCGAAGCGAAGGCGGGCAGCCTGCCAGAACACAGCGCGGGCGACGTAATATTACCCGTCGCCCACGCATCCGCTTACAAACTCAAATACCGCCCTTCACCACCAAAATTTTATCTCCCGCCGAAATTTCCTCCGTCGGCAGCTCGTTGACTTCCCTAAGCTGCGCCACCGGCACATAATACTTCTTGCCGATATCCCACAGCGTCTCTCCCGGTCCCACAATACAGATCACCATCCCCGGCAGGTCGCTTAGCTTATTCAAGTCAAGCGGCTCCACCCGGATATCCGTCACCAGATCGCGGTTCTGCACGGAAAATACAATCACCTTAAACTGCAGCGCTGCCTTCACATCCAGCTCATCGCTGTCAAGCATGGTCACGGTCAGCTGCTCGATGCTGCTCCGCAGCTTATAGACACAGGTGGGCAGAATGTTCTCCGCCTCGATCACATACTGGAACGGCAGCTCGTTGACCGTGGAATAAATGGACTTCGCCCCACCCGCACTCAGATAAAGCGTAGTCACCAGAAGCGTTCCCGTGACGGCAATGCCGTTCTCCACAATGGTCTGCTCGTCGATCCTGATTTCCCCGTCGGAGTGGATGAGCTGATACATCGGCATCTCCGGGTTCTGGATCCGCACATGCTCCGCAATCTTGCATTTTCCGTTTCCAGCAAGCAGCAGACTCTTTACCGGCATCTGCGTCGTCAGCGCCTCAATCTCCTTATCCACGCCGTAAACGTCGGAGATCACCTCCAGGTTTTCCTCCTCGTAGAGGTGGATATCCAGATCCAGTACCGGCTCCACGCAGAACACTCTCTCCTCGCCATCGAAATCCTGCCGCACTTCCACATTGCACTGTCCCAGATGATACTGGATATCGGGAATCATATTCTCCCGGCACCCGTGGCACTCGATAATGCCGCTGAATGGCACCGTATTTTCATACCACTGTGTTTTGTCGTTATCCCCTTCGCCTTCATACAGGAAAAAAGCCCGCATCTCCCCCTGAATCGAAAGCTTCTCCTCCAGCGCCTTAAACTCCACATGGTCGAAACAAATATGGTGCCATATGGTCTGGAACACATTGGGCAGATTGCCCGTCAGTTCCATCTCCTCTTTTAGACGGAAAATATCTTTCTTGTGCAGCACAAGTTCCACCACGGGATATACGCACTTGCGGTACTCTACAGGTTCCTCATGGTAAAGGTCAACCGCCGTCTCACACTCCACCTGCTCCTCCCGCTCCAGTGTAAAGGAAACCACCGCCTGCACGCTGAATTTTCGCGAGTTGATCAGCCCCACCGTCAAATCCTCGATACAGCTTTCCGTCAGGATCGTGTCGCCGTTATTTACCCCTTCCATATTTACCTTTTCCTCAAAGGGAATCACCGCCTCCATGCTGGCGCACATCCCCTCCATGTCCGTCAGATACAGTATGGACACCACCAGCTTTCCTTTCAGGCTGACCGCGTTTTCACCAGGGCGGATCTCCTCCATAATGATCTCGCCTTTACTGCTTAACAGATAGTTTGCATCCAGTTTATTATCTGAAATGTTGACGTCCTCTTCCAATACCATCTGCGTACCGGCTCTGCCGTTTATTCGATCCATATGTATCTTTTTCTTCACCAATTCCACAAAAAATGCCCTCCCTGCGTATAGTTACTATAAATCTATGCGCAGGGAGGGGCGGATATGTTTTTTATTTTGGCGGGAAATTGCGACAAAGTAAAGCATGAAAGGAGCATGCGAAGCATTCTCTGAATCGAGTGCGCCGGCGCCCGGTTTTTACAGATATGATTTCGTCCGCTTCATATCGGTGACAAAATCGGGATTGTCTTTTTTCATCAAGTCATAAAGCTTATACGCGTTATCGTGATCCTCAATCAATGCCTGCAGCTCGCTCTCCGTTATGCCGACCAGCTGGATAAACTGGGTCTTGCCATATAACGTGTCCTGCGTCTGCGCTTCTGTATCTGCAATCGTCAAAAGAGCTGTAATGTCTGACTCCACACCCGTATGCAAAGACTTTCCCCCGCCCGAAACATACTCGAAGGGATCAAAAAACCTTTCCTGTGTATAAGTATATCTGGCAAGATTCAGCATCATGTCAATCGCCCACATACACGCCTCGTCTGTCTCTTCCCTAAGCTTGATCGTCATTTCATAACCCCATTTACTCCACTCGCCGCCAAGCGCTTTTTCATTGGCGTAAAGCTGGGTCATGCCGTATGTCACTATGTGCTTATAGCCTTTCGGAGATGGATAAATGGAAAATCCGTCAAGGTAATTGTTTCCTCCAAAGACAGCTCTCGACGCCATGTCTGTGGCATAATGCCCGGGCTTCACCCCGGGATAAAGCCTGTCAAATTCCTTGTCAATAATTTCCCATCCCGGCGCCCACTCGGGATCGTCTTCCACTCTCTTTCTAAACTCCTCTATCGTCATTTCCGTTTCCTCCTGCCTTCCCAGCATTTCCCATTGCGTCAGCCATGTTCACCACGCTGCCGGCATAGTTTCTCCTAATCAGCATACGGCATTCCTTTTGCGCATTTCCTACGAGACCGCCCCGACCAGCTCCGTCACATTCTCAATCCCATACTGCTTCATATAAGCCTCGATTCCTTCCACCACTTCCACAGTCGTATAAGGGTTCACAAAATTCATCGCCCCAACCGCAACCGCGCTGGCCCCGGCAAGCAGGAACTCGATCGCGTCCTCCGCGCTGCCGATACCGCCCATGCCGATAATCGGAATCTTCACAGCCTGCACCGTCTGATAAACCATCCGCACAGCCACCGGCTTGACAGCAGGACCGGACATGCCCCCCGTCTT
Source organism: bacterium 1xD42-87 (assembly GCA_003611805.1). Taxonomy (GTDB): domain Bacteria; phylum Bacillota; class Clostridia; order Lachnospirales; family Lachnospiraceae; genus UBA3282. The sequence goes on along the minus strand of RAYM01000030.1, from coordinate 44,321 downwards.
ATTGGCAAGCACAAACTTTTTCCTGTGAATATCAATCTTCATGCCCGTGATCGTGTTAATCATGGAAAGCGCGTCGGCTCCCGCCGCCTCCGCCGCTTTTGCCAACTCCGTGATGTCCGTCACATTCGGGCTCAGCTTCATAATCACCGGCTGTTTCGCCTTTTTCTTAATCTGTGACGTGATATCGTAGAGGGAATCCACCTTCTGCCCGAAAGCGATCGCCCCCTCTTTTACATTGGGGCAGGACACATTGATTTCCAGCATGGAAACGGACGTGTCCGAAAGGCGCTCCACCACTTCCAGATAATCCTCCACGGTTTTGCCACAGACGTTTACTATGACATTTGTGTCATACTTTTTTAGAAAAGCCAGATCCCTCTCTATAAAAACATCAATCCCGGGGTTCTGCAGGCCGATGGCATTTAACATGCCGCCGTACACTTCCGCCACACGGGGCGTCGGATTGCCCTCCCAGGGCACATTCGCCACGCCTTTGGTCACCACCGCGCCAAGTCTGTTCAAATCCACAAAGTCGCTGTACTCCATGCCGGAACCGAAAGTACCGGACGCCGTCATAACAGGATTTTTAAAGGTGACTCCCGCGATTTTTACCTCTGTATTCATAGTTCCACCTCCCCTGCTTCAAATACCGGCCCCTCCGTACAGATGCGCGCATTGTGTACATGGGAATGGGCATCCACCTTCGTCGTGCGGCATACACAGCCCAAACACGCACCCACGCCGCATGCCATGCGCTCCTCCAGAGAAATGTATGCCTCAATCCCATTTTCCGCCGCATACTTTTTAATTGCCCGGAGCATCGGCATCGGTCCGCACGCCATAATCACATCCGCATGGAGCGAATAAGCTTTGATGATGTCCATCACATTTCCCTTCGTCCCCACGCTGCCGTCCTCCGTCGCCACGTAGACGTCGCCGTACTCCGCCAAGTCCTCTTCCAGAAAAAGGTCCTTATTCCGATAGCCGAGGAGAATCTGCTTCTTCTCACCTATCGCCTTAGCCAGCTCCAGCATGGGCGGAATACCGATCCCGCCGCCCATCAGAAAGACGTGTTTCCCCTTCGCCCTATCAACAGGAAACCCGTTTCCGAGCACGCCAAGTATATCCAAACGGTCACCTGCCTTACATGTCGAAAACTCCGCCGTGCCTTTTCCCGCCACGCGGTACACCAGCCGCAGCCTGTTTTTCTCCCTGTCCGTCTCGCAGATGCTGATGGGACGGGGCAGGAGCATACTCCCTCCGCGGGGATAGACCGCCACAAACTGCCCGGGATGGGCGTCCTTCGCAAGCTTCGTCTCCAGCCAGAGGTCGAAAATCTGCTCGCCTATCTGTTTTTGCGATATTACCGTCGCCGTTACTTTTTTCTTTTGCGCCATATGCGGTTCCTTTCTTCTCAGCTGCTTAAACCCGCAGTGCAAGCTCGAAAAACCTGCGGTTTTCCTCGCTCGCGGGCTGTCTACGCTCCGCTTCGGTCCGTGCTAAACAAGCGCCACTGGCGCTTAGCACCGCCCTATTCATCCGCAATCTGAAAAAGCCGTCAGCAAGCTGCCATTTTTCATCTTACGTCTGCGCACTGCTCATTGCCATCACGTAGATTATATCACACTCTCCGGCGCTTGTCTTTCCATTGCCAGAAGCCATTCCTTCTTTTCGATGCCGCCCGCGTACCCCGTCAGGCTGCCGTCCGACCCGACGACCCTGTGACATGGGATGATAAGGGAGATGGGATTGTGTGCCACCGCGCTGCCGACCGCCTGCGCCGACATGGATGCAAGCCCCCTGTGCTTTGCAATTTGCGCGGCAATTTTTGCATAAGTCGTTGTCTGTCCGAACGGGATCGCGAGCATCGCTTCCCAGACTTCTTTCTGAAAAGGCGTTCCTTTCAGTGTCAGCGGCGGCGTAAAGGCGGGGTTTTTCCCGTTAAAATACAGGGCGAGCCATTCTGCCACCTGTACAAAGACAGGCAGGTCTTTCTCTTCGTGATCCCGTTCCAGTTTCGCCGCAAAATATTTCTGTCCCTCAAACCATAAACCGGTCAGGGCATGTCCGTCTGACGCGAGCAGTATCTTCCCTAGAGGGGAAATATATTCGTTCGTATATTCCATTAATTACCTCCTGTGAACGAAAGAAAACTCTTGCACGTACAAAAGCGTGCTATATACATTTCCCAATCCGGCACGGAACCCACAAAACAGACTCGCCATATCCCTGTATTCGATCGGAAAACGCTGCCGTCTCTTCAAATGTATGCTTCAAAAGCCCATAATGGTTAAATCTTACGCCGGGCAACATTTCGTGCAGGTCCGCAAGCCCTTTCCCAATGAGCGTGCCTATGTCTGCCACAAGTTTCCCGGCTCGTTCCTCATTGAGCCCCCAGCGGATCTTATAGCTTTCCCGCTCCGATGAAGCCATCCGGGTATCGGAATCCTCTCGCAGATATAATATCCGACTATCTGATACATCTGGTCCTCCACACAATCAAATAACCATAACCAGCGTTCCCACCCCGATCAGCACACAGCCGACCAGCGACTTTGCCGTAAACTCTTCGTGCAGAAAAACAAAAGCCAGTATGAGGGTGATCACCACGCTCAATTTGTCGATCGGCACCACCTTGGATGCCTCCCCGATCTGCAGGGCATGGTAATAGCAGAGCCATGACGCGCCGGTCGCCAGCCCGGAAAGAATCAGGAACGTCCAGCTTTTTCTGCTGATCTCCGGTATGCCGCCCTGTGTGTTTGTCAGAAACACCATGCCCCACGCCATAATGACGACCACAACCGTCCGTATTGCCGTGGCAAGATTGGAATTAACGCCCTCGATTCCGACTTTCGCCAGTATCGAAGTCAATGCCGCAAACACTGCGGACAGAATTGCAAATAAAAACCACATACACTGTCACCTCCCCTATACTTATACCTATGTTTCCTTCTAAAATCAAGCTTCCTATGAAACAACAAGAATCGGCAAATCAGGAAACAAAATTACCGGCGCAGGATTTCTATTCAGGCAGTTTCTCGTCTGTTTTTTCCTTAACTTTCCCACCAATATAAAATCCTTCATTCTTTCTCCGCCAGCATCTCTACCGCTTCCTCCATCGAAACGCACCTTGCATACCTTCCATTCCAGAGAAAATCATTATAGTAATGATAGCACACGTTCTTCGTCATATAATCATTGTCAAAAGTGGAGTTCGCGTAAGCTGGTACGATCATCTCGTATCCCAGATGGAAGCCGCTTTGAATGGTGGCATCTATACAAAAATTTGTCTGCAAACCCACGATCATAATTTTCGTTTCCTTTTTCTTTGACAAATATTCTGCAAGCCCCGTTGATTCGTGTAGTGCACTGTTTACCGTCTTGTCAAAAATGCGCTCCCCCTTCAAAGGCGCAAACTCCTCAAATATCGCAAACTCGTCATCTCCCACGGAAAATCCTGTGCCTGGACCGTCGTCATGCCTCATGTACACCACCTCAACCCGATGCTTTCTGGCTTGCCTGATCAGCGTTTTTATGTTCGCTCTCAGCCTTTCAAAAGCAAACAGCCTTCCATCTGTAATTCCTTTCTGCGTATCAACTATAAGTAAAATCATAATATCCCCCCCTAATAAAATCCATTAATCCTTCTTTCCTATTAAATTATTCATTAATTTTATTTCCATGATTTTCCAGTTTTTATGCGCTACGTTTATTTTACTTTTTTCATCGTTAAAATGCGATACAGTTAAAATATCGTTATAACTATTTTTGAAGCACAATGACATGCAGACCCCTTGCGGTCTGCCCCACTTTCAGAAAAAGACCGAAGCATCCTGCTTTGGTATGGAGAAAACAATGGAATTTGGTACATTTCTGGCTAAACTGCGCAAAGAAAAAGGCTGCCTGCAGAAGGAGGTTGCCGCCTATCTGAATGTAACAGTGGCAACTGTTTCCAACTATGAAAAGGGCGTGCATACACCTGATCTCAATACGCTGATTAAACTCGCGGACTTTTATGACGTATCCACAGATTTTCTTTTGCAGCGGACCCGGTACCGCGCCAGCATCAGCATGTTGAACAAACGTCTTTCTGCAGAGTATACCGTCAGCGATCTGATTAACACCACACTGGAGCTGGACCGTCACAACACCGCCGCTCTTTTGGATTACTATGAGTTGCTGACGCTCAGAAATTCTGTTAATCGGACAACATAGCAGAACTCATATTGTTATGCCTCCGCAATAAGCGGTCAGAACTTTGGCTTTTGACAAATCGCCAGGCTCCTAACCGCTTAGTTTGTGATGTCTGAATTTCATTTCTCCGGCTTTTTCATCTGTATCTCCTCTTATTTTTCCATCGTTTCCCCGGCAGTCGTTTCAAACTCGGCAGGCAGCCTTTCAATCTCGATACACAGCCTTCCCGCCGCAGATGGTATAACTGACCACCCCCGGCAGCGTCTCCCCCAAAAAGGGCGAGTTCGCCGCCTTTGAAGCAAATTCCTTCACCACCCATTTTTTCTCCGGGTCAAACACCACCAGATCCGCAGGACCGCCCTCTTTCAGATACCCCGCGTCGAGATGATACAGTTTTGCCGGCGCCAGGCTCATCTTCCCGATTAATTCCATCATAGAAAGATAGCCCTTATCCACCAATTCCCGAATCCCCAGCGACAATGCCGTCTCCAGCCCGATAATGCCGCTCGGCGCTTCCGTCAATGGCTTCGCCTTTTCCTCCGCGCTGTGGGGCGCGTGGTCCGTGGCAATCATGTCAATCGTGCCGTCCCGCAGCCCCTCAATAATCGCCAGCCGGTCCGCCTCCTCCCGCAAGGGCGGATTCATCTTCGCAAGCGTTCCGTGCCTGACGACCGCATCCTCCGTCAGCGTAAAATGATGGGGCGTCGCTTCTGCAAAGATATGGCTGCTCCTCTTCTTCGCCTGCCGCACCAGATCCACAGCCTCCTTCGTGCTGATATGCTGGATGGAAAGGTCCGCTTTCTCCTCCAAGGCAATCCGCAAATCCCGCTCCACCATAGAAATTTCCGCCTCCCTTGGCGAGCCGCCTATCCCAAAATACGCAGCCGCCTTCCCCGCATTCACACCGTTATTTTTGATAAGCGCCGGATTTTCCTCATGGAGGCTGACTGGTTTACTGCACTTCGCCGCTCTTTGCAGCGCTGCCCGCAGCAGCGTTTCATCCATCAGGGGGATGCCGTCGTCGGTAAAGCCTGCTGCCCCCTGCCCGCTCAGTGACTCCATGTCCGTCAGTTCTTTTCCCTGCAGTCCCATCGTCACATTGGCGCAGGTGTGGACATGAATGCCCGTCTCTTTTCCCTGATTCAATACATATGCCAACGTCTCAGGGTTGTCCACCGCCGGTTTCGTGTTCGCCATCAGCACCACGGACGTGAAGCCGCCCTTTGCCGCCGCAGCAGCCCCGGTATGGATATCCTCTTTATGGGTAAAGCCCGGGTCGCGGAAATGCACATGCACATCCACCAGACCCGGAGCTACCATTTGACCGTTCAGGTCAATTATCCCCAGCGATTCTCCTTCGGTTTCCGTTTCGCCGTTCCCCATATTCTCAGAATCGACACTTCCAAATGCGTTCTGCACAGACGCGTCTCCCGCATCATCTGCCGTACGCACACCCCGCGGCGCAATCTTCGCAATTCTCCCGCGCTCCGTATCAATCAAAATATCATAATACCCTTCCGTACCCGACGCCGGGTCGAGCATATATCCGTTTTTTAATATAAGCATCTTTTCATCCTTTCCGTAATTTGACAACTTCTGCCCTGCGCTCCCACATGTACATAAAATCTACTCAAACACCACCGGCTTCTGCGAGAACTCTGTCTTTACCACCACATAGGGATAACTTGCCACCGGCTTGCTCTTCTCCTCCGGGGACGGTCCAATAAGATTGGTGTCGATATAGACCGCATTTGCCGTCTCATACAGATCATTCACCGCTATACTGTAACCGCCCGTCTGCTGCGTCCCGTAGCCCACACAAATATAAAGAAATCCCTGATCTTCAAAGGTCATCCTGAAGGTATCAGCCTTCCGCTCCTCAATCTTTGAAAGCAGCTCCTCCGGTATATTGTCCTCCGCGATCACCGTATATTCCAAATCCTTCATTTTTTCCATAGGATCCTGTTTCTGCCCGCAGGAATACACCCCGAAGCACAACAGACAGACCAGCCCTATGCTGACAATTCTCCTCTGATACTCGCTCAATTCAGCCATCATTTCCTCCGCATATTCTCTTACTAACTAATTTATTATGCAAAGGCATTGTCTATTCCTATAGAATAATGCTATACTGGTTAAAACAATGATTCAAACACAGAGAGGTTTTTCCTATGATACGTCTGATATTGGTTGCCACTTTCGTTGTGCTGTTTCTGCTTTTCAGCATCCCGCTTTTGATTTTTGAATACTTCCTCGGAAAATTTAACCAGAGCGCCAAAGACAAAAGCTCTCTTGCCATCGTCAACTGGGCTTTTCGCTGCGTTCTTTTTCTGTCCGGCGTGTCCGTCACGGCGATCGGCGAGGAAAATGTGCCCAAGGATGTTCCGGCATTGTATATCGGGAACCACCGAAGCTATTTCGACATCGTTATGACCTATGTGCGCGTGCCAAGACCTACCGGATATATCGCAAAAATCGCTATGCTCAAAGTACCGCTTCTCTCAAACTGGATGAAAAACCTGCACTGCCTCTTTCTTGACAGAAATGATATCAAGCAGGGCATGAAAACCATTCTCACGGCAGTGGAAAAAGTAAAATCCGGCATCTCCATCTGTATCTTCCCCGAAGGGAGCCGCAGCACCGAGCCGGACACGTTTCTGCCCTTCCACGGCGGCAGTTTTAAGATTGCCGAAAAATCAGGCTGTCCCATCATTCCCATGAGCATCAACAATGCCGATCAGGTATGGGAGGCACACCTGCCAAAAATTAAGAAGACCCACGTCGTCATTGAATACGGCAAACCCATCTACATAAAAGACCTCGACAAAGACCATAAACGCCGCATCGACGACACGGTGCTGTCTATCATCAAAGAAATGTACTTCAAAAACAAATCCCTCGTGTAAGTTTATCATTTATGCGGAGAATACCGTCCTTTAGTATTCTCCCACGCGAAACATAGAACTTCTTGGCGGTCCTTCCTATGGCGGGACGTCTTTAGAAGTTCTTCTCGCGTTGTTATTCTTCCCCCACCACCATCTCATCATCCATAATGGCGGCAAACAAAAGCAGAAGTTCCGCATTCTGGTCCACCTGGTTCATAATCCCGAGACTCATGTCCACATCACGGTAATTGCGCCCACCCACACCGTCCAGATAGGATATGGACTGCAGATTCCGTCCCAGCATATAGTGGGCATGGTTTTCCAATACCATCGCATACTCATGGTTCGTGATGATGTGGTCCACCACGGCAAGTCTCGACATATCCCGCAAAAGACCGGCATTGCCGCCAAGCTTTTCATCCGTATTCACCAGAAGTTTGGAATCCTTGGACGCATAGGAAATCGTTTCTCCCTTTCGCATCAGATTCTCCGTCACTGCTTCGCACAGATTCATATCCACCTTCTGCTTCGTGGAAAGATACGTCACGCATCCCCAGAAAACGTAATCGTCATCCAGATCCGGCTCCGTATTCTGAGTCAGATAGGACTTTACCACGCTATGGTACTGATAGCCTCCCGTAGCGCGGTAAAGCTCTGCCGCCGCAAAAAAATACTGCCTATCCGACACGTCCGCCAGATAATTCTCCGCATACCGATAAGCCCTGTCCGAAGCCTGCAGACAAAGAGTCGCAAACTCCCTGTCATAACTCTGATACAGGTAACTGAATTTTGCCATGGTAGCCGCATAGTGAATGGTAGCCTCCATGGTAATACCGTCTATATAGAGAATATAACCCGCATTTTTATTATCCACGGAACTGACAGAAGCATAGACCGCCCCACTCTTCACATCCTGCATTTTAAGAAGCCAGTCAATCTCGTATTTTACCTCGTCTAACACGTCGGGAATCCCATTTCCGCTCTCCGGTATTCCCATATCGTCGCCCAGATCGTCCGGATAAAGTTCATAGGCGAGCAGCATCGTATTCACCGCCTGACAGCCTCTTATCACATCGCGGCTCCCGATTTCATCCACATGCCAGCCGCCTGACACATCACGCTTGATCATCGCCTCATCCTTCATCTGCGCCTCTCTGGAATGGCAGGCATTGTGCGCAGCCTCCCCGGCAAGTTCAGCGGAAAGCGTCAGACCGCATCTGTTAAAATAATACTGCTTAAACGCTTTTGTCAATAAAGCTTTGTAAGGATCTTCGACTATCTCAAAAACATAGGAACGCCCGATCGACGGCGCCTGTATGTAGTATGTCCCCACCGTATTATAATCTGTAAAATCCACGTAACTTATATAAGCGTTTACGGATGGGTCATACCCTTTACTCTCCACCTTACCCGTATAAACTTCCCCGCCGCTTTCAACATCCAGCAGTGAAAAAGTTTCCGGCGGCGTCTCTCCGTTTATCATTGCCAGCTTCTTACTTCCGACGGCATAGCCCACCTGATCCACCAAAATGTTCGGCAGGCTCTCAGGTACTTCATAGTCAAACTCCGGCGAAAGTCCAAGACTGGTAAACTCGTCCGTCTCCTCCTTACCTGCTGGAGGCTCCATCTGAAAATCCTGCAGACTGCCGCAGCCTGTCAGCGCCGTTAGCAGAAGGGCAAGGACGAGAGCCCCGCCTGTTATTCTTTTTAAAACTGCACTCTTTCCCATAATTACTTTCCTGATTATCTTTTTTCTGCGCATCCGTTACTTATCCAGTTTAACACATTTTTCACCACAGTAACAGATGGCATTTTCCAGTAGAAATCATTTAGAACGAAGTGTCGCTTCCCTCCGACGAATACACAATTTCACCGTCAATCAGCGTATACCGTGTTTTGGTAAACACCTCCATGGGATTTCCGGCAAAAACCGCGATATCGGCGTCCTTTCCCGGCGCAAGGCTGCCTACACGCTTGTCCACGCCGCAGATTTTAGCCCCATTGATTGTGATGGAACGAAGCCCTTCCTCCGGGGACATACCTGCTTTCACCGCAAGCCCCGCGCAGATTGGCAGAAACTGGATTTTGGAGACCGGGTGATCCGTAGTAATGGCAGTTAAAATCCCATGCCCGGACAGAAGCCCCGCTGTCTTAAAAGCCATATTCTGCACCTCGATCTTATTGCGGCACGCCATGTCGGGACCGACGATCGCGGGGAATCCGGCTGCCTTCAGTTCCTCCATAATCAAATGCCCCTCACTGCAATGGTCCAGCGTCATCCGCAGGCGGAACTCTTTGGCGATGCGCACAGCCGTCAAAATATCATCGGCACGGTGCGCATGCGCCTTTAAAGGAATCTCTCCGCGGAGAACGGGAAGCCAGCACTCATAGCGAAAGTCTTTCTCGTCCTCCTGGTTCTTTTCCCGCTTTCTCCGATATGCCTCCGCTTTTGTCAGTTCCTCCCGCAGAAGTGCGGCGATCGCCATACGGGTCGAGGGGGATACCCCCTGCCCCGAATAGTTGACTTTCGGATTTTCTCCAAACGCCACCTTCATTGCTGCAGGAGCCCTTACAATCATATCGTCAATGCATCTGCCATGGGTTTTCACAAAAGCAAACTGCCCGCCTACCACGTTGGCGCTGCCCGGACCAATCATCGCGGAAGTGATGCCCGCCTGCATGGCGTCCCTGAATGCCGCATCCATGGGATTTATGGCGTCAATAGCACGCAGATAAGGTGTGATGGGATTTACATTCTCGTTGCAGTCATCCCCCTCCATCCCCTTCTTCTCCTCGGTGATTCCCATATGACAGTGCGCCTCGATGATACCCGGCATCACCAGACTGCCCTCCACGTCAAGAACACGCCCCTTCGTCTGCGGGCAGTCCTTCATCTCGCCCAGAGCCGCAATCTTTCCGTCCCGGATCTCAATATACCCGTCCGCAAAATCACGCTCCGCCATGGTCTTTATATTTCCGTGTACAATCAGCATTTTAATCCTCCGAAACAGTCTGGCGATTGCGAAACTTCGCGCGTCTGTGTTAATTATGATATTTGTGCAGTTTCGGTAAACTAAAAGAAGTTTCGCAATCATCTATATCTTATGCGATTACTGCAGTTTACTCATAGGATTCACCGGCTCCCCGTCCTTCGTCAGCTTGAAATACACATTCGTACCTTCCAGACTGTAGTATTTCGTAGGCGCCGCCACTGTGCCGATCCCGTCGCCCACATGCACGAAACTGCCCTCCGATACGGTGATATTCTCAAGCTGCCCGTAAGTCAGCTCATAGCCGTTACCCAGCTCCATCACCACCGTATTGCCGGTGTCATGGTCGTAGCTGACAGAGGTCACGCGTCCGTCCGCCGCCGCCGAAATATTCTCTCCCTGTGCCGCCGCAATGACGATGGCGGGGTTGTATTTATACTGATCGAGCGTCGGGAAATAAATGGTCTGGTCCATACTGTAATTGATGAGCACGTCGCCCACGATAGGCCACACCAGCCCATCCTCCTCGCTGAAATCAAGCTCCGGCTGTACGGTGGTGGAAATTGCCTCCGCCTGCACCTCGTCGCTCAGAACATCGTCCACCGTCTCATCAAACATACCCGCTTCTTCTTCCTCTTTACTCTTATCCGCAGCGCCCTTCTTCTCTACAGCGCTTTTTTCTACGGGATCATCTTTTTCGGGCTCGTCCTTCTTTGTCTGGTCAGACTTCGCATCCTTCTTTTCATCCTCTTCCAGATTCTTTTCCTCTACTTTTTCTTCAATGGTTTTTGTCCCGGCGGTATTCTTTTCAGACTTCTTGTCCGATTTCAATCCATTCTCCGTATTTTCCACATGCAGGGAATTTGCCTCCTGAAAACTGGGATCATAGTCCAGATCATCCGTCCCGACACCTGCAAAAAGTGTGTCAAGCTCCTCTCCGGATACCATATTTTCCGCCAGCTCCGTGCTGCCCTGCTCCAGCGCCTCGAAGTCCACCACGTAGTCCTCCTTCTCCGCGCGGTTACTGTTTCTTACATAAACACCGGTCACCGTCAGCGCCGCCAGAACGAACACCGAGGACGCCAGCATGATGATTCTCTCTTTTCTGATACTGCTTCTGTTTCTTCTTGCCATGAAACTCGCCTCCTGTTTTTCTTCCGATGCCGCGCAGACCGCCCTTTGAAACACAAACAGCCCCCGCACCGGGTTTCTCTGATAGTTTTACCCAAATTTTCCGCCTTATTCAAAATTTGCTAATTCTGTCTGAAAAAAGAAGGCAGCAAGAATCTCCCGATAACTTTCCCCATTTTCCGCCATGTATGCCGCCGCATACTGGCTCATGCCATATCCATGCCCCACGCCTGTCACACGAAAAACCGCCTGTTCCTCCCTGTCCATCTCGAATGACGCGGAGGGCAGTCCGAAAAGATGGCGAAACGTCTCCCCGTCTATCTTTTCTTTTTCCCCGTTTACGTCAATATATGACACACTTGTCATATATCCTGTCCCGTCAAAAGAAAATTTTCCCTCTTCCCATAAGGTATTATCCTCAAAATCCCCCTCCAAAGCGCTTCTCAGTTTTTCTACATAGCGTTCCTTATCAACCCTTACAACACTGCGGTAATCCGGCGCCTCCCTGTCCTGTTCGCAGGAAACCGCCGAAAGGTATGGGCATTTCTCGTCCCCGGCGTCTCTGGTAGAGCCGTTGCTCACTCTGAAATAAGGTGCCCGGATCGGTTCGTCCCGATAAGTCAGAATCTCCCCGGCCGTCTCTTTCACCGCCTTCCTGCTCTCCTGCAGAAGTTCCGTCGGCACCGCCGCGTCCCTATAAAACTTTGCCAGCCCGTCCCCATTTACGGCGACCCTTTTCGCCCCCTGTTCCGCGTAAAGAGCCGCCAGCTCTGTCCGCAGAAGCACCGCCTGCGCTTTTCGCGCCTCAATCCCATAGTCCCCCGGCATCACAAGGCAGAGCCTGTATGTCAAATATTCTTCCAGCGGCAGCTCCCATACCCCCCATTCCACAGACGTCTCCACCAGATATTCGTCTTCCTTTTTATTCCCTTTCAGACGATCCGCTTCCTCGCCCACATGTCCCCAGAGACAGGCACAGACATAGGGCAACAAAAAAACAAACAAAAGGAAGCTTCCTGCATCCCTTTTGTTTGTTCTTTTTGAAACGATTCCATTTTTCTTCATGTGACACCCCGCATAAATCCTATGCAGGTGTCCTGCTGTTTATACTAACCTTTTTCGTTATACACTGCCATATCCAGCTGCTGCAGCGTGGATACCGTCCCGTTCTCATACAGGAAAATCCCTGTTTTGCGGATCATGGCGTTGGTTTCATTGGTCTCTTTGGCATTCAGCGAAAACTGCGTTCCCACCCGGGAAAGACCGATGGCGCCCACTCCCAGATCAGAAAGATGATACATCTTATCCTCGCCGTTTTCATCTTTTGTCCAGATCAGAAGCTTCTCCCAGATGGGATCCGCCTCATCAATCCAGCCGTTGCCGTCCAGATCATACTTGGAAAGATCTTTAAAGCCGTCGCCGCTCTTTGTGCCGAAAAGTTCACTGCCGTCATTGATCTTCCCATCACCGTTCAGATCAAGCGCCAAAAAGCCGCTGCCCGCCTGCAGGCTTGAAATCTCTTCCTCCTCACCGTCGCAGTCCAGATCGAAGAAAAATTTCTGATCGGAAACCTGCGCAATGTTGGTATTCAGGTTAATGACCAACGGATCTTTAAATGATTTAATGGAAGTAACCATCTTTTCCTCGTAATACTCTTCAAACCTGCGGCTCATGCCAACCTCGAGATTGAAGGACAACTCCCTCCCGTCCGCAGTTTTCACCGTACCTTGAGTGGTGAAAGTGGTATGTTCCTCCTCCATGTGATAGCGCTGCATCTCAAATCCCTGCACCGAGTACATGGTCGTACCACCCGCGGCGGCTATGGGATTGTTCTGCGTGCTTCGCTGCCCGCGGAAACGGAACAGGAGCTCTATCAGAAACTCCACGCACTGCTGCTTGATTGTGCGCACTGCCTCCTGCTCGTCATTCCTCGTGGAAATATGCCACCCGCCGGTCATGTTGTTCATATGTGCGGAGAGGTCTTCCAGATTCGCCTTATCCTTGTCGCCTTCCTCTCCGGCATTCTTCTCTCCAGTGCCAAGCTGATTCTCAAAAAAAGAGTTTAATCCTTCTTTTCCGCCCATAAACGTACCGCCGATAGACCTGGCGGTCACCTGCGTTATGGAACGACTGGTTCTGGAGGACTGCATCCCTATGGTACCGGAATTAATGATCAATATTCCCTCCTTCTTGTATAAGACCGTATCTTACGCCTGCCTGTGCACCAGACAGCGCCTTCCCTGACGCCTGGACATAGAAAGACGGTACTCTTATGGAAATTCCTTTTCCCTAAAAATACCGTCCCTGGTCTCAACACTATTCAAATTCCAGAAAAACAGACCCTTGGCCATGAGCCGCTTTCCTGTAATTTATATATCGGAACTTTTCTGACATACTTAATACTTTTCGTGTTTTTAAGAAGCAATGTACGCCGTATACATGCTGCTGATCTGACTCTCGTCCAGCAGCTGCTTCCATATATGCACTTCATCGTAGCTGGCGCGGAACAGTTCATCGTAACAGCTGATCCCCAGATAGGCATACACATTCTCGGCTTCCATATTTAACAGCGACACTTCCCCCGATCCGATCAACTCGCTGTTCAGATACAGATATCCCATTGCCCTTCCCTCCGCTGCTCCGGAAGAAGCAGATGCATCCGCGCAAATAGTTATATAAACCCATTCATTTAGATTAACCCATTTTTTCTGTTCCATGGAGGGACGCACCTCGCAGGAATTATTCAGAGCCGCATCGATGGTGTTAAAAATCGGCACAACCTGCTCTCCCTCCTCCGTGGTTTTCCTGTTAATGGAGAGATAACTCTGGCTGCCCCCCACATCCATCAGATGGGAACCGATCATCAGAAACGGCGACCAGTCAAACAGCTCATCCGCGCGGAACCAGAAAGAGATCGTATAAGACTCGTTCAAAGGCTCCACGCCCTGTAGAGCCACACCGTAACTGCCATCCAGATATAGCGCATCTCCCTCGACCCCTTCCGTAAACAGAGGAAATACATCCTCCGACGTCTCCGGATAAGTGCCCTCGTTAAAACGTCCCACATCCCCCGCTCTCGTCACCACAACCGCATCAGTCAGCTTCCCATTAAAGGAATAGCTGTAATCCGCCTTGGGGACATTACTCAAAAGCACATCTTTTATGATCTCCTTCGAAGAGGAGTCTACCTCCGGCTTTTCCGGCCCCAATCCCGGCAGCGCAACATTTGCCAGAGCGTCCGCGGAAGATCCATCCACCGGCACACTCTCCTGAGCGTCATTATTTTGTTTTGTCCTGCTCTGCACCGCTTCATAGATCAGCACAGCTGCTACAAGCAGGACAATCAATACCGAGACAAGAGGGCGCACAACGCCTCCTGCCTCTTTTTTCACCCCATTACACATAATCCCCCTAATTGTCCTGGCGTTAAAGTCTGTGTGTCATGCGAGACATTACACTTTTTAGCGTGCCAGCCTCTGCTGTCAGGCTTGGAATTGCTTCTCACACTTCTACCCTGTTGTAGTTGATGAGACAGCCCTTTAAAATAATCTGCCTCTCCTCGTCTGTCAGTTCCCCCAAAGTCAGAGTAAACGGCTGAAGCGTTCCCTCCTCCACATGTACCCGGTAAGCCTCAACAGTATCTGCTTTCTCCTCCACCGCTTTGCGGATGCCCGGGAAAAACAGGTAATCCAGATTCTTAAACGGCAGCTCTCCCGCCTCGATCAAAAACGGCAGCATTCCCCAGTTGATCAGATTGGAACGGTATCTCTTGGTCGCGTACTCGTTGGCGATATTCGCCCAGCCGCCCAGCACCTTCTGACAGCTCGCCGCCTGTTCTCTGGCGGAACCGTCGCCCGGCTTTACCGCAAAAATCGTGGAACCAAATCCGGTATTTTCATGGGACGCATCCGCGAAAGTTTTCTTGATCACACCCATCACCGGCTTCACGTCGGGATGTGCCTGACAGGGATGCTCCCCCTGCATTCTCGCCTTCTCCGCCCTCTGGATATCCTTGGCGCGCCCCACGTATTCTGGATCTTTTCTGGACAGCGTAAACTCCGCCAGCCCCAGCGGATTGGAGCGGTAGGAAGAGGTTTCCCCGGAAGGAATCAGCTCGTCCGTCGTGGTTACAGGATCATGGATCTCCGATACTACACGCAGTACCAGATTCTCCGGCAGCGCCCCCATAGCGGGCCAGTCCTTGATGTTCGGTCCAAACTGAATCTCCACGCTCTCGTCAGCCGCACCGTTGGAATCAAAGACGCGGTTCTTATAAATATTGGCATCAAAGTGATATTTGTATTTCCCGATTTCCCCGTCAAACTCAGTCGCCGGCGTAAGCATACCCCTGTTCGCCGCCGTAGCCGCGATAGACCTGGCATCCATAAGTGCAACCGAAGAAATCTGTCCGTTCTGCAGTTTAGAGCCTTCCCTGTTGGGGAAGTTTCTTGTTGAATGGCGAATGCTGAACGCATTGTTTGCCGGTGTATCGCCCGCGCCGAAGCAAGGACCGCAGAAAGCGGTTTTTAATACCGCGCCCGTCTCCAAAATCGCCGCCGCGCAGCCGTTCTTGATCAGCTCCATGTATACTGGCATGGAAGCCGGATACACGCTTAAGGTAAAGCCGTCCGAACCGATATAGGAGCCGCGCAGTATGTCCGCCGCCGCACAGATATTCTCAAATCCGCCGCCCGCGCAGCCCGCGATAATGCCCTGATCCACCATAAACTTACCGTCCACTACCTTATCCTGTAAAGAATAAGACACCGCGCCGTCCAGACTGACTTTCGCCCGCTCCTCCACGTCGTGAAGCACATCCTTCAGATTCGCGTTCACCTCGTCAATCGTGTAGGTGTTGCTCGGGTGGAAAGGCATGGCAATCATAGGACGGACTTTTGACAGATCCACCGTAATCATGCCGTCATAATAGGTGACTTCCCCCGGATTTAATTCCCTATATTCCTCCGTCCTGCCGTGAATCTCATAAAATTCTTTTATCTGCTCATCCGTCCGCCATATGGAAGACAGACAGGTGGTTTCCGTAGTCATCACATCGATACCGATACGGAAATCCGCACTCAGTGAGGCAACGCCCGGTCCTACAAACTCCATTACCTTATTTTTCACATAACCGTTTCCGAATACCGCACCGATTATTGCCAGCGCCACATCCTGCGGACCTACACCCTTCACCGGCTCACCCGTCAGGTACACGCCCACCACACCGGGCATATTGATATCGTAAGTCTGCGACAGAAGCTGTTTCACAAGCTCCGGTCCACCCTCTCCCATTGCCATCGTGCCAAGCGCGCCATATCTTGTGTGGGAATCGGAGCCCAGAATCATCCTGCCGCCGCCTGCAAGCATTTCCCTTGCATACTGGTGGATCACCGCCTGATGGGGCGGTACATAGACCCCGCCGTACCTCTTGGCGCAGGTAAGTCCGAACATGTGGTCATCCTCGTTGATCGTGCCGCCCACCGCGCACAGCGAATTATGGCAGTTGGTAAGCACATAGGGAATCGGAAATCTGGTCAGCCCCGAAGCGCGCGCCGTCTGGATAATCCCAACGAAAGTAATGTCGTGGGAAGTAAGCTTATCAAATTTAATCTTTAATTTCTCCATATTGCCGGACGTGTTATGGGATTCCAGAATGCCGTAGGCGATGGTATTCTTCGCCGCCTCGTTTTTCGATACGTCCCGTCCGATCTTATTCTTGATCCGCGCCGCAGCGTCCGCGCCATCCGGAATGATCTCCGTTCCGTTCAGCAGATACGCGCCGCCCTGTGTCAATTCAATCATACGCTCCTCCATATTTGTGTCATTTTCCATTTGTAACTGCCTGAGGAACTGTTAAAGAATAAATCTTTAAATCTGCAAAGTTAATTCTCAGCAGTTCCTAAACCATTATAAAGGATATGAGCCGTCGGCGCAACACACTTCCCAATAACCGTTTGAATCACCCCTCCACATATTTCCTATAATACCCGTAATCCTCCTTTTTACAGTTCACCCGCATCCGCACGCCTTCCTCTGCGTACTCCGTCTCAAAAACCACCGCGTTCTCATTCAGATAGGACACTGCCCTGCCGTCCGTATACGGAATCAGAAGGGTACACTCTTTATACCCGCCGGAAAGCCTCTCCTCAATCAGACAGACCAGTTCTTCCATCCCTATCCGCTTTTTCGCTGACAGGTAAATCGCGTCCCCGGATCCCGACGAGAATGCTCCCGCGGCAAATTCACTGTGCGCCTTTGCCACCACAGGCAGGTGCGCGGTCAGTTCTTCCGCCTCCACTCCCGAAAGCCCCGGCAGCGCGTCCGCGGAAACCAGATCCGCCTTATTGTACACGTAAAGCATGGGAATACCGTCCGCCTGCAGCCTCCTTAACGTCTCGTTAGTGACGGCTATCTGCTCTTTGTAATGTTCGTCGCTGTAATCCACCACCTGTACGAGGAGATCCGCCTCCTTCGCCTCCTCCAGCGTGGAATGAAATGCCTCCACCAAATTGTGCGGCAGTTTGTGGATGAAACCAACTGTGTCCGACAGCAGAAACGCATGGTGATCCGTGGGCATAATCTTACGTACAGTGGTATCCAGCGTGGCAAAGAGCATATCCTTCTCCAGGACATACCTCTCCGCATCCTCCGTCTCGTCCGCACCATACAGGTCAAGCATAGCGTTCAACAACGTGGACTTCCCTGCGTTGGTATAGCCCACCAGCGCGACCCTCGGAAGCCCCGACTTCACACGCCGTTTTCTCTGGGTTTCCCGCTCGTTCCCCACTTCTTTCAATTCCCGCCGCAGCTCCGCCAGACGTTTTTCCAGCACACGCCTGTCCAGCTCCAGTTTCGTCTCCCCGGCGCCCCTGTTACTCATAGAGCCGCTGGCGCCGCCCTGACGGGATAATGCCGCATGAAGCCCAACCAGTCTCGGCAGCATATATTGCAGCCTTGCCACCTCCACCTGCAGTTTTGCTTCCCGGGATCTCGCCCTTCTCGCAAAGATATCCAGAATCAGCGCGCTTCTGTCCAGAATCGGTTTCTCCAGCCGCTCCTGCAAGTTCCGCATCTGCATGAGAGAGAGGGAATTGTCAAAAATGATGACATCCGCGCACAGCTCCTGCGCCATCTGCTTTACCTCATCCACCTTGCCTGTGCCGATATAGAAAGCCTTGTGCACCGCATCAAGTGTCTGGGACGTCGCGCCCGCCACTTCCATATCGCAAGCCTGCGCCAAGGCGCCAAGTTCCTCTAAAGAAGTAAGGTAATCCTCTCCATTATTTAAATTTGCTCCAACCAGCAGAACTCGTTCCATGCGTTTAAAACTCCTCCAAATCCTTTAGAAACTCCCGGAACGCCTCTTTCGCCCGCTCGATCGTCCCCGGATCATATGTGTTCAGCGCCTGCTCGTACTTGTGAAGCTCCTGTGAGATAAAATATCTTTTGTCTCCCAGACTCTCCTCATACATCCGCTCTCCCAGCGTGAGCAGGTACTTATTCTCCTCCCTGTCCCTCGGATGAATTTTCAAATAGGACAGCGTCTCGAACCGCGCCGTGATCTCCTCCGGCGTCATATCCGCATTTTTGCCGCCAAAAACCTGTTTTTCCCGCTTCCCGGTGGACACTACCTTTACCTCCACCTCCAAAATGGAATTGATGTCATAGGTGTAGGTGACATCCACCGACTCCTCCCCCGCGGGGGCGGACGGCACCTCTATATTCAACTCGCCAAGGGAGAGATTGTTTTTCGCAAAGCGGCTCTCACCTTGCAGCACGTTAACCCGGATTTTCGTCTGGTTATCCCGCACCGTATAGAGCCTTTCCGTCCGGCTTGCCGGAATAATCGTATTTCTCTCGATAATGGGGCAGAACACACCGTTCTCGAAATAACCCTTCTCCCACTCCCTGACCACTTCCGTGCCAAGCGTAAACGGGCAGACGTCGGTGAGAATCACCTCTTTGATCGCCTCTTTCCGCTCCTTCATGGCGCCCTGAATCGCCGCGCCGAGAGCTACCGCTTCGTCGGGATTGATATTCGTATCGGGTATCACCCGGAACAGTTTGCTCACAAACCTGCGAATCACCGGGCTCTTGGTCGCCCCGCCCACCAGCACTACCTTGTCAATATCGGAAAGCCGGATATGCGCGTCGGAGAGGCTGCGCCGCACGGGCTGCCTGATCTTCTCGAGCAGTTCCTCGCAGGCGCTCTCGTAGGCGGAAAGTTCCACCGTAAAGGAAAACGCCTCCTCACCGATCTTGCACTCCATAACGGAAGTCTTCCCCTCCGAGAAGCCGATCTTACATTTATCCGCCTGTTTGTGGATATGGCGCAGCGTCTTTGCATCCAGCGTTAGTCTGTCAAACTGCGGAAATTTTTCAAAAAACATTTCTTCCAGCACATTCGTAAAGTCCTCGCCGCCGAGGAAATTGTCTCCCGCCACGGCGCGCACTTCCAGAATACTGTCTATCCGCTCCAGCACGGACACGTCAAAGGTGCCTCCGCCTAAGTCGAACACCAGAAACCGCATATGACCCTGACTCTGATATAAGCCGTATGCAATTGCCGCTGCCGTCGGCTCGCTGATGATCCGCTCTACCTTAAGCCCCGCCAGCTCCCCGGCTCTTCTGGTAGCGCGCCGTCTCTCATCGTTGAAATAGGCAGGCACGCTGATTACCGCCTCCGTGACAGGCTCTCCCAGAAATGCCTCCGCATCCTCCTTTAGCGCACGGAGCACAAAGGACGAAAGTTCCTCAGCCGTAAATGTTTTATGCAGAAGGTTAAACTTCCTGCCGCTCCCCATGTCTCTCTTAAATACAGATGCCGCGCTGCCCGGATAGAGAAGCCCCCTCTCCACCGCCAGATCTCCCACATAAATCTGCTCTTCCTCATCCATACTAACCACGGAGGGCGTCAACCGTTTTCCGAGACGGTTCGGTATGATCTGCGGTCCTTCCTCCGTGAAATAAGCCGCCAGACTGTTCGTCGTTCCCAAGTCGATTCCGATAATCATTTTTACTCAAATCCCTTCGTTCTTTCTGTTTTACCGATTTTCCATACATTCTGTCCTGCAGAGTCGTTTCACTTCACAGAATCCGTTTTTCTGTGAAACAGCCGTGCCACAATTCCCTGTTTCTGCCCGGCATCCTGCTTGTGACCGTCGGATTTCCCGGAAAAGCCGCAGTCACCATTTTTTATTTTTTCCAACAGTAATTTCGCCTGCGTCACAACATTCCCGTATCTTACGGATGCCTCCTCAAGCAGCACTGCCGCTTTCTCAAATTCCCCTTCGGTATAATAATAACAGCCGAGCCAGAGAGAAGACTCATAACATTTTTTGTATGCGCAGGCGGCACAAGGCCTGAGCCGCTCCATACCATCAAACATGCCCTTCGCTTTTTCCTTCTCTCCAAGAGCGAGATAGCACCATGCCAACCATCCGCTTTGCACGGGCGCATATTGAGTATACGCCTGATAATCCTCCTCTGTTATGCCGCACTGCGCAAGGTGTTCCAGCGCTTTCTTTGCCCAGCGAGCCGCTTCCTCGCGTTTCCCGGCCATATAATAATTTTTCGCCACACGCCATTCCGCCTTGAATTTTTGCCGGCTGTCTCCGTAAAGTGTCGCGGCTTCCTGATATTTCTTTGCCGCTTTCTCATAGGCGGTCACGTCTGCAAGCGAGCCTGCCCACTCCATATACAGCTCCGCCAGCTCCTGTCTGTCCGCCGCGCGCTTAAAATATGACCGCTTCGCATTGTCATAAACAGCCAGCCCTTCCCCGGTCTTTCCCATTCGGATCAATGTATCAGCGATATTGCTGTAATAATCTTCATTGTCCCCCAGTTCTTTCCGTCTCTCCTCCTGCACCTGCAAAACCTGCTCCGAACGATTCATCCTTTCGTAACAGGCGGTAAGCGTATCCCACAAGGCGCTGTCCGCCGGGAAAATCGCCAATCCCTCCCTGCAGCAGACAATGGACTTTTCATAATTTCCCATCTTCCGCAGACATTCCGCCATGCCCCGGTAGCCCTTGACGGATGTGTCCCTCGCTCCCATCGTCTCCACCGCACGCTTATATGCCTCGTACGCCTTTTCATACTGTATGTCATTCTTATAGGTAATACCGATATTCTGCCAGAGAATATAAATCTCGTCCTCTGGAACCGTTCCGGCTGCAATCGCCGCCTCATAATCCGCCACGGCAAGCGCTGTCTCCATGGCGTCCGAATACAGATTACCTCTGTCCCAGAGGCGGTAGCCCCTGTTCTGGGTAATCTCCATCTGCTTATTGATATAGCGCAGCGCCTCCTCATAATCCGCACGCTTATATTCCTCGTTGTACAGACTCCTGTAACATTGGTAAAGCCTCAAATTCGTGTCGCGGTAAGTCTCGTCCTGCTCCACTGCCTTTATATAGTAAGTGACAGCCTGCCTCCACTCCTCCGCCACCTGATAGCAGACGCCTATGCCAAAATAATATTCCGTGTGGTGATAAACTTCTTCCAGCCTCTTATACTGCACAAGCGCCTTGTCAAACTGCTCCGAATCCCGCAGGAGATTACCCAGTACAAGCGCATAGTAAGGCTCCTCCGGATCAAGCATCATCGCTCCCTGAACAAGCTCAATCGCCGTACCAAGCTTCTCGTCCGCCTCAAATATAAGCCCCTTTTCAAAAATCAGCTCGGCACGGTCAAGTGCATCACTGTCCTCCCCGGCAGCCCCTTTCTCCTGCGCTTCCTTTGTCTCCTTAAGAAGCGCGTCCAGTATTTCCAGAGGACGTTTCCGACCTTCCGCGTCCTCCGAAAGCATTCGCAGAATCTTTGCCTCCTGGAAACGCAGCTTTTGTGAAAACTCCACTTCATTTTCTCTTGCCCGCTCTATCACGCCAAGCGCATCCTTGTACTGGTTATAGTCATAAAAGATCATCGCCGCGTAGAGGTACGGTTTATCAAAGCCCGCATACAGGTCAATGGCACGATAGTAATCGTCCACCACCTGCTGTGCCTTGCTCATATGGTAGCACGCCTCCTGCCTGACGAGATAAGCGGGATAAAACCCGTCGTCTGTCTCCAGAATGTCGTCGCAGACCTCTGTCGCCTTCTCATACTCCTTCTGGGCAAGATACCTGTCCGCCAGATAATATTTGCAGTCGATACGGATCCTTTCGTCCGCCTCCAGTTCAATCGCCGTCTTAGTCTCCCGCTCTCCTTCGTCCGGCTTTTCGGTACAATAATAACAGACGCCAAGAAGCCGGTGGCTCTGTGCCGCTTTTGACGCCTTCTCCTTCTCGTCATCTTCGTTTTCCTGCACGCATTTCAGATGCGCCTGATATACAGGAATCGCTTCCACGTAACGCTCCAGCCTGTAAAGAGCCCATGCCTTCAGCTCGAGACCGTCCTCCTCCGTTTCCAGTTCGCTGTCCTGCGCAAGCAGGTCAAGAATATCCTCATACCGCTCGAGATCAAACAGACGCCACCCCAGAAATGAGCGCAGTTCTTTCCCTGAAAGTTCCCCGTGAGGTTCCCCTTTGTCAAGCGCTTCCCGCAGTATGGGAACGAGCGCGTTGTCAATCTCCTTCTGCAGTTCCAACAGCTCCTCATCCCGCCGGTTCACCTTAATCAGCTCATTTACATACTTGCCCGCCTGATCCCATTCCTTCTGGTCCACGAGATGATGCATGGCGAAATATTTCGCCATATAGTAATCCGGCTCCTCGGCAAGAACCGCCTCCCACTGCGCAAATCCTTTATCTTCCTCCCCCGTATCATAGAAGATTTTCCCAGTCCAGACCCGGACATAACCGTCCTCTGGATATCGCCCGATCAGCTCCTGCGCCAGCTCCCTTTCCTTTTCGCATTCCTTTAGGCGGATAGAAAGGCGTAGCCGTTCCACATCCTCATATGGATGGTAAACGCCATGCCTTTTCATATCCGAAAGCTTCCGGGACACGCCCTCCGTCTCATCGTTCTCCAACCGATTTTTGATATCAAAATACTCCTTGATATAATCGTCCGCCTCCTCATCGTTCTCCGGCTCACAGCCTTCAAGCGCCTCAAACAGGCTGTAATCGAGAAAATCGCCCGTATTGACATGATACTCAATATGTCTCAGAAAATTGACATGGAACTCCTCTTTCAGCGCGTCAAAATCTTCCATCACATGAAACGTCTGATCAAGCAGCACCCATACAGTCTGCGGCAGAAAAGAATGCCCTGCCAAAAAGCCGAGAAGCTGTCCTCTTGCTTCCAAAAACGTGTCCAGACCTGCGCAGACCGGGTCATCAAAAAGCGCTTTCCAGTTCTCCGCCTCTCTGCGCAGAAGGATGTCCCGGTAAATTTCCCGCACGCGCTTCATCCACAGTCCGATCTCACCCTGCGGCTCTTCCTCATCTTCCTCATCCTGCTGCCTTGCAAAACGGAGCGCCTCCTCATATGCCTCACGCAGACGCTTAAAACCCTCCGGGTCGTCCTCCGGGTTCGTGCCCTTTAAAAGCGCAAGATAACTCTGTCTGATCTGCTCTTCTTCCTTCGTCTCCGAAAGTCCCAATATCTGAAATGCCAGTTTTTTATCCATAGCGAATCCTCCCAATTTCCGTCTCCCTTATCATAGCATATATTTTTCTCAAAATCGAGCAGAGCGTGCAGACAATGCTATGCCATATGCGGACATGTGCATACAAAGAATCCCCGGATCAGCTTTATAACCGCCCGGGGATTTTCGTCTGTCGACGCCGCCTCAGCCGGGCGACGCTCTATTTCATAATGAATTACGCTTTCTTAATGGTCTTCGTATCAGTCACAACGGGCTCCTTCGGGACCACGACCTTATCCAGCTTCCAGATCTCATCCACATACTCCTGAATGGTTCTGTCGGAAGTGAATTTGCCGGAGCATGCCACATTTAAAATCGCGCTTCTCGCCCAGCCCTTCTCATTCCGGTAAGCCGCCTCCACCTTTCTCTGCGCCTCCGCGTAAGCCTTGAAATCCTTCAGTATAAAGTAGGTGTCCGCCTTCGAGGTGCTCTGCGTATTCAGCAGAGAATTGTAAAGGGAACGGAACAGATCCGGATCGTTAGGCGAATAGGTGCCATTGATAAGCTGCATCAGCACCTTGCGCACGTCGGGATCGTTGTTGAAAATATCCGTGGGATGATAGCCGCCGTAATTCTCGTAATGGATAACCTCGTCGGAAGACAGACCGAAGATAAACGCGTTCTCCTCTCCCACTTCCTCCACAATCTCCACGTTGGCGCCGTCCATGGTGCCGATCGTCAGCGCACCGTTCAACATGAACTTCATGTTACCTGTGCCGGACGCCTCCTTGCTGGCAGTGGAAATCTGCTCGGACACATCCGCCGCCGCGAAGATGATCTCCGCGTTGGACACACGGTAGTTCTCAATAAACACCACTTTGATCTTTCCGTTGATTGCCGGGTCGTTGTTCACCACATCCGCCACGGAATTGATCAGCTTGATGGTCAGCTTCGCGTTCTTGTAGCCCGCCGCCGCCTTCGCGCCGAAAATGAACGTCCTCGGATAGAAATCCATATCCGGGTGCTCCTTCAACTCATTGTAGAGATACATCACATGCAGAATATTCAAAAGCTGTCTCTTGTACTCGTGCAGACGCTTCACCTGTACATCAAAGATAGAGCGGGGATCCACCTCAACACCGTTGTGCTCCAAAATATACTCAGCCAGACGCACCTTGTTCTGATACTTGATGTTCATAAACTCCTGCTGCGCCTTCTCGTCGTCAGCATAGATTTTCAGCTTATTGATCTTCGGCAGATCCGTGATCCAGTCGCTGCCCACATGATCGGTCACCCAGTCCGCAAGGAGCGGGTTCGCGTGAAGCAGGAAACGTCTCTGGGTAATGCCGTTTGTCTTGTTGTTGAACTTCTCGGGCATCATCTCATAGAAATCTTTCAATTCCTGATTCTTTAAGATCTCCGTATGTAATCTCGCCACACCGTTCACTGAGTAGCCTGCCGCGATCGCCAGATGCGCCATCTTCACCTGACCGTCGTAGATGATCGCCATCTTTCTTACCTTCTCGTGGTTGCCGGGATACATCTGCTCGATTCTCGCAATGAAGCGGCGGTTGATCTCCTCCACGATCTGATACACTCTCGGAAGCAGTCTCGAAAACAGCTCAATGGGCCATTTCTCCAGCGCCTCGGACATAATCGTGTGATTCGTGTACGCACAAGTCTTGGTCGTCACTTCCCACGCCTCGTCCCATGTCAGGTAATGCTCGTCCATCAGAATGCGCATCAGCTCCGCCACCGCTACGGTAGGATGGGTATCATTCAACTGGAAGGTCACCTTTTCATGGAACTTCCTGATATCATCATGATTTCTCATATACTTCGCCACTGCCGTCTGCACCGATGCAGAGATGAAGAAATACTGCTGCTTTAAGCGAAGCTCCTTGCCCGCGTAATGATTGTCGTTGGGATAGAGCACCTCCACGATATTTCTCGCAAGGTTTTCCTGCTCCACCGCTTTCTGGTAGTCGCCCTTATCAAATGAATCAAGCTGGAAGCAGTTTACCGGCTCCGCGTCCCAGATACGGAGAGTATTGACGATACCGCTGCCGTAACCGACAACTGGCAGATCATAGGGAACCGCTGTCACCGCCTGATAGCCCTCCTGTTTAAAGTTGCTCCTGCCATTCTCATCCACGTATACATTTACATAGCCGCCAAAACGCACTTCCTTCGCATACTCCGGTCTGCGCAGCTCAAAGGGGTTGCCGTCTTTGAGCCAGTTATCCGGCACCTCCACCTGATAGCCGTCACGGATCTCCTGCTTGAACATACCGTAGCGGTAGCGGATGCCGCAGCCATAGGCTTCATAGCCAAGCGTTGCCAAGGAATCCAGGAAACATGCCGCAAGACGACCTAAGCCCCCGTTGCCCAGCGCCGCGTCGGGCTCCTGATCTTCCACAACGTTGATATCAATGCCAAGCTCTGCGAGCGCCTTCTCGAACGCTTTATATGCCTGCAGATTGATCATATTGTTGCCGAGCGCCCTGCCCATCAGAAATTCCATGGACAGATAGTAAACCATTTTCGGATCCTGTCTCTCGAACTCCTTCTGGGACGCTAACCACTGATCCACTATGGCGTCCTTAACCGCGTAGGATACCGCCTGGAAAATCTGCTGGTCAGTCGCCTCCTCCAGCGTCTTTCTGTAAAGGGTTTTTACATTATAAAGGACGCTTCTCTTAAAGAGCTCTGTATCAAAAGTTTTCGCCGGTACATTTTTAATCATCTCTCTCCTCCTCGTTAACCCTGCTGTCAGACAAGTTTTCTTGCATTCCTTTCTATTATAGCCTGATTTTCTATTTTTGACTATACAAAGATTAAAATTTAACATTTTGCATCACGGAATTTATTTTTTATAGTTATGAGCGGGTCAATACTCATAAAGCACGCGGATTTTCCCGCTCTCTATATCCTTGCAGTAGCACACGCTCCTGCCGCGCACATAGCCGTCCCGCCAGCCGATGCTGTACTCCTTACTGTATGTCAGATCCGTCACGGTAAAGAAAAGTTTTCCTTCCAGATACTCTATATCCTCGATCTGCTGCACAATATGTCCGTCCACATGCGTCCGGATGCCCAGCTTTTTGCTTTCCTTTTCCGAGAGCAGCACATAACAGACACCGGATGTGTCAGGATAGAACAGAATCGCGTCCGCACCGTCTGCCGCCACATAGCTGTGCGGCTGGTCTAAATAGGTCTGATCGGCGTCCCGCACCACGATGTCATCGACAGTTTTTCCCCGCAGGACAACCTGCTGCATGTCATCCTTCCAGAAGCCAGTCCTCTGATCGGGCAGCCGGCAGAACAGTACGCTGTCTGTGCCATCGTCATACAGATAAAAGTTCTCCGTGGGAGAATGATCCACAAGACGGGTAAATCCGCTGCCATCTTTTTTTACGCGATATATCATGCCGCCGGAATACACATGTGCCGTGCCGTTGGTCGTACCCACGGAAAAGTAAAGCTCATCTCCCAATATCTGAAAACAGGAAATAAAAAGCGGCGATTCCGTCGCGTTTAACAAAAAATCCGCCGACACACAGTCTTCCGCATACTCCCGCATGGTGACCGTCGCCAAATCCTTTGTATTTCCCTTGTAATCAACAGAATACAACGTCAGATCATAGGGCTGTTCATACTCCTCTTTCTCATGCCTTACCAACTTGGATAAAAATACCGCTTCCTCCGTAGCGCCCAGATATTCCGTCCCATGATACAGACCTTTTCCCGATATCAGGAGATGTTCCTCCCCATCCCGTCCGTCGATCCATGTGATCCCATATCCGTCGTCTCCCGCGTACCCACCTGTCTCGCAAATGATTTTGTCGCCCTTCACCGCATAGATTCTGCGGGCGCTGTATTCCTTTACCCCGCTCCCGTCCAATTCACAGGAATAGACAACCGCACGAGTGATCTGCCGTCCGTTTTCGCGCGTCTGCACGTATTTGTGGGAATAAATTCTGCCACCCACAATGTAAAGCTCATCACAGCCATCATCCACGCCGGCCTGCGTCACACTGCCGTCCGGCTCCATGCACATCAGCTCCTTTGCCGTGCCCGCAA
This sequence comes from bacterium 1xD42-87, assembly GCA_003611805.1. Classification (GTDB taxonomy): domain Bacteria; phylum Bacillota; class Clostridia; order Lachnospirales; family Lachnospiraceae; genus UBA3282. The sequence continues at coordinate 16,506 of RAYM01000030.1, read as the reverse complement.
CCGGTTCAAAATACGCCCACAGTCCACCTTCGTCCAGATCTTCATCGGAATACTGCCGATAGTAAATCTTACCTTCCCATTCGGCGTACACCCTGTTCTCCATAGCCGGAAGGGCCGACAGCTCCTCCGACACCGGACTGCATCCATACTGAGATTCGCTTTCCTGTGCCGCCACATTTCCTCCGGCGCCGCCCACGAAGCCTGCCAGAATCACAACCGCCAGGGTACGCCAGAGAACCGCCGCGGCATTTCTCAATATTTTCCTCTTTCTCAATGTTTTCTCATTTCTGCTCCATCCGCCGCAGGCAACTATATTTTCTGGATACCGATCGTCACGGTCTCCCCGTTCACGTTCCACTCTTTGGAAACCGCCAGATCTTCTCCCGTGCCGATGCTCTCCGCCAGTACCTTCCCTGCAATCACAGCCTCGTTCTCCGCGGCGATCTGCGCCACCTTCTCATTGCCGTTCAGGGAAACCCTGATATGGTCCATCACCTCAAAATCCGCATCCTTACGCATGGTCTGGATCTTGCTGATGATCTCGTAGACAAAGCCCTCCTCGATCAGCTCTTCCGTCAGGTTCGTATCAAGCACCACCGTCACATAATTGTCTGCCTCCGCCACAAAACCGTCCTTCTGCGCCATATCAATGAGCAGATCCTCCTCCGCAAGAGAAACTGCCACACCGTCTACGTCAAACTGCAACGCCCCCTGCGTTTTCAGGGTATCCATCGCCGCGCTGCCGTCCATTTCGGACAGATACGCCTTGATGCCGCCAAGCTGTTTGCCGTATTTCGGACCGACGGTCTTGAGCTGGGGCTTGAAGCTGTAAGTCGTGAACGCCGACACGTCGTCGGAAAACACAATCTGCTTTACATTTAACTCATCCTTCACGATATCCTGATAGAAGTCGTCGAGAACGCTCTCCGCCTTCACATACATGGTGCCGATGGGCTGGCGGTTCTTGATGTTCGCAGTGTTCCGCGCCGCGCGCCCCATGACAACGATCTTTAACACCTCTTCCATGGATTCTTCCAGCTTCTTGTCGATCATTCCCTCGTCCGCGGCCGGGAAGTCGCAAAGATGAATGCTCTCCGATGCGTCCTTGTCAATGCTGCACACCAGATTGCGGTAAATTTCCTCCGTCATAAACGGAATCATCGGTGCGGCGCACTTGCAGATATCCACAAGCGTCGTATAAAGGGTCATATAAGCGTTGATCTTATCCTGCTCCATGCCCTTCGCCCAGAAACGCTCCCTGCTTCTTCTCACATACCAGTTGCTCATTTCATCCACAAAGTTGTCCAGAACGCGCGCCGCCTCGGGGATTCTGTAATTGTCCAGATGGTCGTCCACTTCCTTGATGGCAGTGTTCAGCTTGGAGAGCAGCCACTTATCCATCACCGGAAGTTTATCGTATTCCAAAGCATACTTCGTCGCGTCAAAATTGTCGATATTCGCATACAGCACGAAGAACGCGTAGGTGTTCCAGAGCGTGCCGAGGAACTTGCGCTGCCCCTCCTGCACTGCCTTGCCGTGGAAACGGTTGGGCAGCCAGGGTGCCGAATTGATATAGAAATACCAGCGGATCGCATCCGCGCCGTAAGTCTCAAGCGCCTCAAAAGGATCCACTGCGTTGCCCTTGGACTTGCTCATCTTCTGCCCGTTCTCGTCCTGCACATGCCCCAGCACGATCACGTTCTCGAAGGGCGCACAGTTAAACAGGAGCGTGGATTCCGCCATCAGGGAGTAAAACCACCCGCGCGTCTGATCCACCGCCTCGGAGATAAACTGCGCCGGAAACTGGCTGTCAAACAGCTCTTTATTTTCAAACGGATAGTGATGCTGCGCAAAGGGCATCGCGCCGGAATCAAACCAGCAGTCGATCACCTCCGGCACACGCTTCATGGTTCCGCCGCACTCGGGGCAAGTGCAGGTAATCTCGTCGATATAAGGTCTGTGCAGCTCCACGGTCTTCGCCGCCGCATTGCCGCCCATTTTTTCCAGTTCCTCGCGGGAACCGATGGCATCCATATGACCACAGCCCTCGCACTCCCACACATTTAAAGGCGTACCCCAGTAGCGGTTACGGGAAATGCCCCAGTCCTGAATGTTCTCCAGCCAGTTGCCGAAACGCCCCTCGCCGATGGATTCAGGAATCCAGTTCACCGTCTTATTGTTTCGCACCAGATCGTCGCGCACTGCCGTCATCTTGATAAACCATGACTCGCGCGCATAGTAGATCAGAGGCGTATCGCAACGCCAGCAGAACGGATAGTCATGCTCAAACTTGGGCGCATCAAAAAGCTTTCCTTCTTTATCTAAGTCTTTGATCACCTCCGGGTCAGCCTTTTTCACAAACAGCCCCGCGTAAGGCGTCTCCTCCGTCATGTTGCCCTTGCCGTCCACGAACTGCACAAAGGGCAGGTCGTACCTGCGTCCCACCTGCGCGTCGTCCTCACCGAAGGCTGGCGCGATATGCACGATGCCGGTACCGTCCGTCATGGTAACATAACTGTCGCAGGTCACATAATGGGCTTTCTTTTTCTGTTTTGCCGCTTCCTCGCCCGCGCAGGCAAACAGCGGCTCATACTCCTTGTATTCCAAGTCCGTGCCCACATAGGTTTCCAACACTTCATATGCCGGCTTTCCGTCCTCAGCCAGCTTGCCAAGCACCGTATCTAAAAGCGCCTGCGCCATATAATAGGTATAGCCGTCCGCCGCCTTCACTTTCACGTAGGTTTCCACAGGGTTCACACAGAGCGCCACATTGGAGGGCAGCGTCCACGGCGTGGTCGTCCACGCAAGGAAGTAAGCGTCCTCTCCCACCACCTTAAACCGGGCGATGGCGGAGCGCTCCTTCACCGCCTTGTAGCCCTGCGCCACCTCGTGGGAGGACAAGGGCGTGCCGCAGCGCGGGCAGTAGGGCACAATCTTGAAGCCCTTGTACAGCAGTCCTTTGTCCCAGATCTGCTTGAGCGCCCACCACTCGGACTCGATGAAATTATCGTGATACGTCACGTAAGGGTCGTCCATATCCGCCCAGAAACCGACCGTGCCGGAGAAGTCCTCCCACATACCCTTGTATTTCCAGACAGACTCCTTACACTTGCTGATAAACGGATCAAGCCCGTACTCCTCAATCTGCTCCTTGCCGTCCAGACCCAGCAGTTTTTCCACTTCCAGCTCCACCGGCAGTCCGTGCGTATCCCATCCCGCCTTACGGGGCACCATATACCCCTTCATAGTGCGGTATCTGGGGATCATATCTTTGATGACACGCGTCAGCACGTGCCCGATATGGGGCTTGCCGTTCGCCGTCGGCGGTCCGTCATAGAATGTGTAAGTGGGACCGTCCTTGCGGGAATCCATACTCTTCTGAAAGATATCGTTTTCCTTCCAGAAGGTGCATACTTCTTTTTCTCTGTCCACAAAATTCAGGTTTGCGTCAACTTTCTGATACATAGTGTCCTTCCTTTCAGTTTTTCTAGTTTCCTGCGTATAAGCAGAGAATAAACTGCTTATACGCGCAAAAAACCCCCGTCCCGTAAAAGGACGAGGGTAAAGTTCCCGTGATACCACCTGTTACGACGTACCGACCAACCGCGCGCGTTAAACAGCACATACCTCTTTCGCCGTTTCACATAACACGATTTGTCTATACGGTTCCCGATAACGGCGGGACGCCGTCAGAGCCTACTGTCTCACCGCCCGCTTTCCGGCTCCTTCGGAACGGATGCTGCGAAAACGGCGAAGGTTCAGTCTGAAACTCAGAAGTGATTTTCCCTGACTTTCTACTCATACCGGTCTTGCACCCTCACCGGCTCGCTGCAACTTTTAAAAATCAGGTACTGTCTTCCTCAGTGTCTTTATCCATGATAACTGCTTATCATTTTGGCATTGAAACATAAAAATGTCAAGGAAATTTGACGTTTATTTTCACGGATAAAAATTTCAACCTTTTTTTGAACAATTTTTCACTTTCGGCATATTTACTAATTGGGTAGTGGGTATTTTGTAGAATTTAACTATACAGAATGAAATACAGCAGATGTGCTACCCTTACTATACCAGAGTGCGCCCGCCTTGTAAACTCCCTTTTGCTGGAATGGGCGCAGCTTTAAGGCTGCCACTGCTGCCAGCCTCTCAAAGTCGCTATATCTGATATTAAGCCAGCTTTTCCAGCTCTTCTGTGAAAAGCTCCCCAGCAGAACGGTAGCCATGTATCCTGCGTGGGTAGCCGTTTATCCAGCCCTCTATTTTCTCTATTTCCTCGTCGGTCTTATCGTCAAAGTTTGTACCCTTTGGCACTTTGCGGCGCACCATTTTATTTGTTACCTCATTCGTGCCACGCTCCCAGCTGCTATATGGGTGGCAGTAATACAAATGTGTCCTCTTTTCTCCCTCTTCCAGTATAGAACGCTCTAAGCCGTTCACGTCTGCAAACTCGCTGCCGTTGTCTACCGTAATTGTCTTAAATATCTGCTTAAACATATCCGCACCATATTTGCGCTCTAATCTATCCAGCGCCGCTACTACCGCCTCGTCCGTATGGTCTGGCAGCTTAAATATAATCTCGTCCCGTGTCTTTCTTTCCGTCATTACCAGCAGCACGTTTTTAGATACTCCCCGCTTGCCTATTACACTATCCATTTCCCAGTGTCCGAACTCTTCCCGCTTGTCTATCTCTTCTGGGCGTTTTTCTATGCTGTCGCCTGCTGCTGCCCGTGCCTGCTGCTTGCGTACTTTCTTATAGCCCCGCTTTTTATTCTTCTTTACTGGTAAATCCTTATTTGTCAGCTTAAGGAAAACGCCCTTATCTATGTAGCTGTAAAGAGTAGCCACGCAGACGGTAGTATTAAATTCTCCCTCTCTACCCTGCGCCTTAAGCTCTCCCAGCACTGCTGCTGGGCTGTAATCCTCGTTTACTATCTTGTCCTCTATGTAATTTGCATATGCAATATCGTTGCCTATTTTAAGCTGTGTGCCTCTTACCTTTAAATTTTCCTCTGCCTTTTCCTGTGCTATGTCTGGGCTGTATCTTATTTCTGTCGTCCAGTCACTATTACGGTGTTCGTACTCTCCCCTTTTCAGCTCATTATATATAGTGCTGCGGTGTACTCCCAGATGCGCTGCTATTTTTGCCTTGCTTAATCCCTCTTTTAGCAGCGCCTCTATCTTTATCCTATCTGCCCTTGTCAGCTGGTGGCTGCCCTTTTTATTTGCCATTGTTTCTGCCTCTCTTTCGTTGTGGTCTATATACGACGAAAAGCCGCAAACTCTTTTACAAGTCTGCGGCTCTTATTTCATAGCTCATTTACAGCATTTCTTACAAGCTGTGTATTTTTTCTTTGCTTGGATTAGCGGTATGCCCTTTGGGTTTTTCATTCCAGAACAATTAGGCTTACTGTGGTACTTTTTACTGCTGCGGTCTATATATACTATCGTTTCGCCCGCTGTGCGCTGGCTACGTTGCTGTTCTTCTACAATAATGTCAAGCTCTATATTGCAGCCAAACGTCTGTACCCCCCCCCCCAGAAATTTCCAGTATTTCTGCGGTGTAGCGGGCATTAGGATACTTTGCCGCCAAATCCTTTGCCAGTTCTGCCGATAAATACCCCAGTATTTTATTTCCCCATTTTACATATGCGGCAGGCTCTCCGTTGTATGTGGTTTTCTCTATCTCTATTTCCTCGTCGCCCGTCATACGGCTTAATATATCCTGCCTGCTTTCGCCGTCGTCGTTCTGGAAAGTCACTCCCACTACTTTTGTGCGTATGGTTTCCGCAATCCTGCTGCCAGCGGCAGGCGTTCCCGCTGTCCTCGGCGCTGCCTGCTGTCCTGCTGCCTCTTTTGCTGGTTTGCGTGCCAGCAGAAAACATACCGCAGCAATCACTATGCAGCCGATACCGCCCGTAATATTTCCAGACGGCAGCGCCACCACTCCACTTACTGCAAATAGCGCAGCCGCCCCATAAAGTACCATTTTCTTTTTACCCATGATAAATAAACCTCACTTTCTAATCTTTAGCCATTTTCTCTGCAATAGCGGTATTTATATATTCGCTTATGCTCTGCCCTGCCGCTTTTGCACGTTGTTTAATGACTTCTTTTTGTCCTTTCGGCATTACCAGCTCAAACCTATCATAATTCTTTTTCTTAAATTCATTCTGATATTTTATCTGGTTAAATTCTTCTTTCTGCATTTTACCTCTTTCTTTCCCTTGCCTTATGATGTATAATCCTTTTAAACAGTTTGGGCGGCTTTGGCAAGTCCACCGCCCTTTCTGTATCCCCGCCTTACTTCTTAAGTAAGGCTCTTACTTTTTCTTTAGCCTCTTCAAGGTCTTTACACTCGTTGAGTATTTCAAGTATTTTCCTTGTCTGGTTTTCCTCGGCTGTTTCCTTAAGCAGTTCGCCTACGTTCATTTCCTCGTCCATATTTTCTCCTTTCCCTGCCGCCCAGTTATTGTTATGGGTTATGTATCTCCCTTAACTGTCTTAATTATATCGCATATTCTGTAATATGTCAATACATATTCTGTAATATCCTCAAAAAAATAAGAGGGTAAGCAGCCCGTAAGCCGCCTGCCCTCATTCTTCTTACGCTAAGCGTGTGGCATAGTCAAGACTTATCCAGCCTGCGCCGCTTTTCAGCCTGCCCCAGCCTGCCGTACTCCCTTTGCCCGCTTTCACTTCCACAATGGTAAATACACCCTTGCCCGTATGCTCTCCCGTCTTTTCGTAGTTCGTCCCTGCGCCCGTCCTTATATTAAGGTCTAATATATCCACTTTAACCTTGAACGGCACGCCTGCTGCCGCCTGCGGCTTTTCCTGCGGTACTGCTGCCTGTTGCCCGCCTGCATATTTCTTGTAATATGCCTCGCCGTACCCTGCACGCTTTTTCTGTACCGCCTCGCTCTGGTCTGCTGGCTTTTCAAATCCCAGCAGCACGGCATCAGAGGCAGCCCGCACGCTCTTTGCGCCCTTTAATGTGCTGATAACGGATTTATAGCCTTGCAGCTCGTCCCACAAAAAGGCAAGCTGCATATCCAGACTGCCGATAGATGCACCCGCCTTTTTCGCATAATTAAGTAATGCCTGCTTTCTTGTGTGGTACGTCCACTGTGCCAGCCCGTAGCCCGCCTTGTCCTTTACAAAATTGCCGTAGCTGCCATTATCCACGGCAGCCGTATACTGTGCATCTGTCATATCAAGGCTCTTGTTATAGCTGTTTTGCAGATTGCAGGAATTAAGCCCGCTTTCCGCATACAGATTACCCATTAAGCCTGCCACGGCGCAGGCATTTAAGCCTTTGCCCGCCAGATAGTCCCATATTGCTTTTTCCGTGTTCCCGTTCTGCACCATGCCGCCTGCAAATACGCTGTAAACCGCCTTGCCGTCCCAGTCATAAACATTATAACCAGCAGTGCAGGCTTTCTTTGCATTATCCAGAGAAGAAAAAGCCCCTATCTGGCTCTTTGCATCTTCCCAGCTCTTGCGCACACGGTATAATTTATCTGTCTTGCTGCCGCCAGCAGATGCAGCGCCGCTTATCATCTGCTTAAACTTCTCCCATGTGTGCGCCATTGCATTATATACATACGGGTTAGGGCAAATCTTCCCCGTAACGTCGTAATGCCTTATGACGTGCGACGCAGGCACGTTGTACTTATCCATTAAGTATTGTGTAAGCTCTGCCGTAGCCTCTACCGTTGCGTCCTCAAAATACCAATCTTTATCGGTAGCCCCCATGCTGGCGGTGTTCCTCTTCCTCACGCACATTTCAATACCGATGCTGTTTGAGTTTCTGCACTCTGCGTGCTTATAGCTGTTTGCGCCGCAGTGCCACGCTATGTCCTCGGTTTCCACCGCCTGCCATATCTCCCCGTCAAATCCTACAAAGAAATGCGCAGACGCTCCGATATACCGCCCTGCGTAATACTGGCAGTTCGCCTTTGCGCCGCCCAGCGCCCCTACATAATGGATAACGATATATTTTATGCGTGCGGTACTGTTCTTGTCCGTAAAGTTATAGGGTGTAAGCAGTTTGTTTATTACTGGCTGTTTCATGCTATACGCTCTCCTCTCCAAAAAATCCCATGCCGTCAGCGTCCATAGAGTTTCTAAACTTCCGCAGCTCTTCTGGTGTCATGTTCTCCACCCTTGCCCGCAGCTCTTCCCGTTCCTCTGCTGTCATATCCTTTGTGTGTTCGCTCTTAATCTCTGCCATGCCCTCTGCTCTCCTTTCATTTGCAAAAAGCGCCTACGGTTTCCCGTAAGCGCCCTGCTGCATACTGTCTATGTTTTATTATTTTTCCTGCTGTCTGTAGCCCTCTGCGCTGCCCGTGGCGCTGTTTCCGTCCAGCTCGTCCGTGTCTGGCAGCTCGTCTGTATATTTCCCCAGAAACGCCCGCACCGTCGCCCAGACTTTCTTAACGGGCAGCCCGCAAAGCGCCATATTCTTAAAGATACTCACTACCTCATAGGCAATATAGAGAAGTGCGAAAAATTCAGCCACGCCCACGCTCGTAAGCCCCAAATGGTTACGTGCCGCCTCTGGGATAAAGCCGATAAGATTAACCTTTATCAGCATATCAATAGCCAGCATGAACACAAGGGAAATCAGCATACCCACTTTACGGATAGCCCCGTCAATCCCTGCGCAGCTGTTAAACCTCTTTTCACGCACCGCCCGCAGCACTCCAAAGATTGTATCAAACACAATCGCAAGTACCACCAGCTCAATTACCTTGTTGTTTGCCGCCATGTTGATAAATTCCAAAATCTTCATTTCCATAAATCCTGCCTTTCTGCTTATGCAAATTTAATGCCCGCTCTTTCAGTCCTGCGCCGTCGTACCCTGCTACGCTCTCCCAGTTTTCCAGCGTTGCTGTCAAATCCACAATAAGCCTGCTTTGCTGTTCAATGATGTTCTGCTGCTCTTGCAGCACTTGTAGCAAATTGTTACCCATGTACTCACTCCTGCGCCTGCTGGTCTATGCCGCCTTTTGTATGGCTGCGTCTGCCAGCGTTTTTATTTTCTTCCGTAAGTGGTAGCTGTCGGCGTGTCCTGCGTGTCCCGTCCAGCTCTGTATACTCTTTTGTAGCTGCTCTTTTGTGATTTTCCCGCTCTCGCACTTCTTAATTGTCCTCTTGACACGCTTAATGCTGTCTGGTCTTACTTTTCTGTGCGTCGCCCTGTGCTTGTAGCCTACAAAGTCTACCCCGTTCTTTGCCGCCAGTATCGCAGTCTTAGGGTTAAGCGCAAGCCGCAGCTCGTCCCTTAAGAATACCTCAATATCTGCCAGCCAGCGCCGCAGCTCGTCCTTGTCTGGGCTTAAGATTATAAAGTCGTCCATGTACCGTATGTACTGCTTTGCGCCCAGCGTGTGCTTTACGTACTTATCCAGCTTATCCAGATAAATATTAGCGAATAGCTGGCTTGTAAGGTTTCCTACGGGTATCCCTACGCCCTCTGGCATATTGCCGTTATGGTCTATGATTTTATCCAGCAGCGCCAGTACCCCAGCGTCCTTGATAATCTTTCGTATTTCAGCCTTAAGTATGCCGTGGTCTATGCTCTGGAAATAGTGGTGTATGTCTGCCTTGATAGCGTAAAGCGGCTCGTCTGGGTGGAATTTCTGCCACTCATAAAGCCAGCTTTGCAGCGTATCAGAGGCAGCGTGCATACCCTTACCTTTTCGGCAGGCGTAGGACTGGGATATAAACCGCTTGTCAAATATAGGCTCTAACACGTTGTTTATGGCGTGCTGTACCACTCTGTCATAGAATGGCAGCGCCATTATCTGCCGCTCTTTCGGCTCGAATACCTTAAAATAATGGTACTCGCTTGGCTCATAGGAAAGGTTTAGAATGTCGTCCCGCACCTCTTCTAAATTGCCCTCTTTGTCTTTGGTAAATATCAAAACGTCTTTGCGGTATCGCTTGCACTTTCTGGCTTTGTTGTAGGCTTTCTGCACGTTTGCATAATCAGCCATAGCCTCTACAAGCGTTACCCGCTCGCCGCTCTGGTTCGTGGTATATCCTACTCGTTTCAAAATTAAAGCTCCTGCCTTTCGCCGCAGCTACTAACCAGCAGCCCTGCTTTTTCTCTTTGCCTTACGGCGGGACAGCCGCTCTGACTCTAGGTTATTAAGCATCTGCTTAAAATCCTCTTGCTAGTGTTCCGTAGATACGCTAAGCCTATAATGCTCTCACTAAGTCACACGCCCCACGCCCGCCAATGTTGCCGTTCACGTTCCACGGGTAATTGTTGCAATTCACGGCACGTGCGCCCGCATTAGCGCCATTGTTCCAGTTGCCGCCCGCTATCAGCGCCGCCAAAGGGCTGTAGTAAGCAGCTGCCCCATATTTTCATTACTTCTTTGCTTTTACCTCTTCTATGAGTTCCCCCAGCATAACGCCTATCTCTTTCAGCTTTCGGCTGCTTGTGCCGTAGTGCTGGGCGTTCATTGCGCTATACTTCAAATCATTTGCCAGCCGCAGCAGCTCCTTACTCTGCTGTAGTGCCGTATCCGCTGCGTATAGGTGGCTTTTCGTCGCCGTCTTGTCCCACTTGATTACCTCTTGCAGTATTTCCAGTATTGCGTTTCTGGTCGCTGTTTGCAGGCTGAATTTTTCAAATTTTGGGTACTTGCTTAGCAGCGGGTATATGTATAGCAGGAAATCATATATTTTCTGGTGTAATTGGTCTGTTTTTGCCTGCGCCGTCATTTTGCACCCCCGTAGTAGTCGGCTGGGCTTTCGCCCGCCGTCTACATGGAGTCACACGCCCCACGCCCGCCAATGTTGCCGCACACGTGCCACGGGCAATCGTTGCAATCCACGGCACGTGCGCCCGCATTAGCGCCATCGTGCCAGTAGCCGCCCGCTCCCAGCGCCGCCAAAGAATATGCGTAGTACTGATAGATATTGCCAACGTCGTAATTTTTCTCGCCCGTCTTAAGCGGCGTTTTCTTATCCCAGCCCCACGCTGCTGTAGGGTGGTAATCTGCATTTGTGGCGTGTTCTGCCCTTGTGATAAGGTCGTTAAGCCATTCCCAGACACGCCCCACGGCATCTACGCAGCCTACGGCAGAAACAGCATTAACCACGCTGCCCGTAACGCCCCTGCCCGTGTTCGTGGTCGCCGTCCATGCGTTTGTATTTGCGTTATCCAATCCCTGCGGGCTGCCAAAAGCATAAGCGCAAAACTCGCTGTAATCTGGCAGGCGCTTACCGCTCTTTGCCAGACGTTCTACAAAATTGTACCAATTCAGCCCCTCTGTACCCGTAGCGGGTGCGCAGTTGTAAGAGGACTTTAAGCCCTTTGCGCCGTCGTCGCTGTTAAGGTAAATGTCTACCCATGTGCCGCCGCCCAGATATACCATACCCTCTGGGCTGCATTTCGGGCGGTGTCCCAGCGTCCATACAGAACGTGGCACAATGCCGCTGCTTACTGCGCTTTCCCAGCCAGTGCCAAAGATAACGCCGCTGCTGTTCACGGGCTGCAAATTGCCGTCTACCTTACGGCAGCGCCCGTAATGAAAGCCGCCTATCTTGCGGCTGTTGCTTGCGTTCCAGCCGTTAGGATACGTGGAATTAAGGGAAATGATATACTGCTCGTCTGCCGCATCAATCCTGCTGTCGCAGATATACACGTAGTAGTCATTACCCACGGCAAAAGCGCTGCCTACGTCCAGATTAGCAGCCGTAAGCACTGTGTTTCCCGTCTTAAAGATGCCAGCGCCGCCCACTGCGATAACGCAGCCCTCTACTACCGTCAGCTCGTTTGCGCCGCTGGCGTACATATACTCGTTGCTGGGCGCTACAATGTCGCTAATCATAGCCATTTTGTTTACGTTCAAAAGCGCCCTTGCGTCGGTCTTTGTCACGTCGTCAACCATTAACCTACTCATACTGTTTTAACACTCCTTTCAATGCTGTAATGTCGTCAGTTGTCATGCCTGCCACGGTTTCTGCCGTTTCCAGCGCAATCACGGCGCAGTCAGCCGCCACCGCTTTAGACAGCGTAAGCGCCGTGCGGTCATTTGCTGCCTCTCCTGCCTCCTGCGCCTCGTCGCTCTGTACGTGCGTCACTGCCTGCACCGTGCCAGATACGCCGCCCGCCGTAAACTTCATGCCTGCCGCCGCCTCGTCGCAGTAAATAAGCGTTACGGCTTTCTTTTCTGGCTGCGCCGCCACTACTGCACACTGTATGTAGCGCTGCGCCTCTGCGCTCTCAATCTTTGCCAGCAAATCAGCCGCCGCCAGCTCCCCAGCCGCCACCATAGCAAGGCAGTTGTAATAGTCCTCTTTGGTCTTTAATGTCTTTGGAAATCCTTTCATGGTCTGCCACCTTTCCTAGAATGTATTTGCAAGATAGGAATTGCCCGCATAAGCAAGCCCTAATACTGCCGTGTCTACCTCTCTTTCGTAATGCTGGCTCATGTAGGCTGCGCCCATGTAGCAAAGCCCTAATACTGCGTCGTGCTTATAATCAATGCCCCAGCCGCTTTCTATCCTTTTCACCCGCTCTTCCAGCCCCTTAAGCGCCTCTTTCGTTTCTGCCGTTCCTGCCTCTGCCGCCTGCGTAAGCTCCTGCACTGCTGCCGTAAGCCCGTCTATTTCAAGCTGTAGCTGCCCTGCCGCATCTTCCCCCAGCTGCCCCTTGATAGCCTCAAACCATGCGTTAAAATCGTTCTGCGCCTCTGTCTGGAAAAGCTGCATATTTGCCATAAAAGCAGTATAGGCTTTCAAAAGCTCTTCGTCCCAGTTGTTCAATGTGTTCTCAAACGTTGTGTAGCGCTCGTTAAACTGGCTTTCGTACTGCGTAAAAAGGCTTTCTGTCTGGGTTACGTAGCTTTCATATATACCCGCCAGCTCTGTAAGGTACTTTTCCATGTTCTGCTTATATACGCTAAACTCGTCCAGCACGGCTGCGCTGTAGGTATTGAAAAAGTCCGTAAACTGCTTTGTAAGTACACTTGCGTCTATTTCCTTTACCGTCCCTACTACAATGCCGCAGACGGCACTATTAAAGCGCTGGTCTGTGATGTTCTGCGTCAGTATCTTTGTTACGCCCTTGCCTACATAAATGTCCGCAAGCGCCAGCTCCCATACTTCCGTATTACGTGTTAAGGCTGCTGCCACTGGCTTTGCAGACGGCACGCCCTTAAGCACGTCTATGTAAATGTCCCGCAGCACTAAGTCCCAGCGCACTACCACTCTGTCTACCCTATTTTGCGCCCCTTCTGCCCTATCCAGCATTACGCCCTTGCTTGTTGGGTTTCTAAAGGCGTACCCGTTTATAAAGGCGTATCCCATATTTACCCTTATTTCCATGCCGCTATGTGCCACTACTTGCAGCCCGTCGCTCGGCTTTGGGAATACGCCGCTTGCTAAGAACGTGGCAAAATACCACGCCCAGTCCTCGGCTTTAAATACCCTGTCAAATTCGCCGTCTACCTTTATGGCGTTAAATGGTAAGCTGTCTGCCATTCCCTCTACCTCACTTTCCTTATCTGGTCTACCAGCGTAGGCAGGCTGTCCCCAAATGTCGCCTCTATGGTTTCCTCGCCTTTCTGGTACGTTTCTGTCACTTCTGTTATGCGTGCGTCTATCTGTATCCCCCACTTTTCCTCTTTGCAAGTGATACGGTCGCCTAAATCAAAGTCGCTCTTGAATTTCAAGTTAGAATTTGTGTTTATGGTACTCACAAAATTTATCGTTTTCCCGTAGCTTTCCAGTTCTGCGCCGCCCCTTGTCTTAAGCATAGCCAGATAGGTATTAAGCGGTATTGTTACCTCTGTTTCCCCGCTCTGGTACTTCCTTGCTATGTCCGTGGCATCACAAAAAACCTCTTCCAGCTCTAAGCCCGCTGCGCCCTCTCCGTCCACGGTAACTACGGGCTGGCTGCCGTTGTCGTCTGCCGCCCCCTGCACATAGATAAAGTTCCCGCAGTTCTCTATACTGGCTGTGTACTCCTGCTCGTTCACGTTGTCAAAGTCACGGGAAAATATGCAGGGCGTGTTACCGTCGTTGTTTGCCGCCGTAAGGTCTTTGCCCTTATACAGATAAAAGCCGTATTTCTTCTCTCTTTCGTTTACCAGAATGTCATAGCCCAGCTTGCCAGCCTGCGCCCTCGCCTTTACTTCCTGCCCCAGCTTTGCGTATACCTCGTTTGCGTACTCAACGCTGCTGCCTGCTATGGTATCCTGCGGCAGCGTGACAAACTGCGGGAAACGCCGCTTTGCGCCCGCCCCGCTGCCGCAGTTCTTTGTTACCATTGTGTTTATAAGGCTCTGGTTCGTGGCTGTCGCCACAATCTGCGGGCAGATGCAGCGCTTGTTAAGCCAGCGGCTCAACATATAGCCCTGCGCCTCTAGCTGCTCTAGCCCGTTCTCGTCTTTGGTTATATGTACGTAGGTAATCTGCGCAGCCCTGCGCCATATCCCGCCGTCTGCGGTCTGTACTTCCTTTTTGCCGTCGTGCTTGGTAAGTATGTTGCCCTCTACCAGCAAACGGCTGTTATTGTCCGTAATCGGCGCAAGCAGGCTGAATGTACCCACGTCAAAGTATTTCGTGTGCCATAGCAGGCTTGCCATTTCGTCTATCGTCCCCAGCGGCTCTACCGTCTTGTCAAATACCCTAATCTCCATGCCGTCACACTCCTAAAAATTCCTTATTGTAGAAAATCGCCACTTCCAGCGAATTTACGCCGCCTGCTGCATCATACCTAAAATTATTGTCGCCTATGGCAAGCTGCATGAATGTACTGTCTACGTCGATATAGCGGAAATAATCCGTTTCTTTCCCGTCCCGTATCAGTTTAGCGCCCTTGCTGCCGTATTTCGTGTTAATCTCTATTACGTCGCCCGTCTGCATCACTGCGTTTACCTGTATAAATTCCTCGGTATCCACGTTTAGCAGAATGGGATTGCTTACCGTCCCCAGCGCCGTAAAGCGTATGCGCATACCCGTTGACACGTCGCCCTCGTTGTAGCAGTCCACTATCACGCTCTCGGCTCTGTAGCCAAATATCATGCTTTTACTGTCGTCCTTGTCAATCACGCAGGGGAAATGCCACGCAGCCACCCAGCTTGCTATATCCTCTTTTGTTTCGTCCTCTTCACGCCAGAACGGGTTAAGGCACTCCAGCTGGAAAGAAAACTCATACAGCACGCTTTTTCTCTCTATCTTCGGCTCTCCAAACGTCCTGCAATTTATCACACGCTTAAAGCCGCCGTATTCATAGGTCAGAGTGCCGCCCAGCTCTGGGTTAAGTATCTTAAGCATCTGGCGGCGCAGCTGTAATGCCTGCGCCTTGTCCCGTGTATTGATATGCCCTAAAATATCCATGTCCCGTGCCTCTATGCGCTGCCCTACGTATGTGTCGCCGTGCTGCCCCATGCTGTTTGTGCTGTAAATCACATTCGTAACGCCCGCTATGCCGCCTACGTCCTTGCTTATGTTGCAGAAAAATATACTTTCCGTCCCCAGTTCCAGGCTCTCGCCCCGTGAATTTGTAAATGTCAGCTTTTCATTTTCCATGCCCTACACCGTCCTTGCTATCATTCTGAATTGCCTTGCAGCCTCTTTCTGCTGCTTTGCATAGTCCGTGGTATCTGCATAGATATTCTGTATCACGGTAAAGCCGCCTGCTGCCCCGCCGCCTTTCGGCTTTGGCTTTGGTTTCCCGTCGTCGTCCGTGTCATAGGTAAAATCTTTGCTTACATTGACTTTTGCGCCTATATCAAACTCCTGCGGTATGTTGTCCTCTATCTGCTTGTTTACTTTTCCCATTTCATCAGAAAAGCCCACACCTATACCCTGCGCCATGAATACGCCTACTTCGTCCCTGAATTTCCTTGACGGGCTGGCAATCCCTAAAGCGCTCTTTGCCGCATCTAGCAGGCTGCTTGCAAGGCTTGAAACTTTGTCTTTTAGCCAGTTCCAGCCGTTGCTTATGCCGTTCCAGATACCATGCACAATGTTACTTCCTATGTCCGCAAAAGAGCTGCCGATATTAGAAAAAGCGTTCACAATACCGCTTACGCAATTTTTCATACCCTCTACCGCTTTATTCTTTACCTCTGTACCCCACTGGGCTACTTTGGATATGGCGGCAGAAATGCTGTTGTAAATCTTCTGCGGCACTTCTTTTACAATATTCACAATGCCAGTAACCATGCTGCTCATTACCTCTTTGGCTTTGTTCAGCATATTACTTCCCCACGTAGCCACTTTGGTAACTGCGCCTACTATGGCGTTCCAGATTTTCTGCGGCACTTCTTTTACAATGTTCACAATGCCAGTAACCATGCTGTTCATTACCTCTTTGGCTTTGTTCAGCATATTACTTCCCCATGTGGCTACTTTTGTAACCGCACCTATGATGCAGTTCCAGATTTTCTGCGGTACTTCTTTCACAATGGTTACAATGCCAGTAACCATGCTGTTCATTACCTCTTTGGCTTTCGCCAGCATATTTGCGCCCCATGT
>RAYM01000029.1 GCA_003611805.1 bacterium 1xD42-87 | reverse complement strand
AATGTACAAATATATTTGCATCCAAAGCCAGAAATTTAAAGGTTTTCAGCTGGTTTGGGGTGTGGGAAGTTTGAGTATATAATGCTTGTTTTTATTCATGTAATAACTGTCAGCTGCTTCGGTTGGTAATACAATATCCACAAATTTATTGGTATTATTTTTTCCCATTATAATCATCCTTTCACAATTTTATAGACACCACTAAAACAAACTCGTTTGTAGAAGTTTTTACTTATAGTGGCTCATTTACATTCCTTTTCTTTTTATAATCATCGATAAATGAAATGAACTCCAAACTCTTCTGTATACTTTTTTGTAATTCTGTTTCGTCTACCTTGTAGTTAGGATCTGGTACGCACAACTCCAACGGTTCAAAATTATAAGTAATATCATTCAAAGCATTTTTATTCATACTCTTCACCTCCAAATTATCTATAAAACAAACCAACTTCACTACACTTTGTCAAAAACGTCAGAGAGGCCATATACATTTCTAACACTGGAGACATTTTTTCAAGTCCTTCTATACATTCACGAAATAGCTGGAACGCTTTTTTATAATCATAATTCGTATCCCGTTTTAGGTAATGAATCGTTCCTTGATTTGATACCACAACAATTACTTCAATCATTGGATGTAAAATAAAAAAATGAATATCCTGCAAAGAAAAGGTTTGAGTTGTCGGATGATTATGAAGTACTACCACTGCTGCAGAACTTGTGGATACAATAATATGATTGGAAAGTGTATCTGCAAGTATATCCACTTCATGCTCTGTACCAAATGAGATACCAAAACAACTAAGTGGATTTTGTGCATCAAGATTACATGTAATAGCAACCTCATTACTATTGTTTTTTTCTTTTGAAAGCACAAGTACGTCTTTTGCCAATTCCTGCATGATTTGATTACGTTCATCTGTAAACCCATCATATTTGATATAAGGAACCTTATCTATTGCAATATCAGTAATGTATATTTTTTTGTCTCGTCTTTTTGACTGATTTAATCTGTCCATATGGTATCTTTCCCTATCTTGTTGCTTATTTCCACACATTCATTATAACAAATATTTACTATTTTACAATAAAGCTTGTTCAAATGAATAGTATTCCTTATTCCTAGTGTGTTGGGCACACCCCCACCCCGAACCGGTTCGCCCCGCAGCCCTGGCACTGAACCTTACAGTTGGTGGAAACTTCCTGATTCTGCGCCTTTTTCCACTCGCGCAGCAGAAATTCCCTTGTCACGCCGCAGTCGATGAAATCCCACGGGAAGATCTCGTCGTCCGCCCGCTTCCTTGTCGTGTAAAAACCGATATCCAAGCCGCACTCCTCGAAACTTTCAAGCCACAGGCCGTTGTGGAAATACTCGCTCCAGGAATCAAACATACAGCCCTTTTCATAGGCTTTCCGTATCGCTTTAGCCACACGGCGGTCTCCTCTGGCAAAGACGCCCTCCAAGACGCTCACATCCGCCTCGTGCCAGTTGTATTTGATGCTCTTCTGGTTTAACTGGCTCATAATGCCTTTCTTCGTCAGGTGTGCCTTGTCGAGAAATTCTTCCTTGGTGCACATGGGCGCCCACTGGAACGGCGTGAAAGGCTTGGGGATAAAGAAGGAAGTGCTGGTGACAATCTGCACTTTGCCGTTTACACGCCTGTCCTTCGGTACTGCCTCAAAGAAGGCTGCCGCGATCTTGTTGGAGAGGTCGCCGATCCCGAGAATATCTTCCTCTGTCTCCGTGGGGAGCCCTAGCATAAAATACAGCTTCACCCGCGTCCAGCCGCCCTCAAATGCCAATGTGGCGCCGTTCAGGATGTCCTCCTCCGTCAGACCTTTGTTGATGACATCCCGCAGCCGCTGGCTGCCCGCCTCCGGCGCAAAGGTCAGACTGCTCTTTTTCACGTCCTGTACCTTGCTCATCACGTCAAGGGAAAAGGCGTCGATGCGCAGGGAGGGCAGGGAAATATTGACGTGTTTTTGTCCGCACTCCTCGATCAGGAAGTCCAGAAGCTCATTGAGCTTTGTATAATCGCTGGAACTTAAGGAGCTTAGGGAGACTTCTTCATGCCCCGTGTTTTTTAACATTTCCACGGCATACGACTTCAGCCTGTCCACGTCCCGCTCCCGCACGGGACGGTAAATCTGACCTGCCTGACAGAAACGGCAGCCTCTGATACAGCCGCGCTGGATTTCCAGAACGACCCGGTCCTGCGTCACCTTGATAAAGGGCACCACGGGTTTTAACGGGTAATAGGCATCCGTCACGTCCGCTGCGATCTCTTTCACGATCACGTCGGGAATATCCTCATATTTTTTCCGCCGCCCCGCGATCGTTCCGTCCGCATTGTACAGTTCCTCATAAAACTGCGGCACATAAATACCGGGAATTTTCGCCGCACCGTGCAGGAACTCCTCTCTCGTGCCGCCGTTTTTTTTGTTTTCCAGATACCAGTCAAACAGCGGGCGGTACTGGGTTTCCCCCTCTCCGATATAAAACAGGTCAAAGAAATCAGCGATCGGTTCCGGGTTATAGACGCAGGGACCGCCGCCGATCACAAGAGGCATGTCCTCCCCGCGATCCGCCGACAGAAGTGAAATCCCGGAAAGCTCCAGCACCTGCAAAATATTGGTATAACACATCTCATACTGGATGGTGATGCCGAGAAAATCCATATTCTTTACGGGATCCTGAGACTCCAGACAAAACAGGGGGATGGATTCCTTTCGCATGATCTGATCCAGATCCGCCCAAGGGGAATAGACGCGCTCGCACCAGACATCCTCCCAGTCGTTGAACATGCCGTAAAGAATCTGGATGCCCAGATGTGACATGCCGATCTCATAGACGTCGGGAAAGCACATGGCAAAACGCAGGGCGATTTTTTCCCTGTCCTTTATGACTGAATTGTATTCGTTTCCGATATAGCGGGCGGGTTTTTCCACCTGCATCAATATATCGTCGCGCAGCGCTAATTTTCTCATAAAAATGTACCTTGCCTTTTTGTAGTAAGTATATCAGACGAATCTAATCGTATTCTTCCACTATAAATTGAAAATCTTCGGTGGTTTCTATTTTTTTTAGGACGCGGCTTTTTACCCGCTCCGCGAAAGTTTCCGTCGCCTTTTCAAACAGCCTGTTTCTTAGGAGACCGCCGGCGCACATCAGCATGACGCCGAGCACTTCACTCTCAAGAGCCAACCTGTTTTCTATGGGAAAATCACCGCTGTTGTCCGCCACTGTGACATCGCCGTCATATTTGTCAATAACTGCCTGCACTTCCCCAGCCGTTGCCGTTTTGGCGGCGATATCGACTGCCTCCCCGTCATAAAACTTCTCGACAAAAATCCGCGCAAACGTCTGTTTCCGTTTAATGATCGCATCGGAAACCCGGTCCGCCTCCGCCTTGACAAATTTCAGAATAACCCTCTCGGGCGCCATCACATTCTTGAAATAAATGTATAGCAGCCGTGTGCCGGAAAGCATAACCTTTTCAATATCTCCGTTCCCGTCGTACACCACCGTGAGCGCTTCGGGCATCAGCTCCCGGGGAACGGTGTACAGCCTTGCCTCACCGCCGTACAGCGGCACGTTGTATGTGAGGAGCTGATATTCGCTGTCGTAGTCAAGTGTCAGGCAGTCGCCCTCGTCAGTGTCGATTTCGTGAAAGAGAAATTCGCCCGGTTTGTATTTCAATGGAATTTTATAAATGCGCATCTGTATGTTCTCCTTCCGCTTTCGTTTGCTGTTATCATCGCGTTTTGCAGACTTTGTCCGGTGAATGGTTAACGTCCTTATACTACCACAAATGCACATGCAATGCCATTATATTTTGTCAAAACTTCGCTATCCGTTTTATGTATTTTTACTTTATAGGATCAGGGAACCGCCCGCAATGGAAAAATATTTTTGAATAATGTCTTTATCCACAATTTGTGGTTAATCCTTTTAAACATAATAGGAAATTCGATTTCTTACTGGAATAAATCTGCAAGCTCCTCCATCACGGCATTCTCACCGCCGTCGTACAGATGAAAGCTGTCCGCCACGATCATGTCGTAGACGTCCCCCGTACTGTACGACAGGATCTTGCTGTCCCTCGTGTCGCAGAGCAGAAATCCTACAAACAGAAGGATAGAGAGCACCATCCGATATTTGAAACCGCCTGTGGCGGTGCCCGGAATCCCCTCGTTTTCCACGTTTCCGTAGCCGGGAAAGCCTTCGGATTCGGCAAGCATACCCTTATCATAAAGGGGCAGGGGGCTTTCCTTCCCGTAAAGAATATGTTCCCGTTGTCTGAGTTTCAGCCGGTTTCCCAGATTTTCCTCCCTGATATGTCTTGCCAGCTCCATCCGTTTTTCCGGCGTCACTTTCTTTTCCGTCATTTATGAGTCCTTTCTTCGTTCTGCACATCACTTAGGGTGTGTTGCGCATCACTGAAAATATTCCGTTTTGTCCCTACATTTTATGCTAAATTACGCAAAAAAAGAACGCGCCTCCAAAAAGCCGCGTTCCTATTGTCTTCAAAAGACATCACAGGCAGATCACATCAGCCTTATATAATCTGTCAACGATCTCCGCTGCGCTGACACCGTTTCCCGCCATAATTGTCTCTATTACCTGACGGTTGGGACGCTTTCTGCGATCTCCTCAATCCAGACATTGACCTCCTTGTCACTTCCCATACCCTGACTTATCTTTTCAACACGCTCTGTCACTTCATCTCTGCTTAGTTTTCCCACAATGACTCCTCCTGCATTCTGATATGGTTTCCACAAAACATCTGCCGCCATCTTTGACATAAACTATGAGGCTACCTCTGTGCCAGCTCCGTGGTAATCTCCTCCCAGGTGATATTCTTCTCTGCCATCAGCACCATCATATGATACAAAAAGTCCGAAATTTCGTACTTAATCTCGTTGGCGTTGGGATTTTTGGCGGCAATGACGATCTCCGTCGCCTCCTCCCCCAGCTTCTTCAGGATCTTGTCAACGCCCTTGTCGAAGAGATAGTTTGTGTAGGAGCCTTCCTTGGGATGGATTTTTCTGTCCTTGATCACGTCGAACACCTGCTCAAACACCTTGAGGGGGTTCGTCTCCTCGTATTCCTTCGCCATAATTTCATTGAAGAAGCAGGAACGGGAACCAGTATGGCACGCCGCGCCGATCTGGGAAACCTTGGCGAGGATGGTATCCTTGTCGCAGTCCGCCGTGAGGGATTTCACATACTGGAAATGTCCGCTTGTCTCGCCTTTCACCCAAAGTTCATCCCGGCTTCTGCTGTAGTAAGTCATTTTACCTGTTTTCAGCGTCATATTGTACGCTTCCTCGTTCATATATGCCACCATCAGCACTTCGTCGGTCTTATAATCCTGCACGACCACAGTCACATGCCCGTCGCTGTTCAACTTAAACTCTTCCCATGGAATCGCCGGATCAAAGGTATTTACGGTGATATCATTATTCTGGCACAGCGCCTTGACAGCCAGCAGTTCCTTGGCGTTCTCGTTGATGGCATAGCCCGAAATGCCACAGATATTGTCGTTTGACAAAAGCTCCAAAATCTTATCCAAGGAAACTTCCGGCACCGACGCGATCATGGGGAAACGGGAGATCGAGATGGACTCTTTCAGACAGGTTTCCTTCACAAGAATGATCTCGCTGATATACTCGTCAATGAGGGTTTCGTTTCTCGTGATGCTGTCAGCCTCCGTCACGCACGCCACGATTTTTTCTTTCCCGAACCGTTTCGATACCTCGGCAGTGATTTCAATGTTGCCCGGTTTGGAATAGTTGAGCGCCGCCTTCTTACAGCCCGCATAGAGCAGTTTCTTGATATCTTCGGAACGCTTCACGTTTCCCGCGCCGATCACGGGAATTTCCGCCTCACTGCAGATGGATTTGATGATATCCAGCGCCTCCTCGTGGGCGGCGTCACCCTCGGACATGTCGTATACGATCAGCTCGTCAGCGTTGTTATCGCTGTAGAATTTTGCCAGAGCCACAGGGTTTGTGTCGATGATCGTGCTGTCTGAAAAACCCTTGACCGCGTCTCCTTTATATAAATAAATACAGGGGATAAATTTTTTGTAAGCCATACTGCATGTTACCCTTTCTCGTTTTGTGAAAATTAAGCTAAACTTCCTTTCGTGCTGAGTACGCCCTTTACCCTCGGGTCATAGGAACACGCCTCGTCTAACGCCTTGCCGAACGCTTTGAACATCGCCTCGATCATGTGGTGGGCGTTCCCGCCGCTCAGCATTTTAAGGTGCAGGTTCATGCCCGCGCTGTAGCTGACCGCATAGAAAAACTCACGCACAAGCTCCGTGTCAAGCTCTCCCACCCGCTCTGTCTGGAAGTCGCAGTCGAACACAAAATACGGTCTGCCGCACAGATCCACCGCGCACAGGCAGAGGGATTCATCCATCGGCAGGATAAAGGAGCCGTAACGTCTGATGCCCGCCTTATCTCCCAACGCCTCTTTGATTGCCGTACCGAGTACAATACCCGCATCCTCCACTGTGTGGTGCCCGTCCACATGGAGATCGCCATTGACCTGTATAGTCAAATCAAAGAATCCATGTCTGGAAAACCCCTCCAGCATATGGTCGAAGAAACCAATGCCGGTGTGCACGTCGCTTTTCCCCGCGCCGTCCAAAATGAGGGACGCCTTGATCTGCGTTTCCTTTGTATTCCGTTCTATAGTCGCTGTTCTTGGCATGACACTCTCCCTCTGACATTTTTCCTGTTATTTTAACGCGAATCACCATATCACAGTTCTGTTGTGACTCAAATTAGTGCCGGGAATGCCGTTTTGGGGCATTCTCTTATGCGAAAAGTAATTCTTGGCGTCGCGTTTTATGACGGGACGTCTTTAGAATTACTTTTTGCATTTTGAAACCGCACCCGGACAGAGTTAGCGTGGGCGGTAAGCCCTTCCTTCTCGGCAAACAGTTCAATATCCTTATGCGCCTGTTCCAAAGCTTCCCGCGAATAAGAGATAAGACTGGTCTTTTTCGTAAAATCGTCTACATTTAAGGGGGAGAAAAACCGCGCCGTGCCGTTTGTGGGCAAAATATGGTTCGGTCCCGCATAATAGTCTCCCAAAGGTTCCGAAGAGTATTCGCCAAGGAAAATCGCGCCCGCGTTTTTGATCTTTGTCATCACCTGATACGGGTCTTTCGTCAGGATTTCCAAATGTTCCGAAGCGATTGCGTTCGCCGCCTCCACTGCGCTGTCCATGGTGTCCGCAAGAAGGATATAGCCGTAATTGTCCAGCGATTTTTTGATGATATCCGCCCGGGACAGCTCCTGCAAAAAGCCGTCGATCTGCTGTTCCACTTCTTTTGCCACGCCTTCGTCTGTGGTGATCAGTATCGCGCTTGCCAGTTCGTCATGCTCCGCCTGTGAGAGCAGATCCGCAGCAACATAGCGGGGATTTGCGGTCTCATCCGCGATTACAAGGATCTCACTCGGTCCCGCGATGGAGTCAATGCTGACATAGCCGAAACATGCCTTCTTTGCCAGCGCCACAAAAATATTGCCGGGTCCCGTGATCTTGTCCACTTTCGGAATGCTTTCCGTGCCAAAAGCCATCGCGGCGATTGCCTGCGCGCCGCCCACCTTATAAATTTCATCAACACCTGCAATCTTTGCGGCAACCAGAGTGCCGGGATTGACCTTGCCGTCCGCGCCCGCGGGAGTCGTCATAACGATCCGCTCCACGCCCGCTACCTTGGCGGGAATGACATTCATCAAAACGCTGCTTGGGTAAGCCGCCTTGCCGCCCGGCACATAAACCCCGGAAACGGCGATGGGCAGAATGCGCTGTCCCAGAATGGAACCGTCGGGTCTGGTGTCAATCCAGCTGTTACGAAGCTGTTTCTGGTGGAAATCCCGGATATTGGCTGCCGATTTTTCCATCACCGCCACAAAGGCAGCATCCACCTCCGCATAAGCTTTTTCAATCTCCGCATCCGTCACACGGATATTGTCTGCATTACAGTTCCATTTATCAAACTGACTTGTATAGTCAAATACAGCTTCGTCGCCTTTCTCACGGACATTCGCGATAATATCCGCCACCACGGACTCATACTGCCCATAATTGTTGGGGCTTCTCTTTAATAAGCTGTCAAGAAGATCCCGCTGTGAATCTTTTGTTAATCTGACTGTTTTCATATTGTTGCGCTTTCTCCTGCTTTCCTATGTTGTTTTCGGAAACAAATTTATGCTATGCGGCAGATATCACAAAGAAATTTAGCGAACACTTCAGGCGTCAATTTCGCGCATGGTATCCTCTTTGCGTTCGGAAACCGCTCAGTTTACAATGCTGTAATTCAGGCGAACCGTAATGGACGCCGTCTTTTTCCTTGAGCTGGTGTCAAAGTAGCCGCCGTAGCTGTATTCCGTGTTACTGTTCTGCGCGGTGATCTGGAACACGCCAAGATTCGCGTTCAAGAGCTCTCCTAAGTTTGCACCGGTTCCCTGCGCCATCAGGTCAATCCTGTTTTTCGCATTCTCCGTCGCCTCCTTGATCAGGTCAAGCTTTAATTCATCCAGCTTGGTATAATAATACTCCGGCTCCTCGGAGGCAAACTGCACGCCCGACTCGATCAGCCCGGAGATGTCACGGGAAATGCTCTCGATCTTATCAATGTCCGTGGAAGTGATTGACACATTCTGGTAAAGGTCGTAGCCGTCGATGTAATCCCTTATCCGATCGCCGTTTTCATTGTACTCAGACTCCCAGCGGGCGTTGATGGTAACGGAACTGAACACCATCTCATCCTCCTTCACGCCGCTGTCCACCAGATATTTACGGACAAGCTCCGCGTCCTTTTTGATGGAGCGGTACGCGTCCTGCGTGGTGGCTCCCTGCCCGGAAAAACTGCCCCGCCAGACAATCAAGTCCGCCTCAAAGTCGCAGTTGGCTGATCCAGTTGCCGACAGGCCCTCACTGCCGGAAGTTTTCTTATAATTTACAATATTTTGAGAAAAAATGGTGACGCATGCGATGGCACACGCCCCTGCGATCAATGCGATAATAATCCCCTTAAATTCTTTCATGTCAAACCCCTTTCTGTCATTCTCCATTGTTGTCATCCCTCCGAATATAAATTTTATGGTGCCTTTTAAAAACCAGCTAAAACATGCATCCGGCCGGTGCAAATTTGAACCAACCCGGATTTTATACTGTCCGACGCAGGCTACAGATGGCTTTTCAGATCCGCGATCAGCTTCTTGATCCGCTCCGGCTCCATCTGCATACTGACCTGATTCACAATCATTCTCGCGGACAGCGGACAGATTTCCTCCAGCACTTCCAGCCCGTTTTCCTTAAGCGTGGACCCGGTCTCCACAATATCCACAATCACGTCGGCAAGCTTTACAATCGGTCCAAGCTCCACAGAGCCGTTCAGCTTGATGATATCCACGGTCTGGTGCTTTTTATTGTAAAAATAATCTTTGGCGATATTGGGATATTTGCTTGCTACCCGTATCATTTCATGGTGCTGCAAAAGCTCTTTCGCGCTCTTCGGACCGCAGACACACATCTGGCATTTGCCGTACCCGAGGTCAAGCACTTCGTACACTCTCCTGTTTTCTTCCAGAATCGTATCCTTGCCGACCACGCCGATATCAGCCGCCCCATATTCCACATAGGTAGGCACATCCGGTCCCTTCGACAGGAAAAACTTCAGTTTCAGCTCCTCGTTCACAAAAATCAGCCTGCGGGAATCCTTATCCTTCATCTCCTCGCAGGTGATGCCGATTTTTTCCAGAAGTTCCATTGTTTTATTGGCAAGACGCCCTTTCCCAAGGGCGAATGTCAGGTATCTTTCCTCACTCATTTTCAAGTACGCTCTCTCTTTTATCTATATTTTATGCAGAGAATGCTGAATTTCAAGCATTCTCTTATGCGAAATTTAGTAATTCCAAGTCAGCTTGCTGACTTTGCGTCTCCGTCCTATGGAGGGACGTCTCTAAAATTACTTTTCGCATTTGGGAAGTAACTCCACTTTCTTGCCGGACGACCGCATATGCTTAGCTTCCATCAGCTTTTCCTTAAAAGTTTCTTCCGTATAATAGAGTTTCGCAGGCTCCTCTATTCCCGAAATGATCACGTTCTGCCGTCCCATGGCGGCAAGAAGGTCGTCTACCACAATCACAAAGCCGATGGCGGCGGCTTCTTTGCCGAATCGTCCGAGCAGGCTGTCGTAACGCCCGCCTTTCACGATCGCGTCGCCCACGCCGTAGGTGTATCCCTTAAAAATGATGCCCGTATAGTAATTATACTTGCTGAGCATCCCAAGGTCAAAGGAAACATACTTTTCCACCCCGTAATCCACAAGCGTCCGATAAACTTTCTCAAGCCGCTCAATGGCGTGCCTCGACCGCTTGTTGGAGACCGCCTTTTTAGCATCTTCCAGAATGGAGACCGTCCCAAACAGGTCGCTCACCTTGAGCAGCAGCTCCTTATCCTTTTTGTTTACGCCGACGCGGTCGAGCAGTTCCTCCGCGCCGAAATAATTTTTCCCGGAAATAAACTCCCGCAGTTCCAGTTCCGTCTCCTCGTCGATCCCCGCCTCCGCGCAGATGCCTTTGAAATATTCCAGATTGCCGACGCTCAGTTGGAAATCGGACAGCCCCACATGATAGAGCGCCTCGATCGTCATGGCGATCATTTCCGCGTCCGCCTGCACGGAGCCGTCGCCAATCAGCTCCGCCCCCATCTGGGTTACCTCCTTAAGCTTGCCCTGCAGCTGCGAGGTGTTGGTAAAGGTGTTCCCCTGATAGCAGAATCGGATCGGCACGTCCTCGTCCATAAAATACTTGGCGGCGCACCTTGCGATGGACGGCGTAAAGTCCGGGCGGAGAACCAGCGTATTGCCCTCCTTGTCAAAGAACTTATAAAGCTCTCTGGACGGCGTCGTCCCCACTTCCTTGGAAAAAACGTCGAAAAATTCAAAGGTCGGGGTCTGGATGTCCCGATAGCCATAGCCCGTGATCTTTTCATGCAAAAGACGCTCCACCGCCGTCTTTTTCGCCTTCTCTTCCCCGTAAATATCCCGCACGCCTTCCGGCGTATGTACTAACTTTTTGCCCATATGTCCCTCGTTTCCTGTCGGTGTTTTGTCGTCCTGAACAAACGATACCCGCGCAAAAAATTTACTACTTTAAAGTGCTAATTCGCTAATTCATTAGCAAGTCAAACTTATTACACTATACGCTGTTTTCCTATGTTTGTCAATCAGTAAATCTCTTCCCATATCAATTCTTCTGCAAGAGGCGTCTCGTATCCTTGCAGGGCAGACCGGTACGCTTCTTCGGAAATTTCACTTCCAGTTTGACCATTTTGAAAATATGTATATACGGCTTTCTCTCCTGTCAAATCGGCAGCAATATAAAAACGATCAACTAATTCCGGCGTTACGCCGTCGTTTCCTATTTTATAGATTTCAATGCATATTTCCCTTTGAGGCAGAGAGTGAACGACCTCAATCACACCGTCTCCATGAAACGAGAAATTTGACCGTCCGCCTAATTCCATATCGGGAAAAAGAGACACCACCTTGTTTCCGTCATAACCATATAAATCGTAATACCTAGGAGCAAAGGAAGGATTTGACACACCGATGCCGTCTTCTTCACCGGCGATGATAAGCTCCTCTGTCCCGTTTCCGTCTATATCATAAAGCGCATAAAAGATACCCTGCCTGTGGGCACGGATTTCTTCGCCGATATCCTTCCCAAAATGACTCTCGTAGTCGTCAGAATCCAAAAACTCCTTGTAAAAATCATGCTGCACCATGTCCCGGTACTGCGCAAGCACATCCTCGTAGACAGATGTTCCGTCGACTGGCGTTTCCGGCTGATCCGTTATGTCCGTTTCTTCTGTCGTATCTGTGCCAGCCCCATTTTCTTCTGCTACGCTGTTTTCATCTGCCGCAGCTCTGTTCTCTGTTTCTTCTGTCTCATTTTCCGTTGGCGTATCCGTCTGCACCGCATTTTCATCCGCATCCGTAATCGGCTCTATCTGCAGCTTTTCCGTGGTGCCGCCTGTATTAGCGCCGCAGCCCGTAAATAGAATTGCCGCTGATAAGATTATCGCAGCCGATGTATGTATATTTGCCCTTTTCATATTTATCTCCTTGAGCCATGTTTTTACCTTATTCCGGTCATTCGTCG
Source organism: bacterium 1xD42-87 (assembly GCA_003611805.1). Classification (GTDB taxonomy): domain Bacteria; phylum Bacillota; class Clostridia; order Lachnospirales; family Lachnospiraceae; genus UBA3282. The sequence continues at coordinate 85,385 of RAYM01000029.1, read as the reverse complement.
CTTTCGCATCTGCAAATGAAATCAAAGTGCATACTGTCAAAATAGTCATACGGATAGTCCACGCCATCCTGGCTTAACACCAGCCCGTCACACTACTCCACTCGATCCTCTAAATCCTTCTGTATCATATCCAGATAAGGCACGAGAATCCCGTGCTTCTTCGGTAGCACATACGCCGGATTCAGCTCTTCAAAGCGGAAGCTCTTCCGCCCGCCCTCCTTCGCCCGGTCCCAGAAGTAGCGCAGCATCTCATAGGGCAGATAGTAAAAGAGGTCCTTGTGGGAATAATAAATAAGAAAGAACGCGATCCCTTTCTGCTTCTCGAACTGTCCCATAAATTCCACCTGATGCTCATGAATATTCTGAAGCGCGAAGGTGTCAACCGCACATTCCTTGGCGTCAAAGCAGACGGGAATCCCCTGCACCGCGCCGATATAGTCCACCGTACTCTTCTGGTCAAAGTAGGCGAGCGTGATATGGCGGGTGTCCTTGTCGATATTGATCGGGGTAATGGGCGTGGGCACCTTCTGGATCAGCGCCAGCCCGTTTTCCAGATATTTTTCATTTGTACGGTTGATCAGATCCTCCAAAGTGGAGCCGCGCAGCCCGCGGGAGTTCCATGTCGCCATCGCAATCCTCGTTCAAAACGTTTCGCACTTTTCCTTCTCACGCTATTATACATCCGCAGCAGGAAATTGGCAAGAACAAATGTTCTATTTTGACTTTAAAGAAAGCACCTGTCCTCCCCGAACCATTCTCTGCGCTCGTTAATTAATGCTTCCAGCTTTTCCAGTTTCTCCGTGAGCAGTTTCTGTTTTGAAGGAAAATCCGTATTATCCCCATAATCTACGAATTGACTCCATTCTTCCACGTTTTCTTTGACATCCGCATAGAGATATTCACAAAACTGAAGCATGCTTGTGTGGGAGTACTCATTCGTTATATCTTCGGGCGTCAATGGCGACCGTTCATCATCTTCACAAATAATATGACAATTCCAATAACTTACCAGACACAAAAATCGGTCCGGCTCCAAAAAGCCCTTCACACAAAATGGCATCATTGTCTCAAGTCCATGTATCGCCTGATCAATCCACTCAAAGGCGATATCATCCAGATAGCTGAGACCATATACAGAAGTATGATCCAGTTGAAAGTCGCTCCAGCCATTTACAGGTTTTGTAAGCAAATCCGTTTCCCTCCCATCTACTAAACCAAATGCGAAACACGCCCAAAAATCTCCGGCACTTCGCAGTAAAAAGTGCGCCCACTCAAATCCGCAAACGGTTCTTCAAGTGGCGGAAAAACCACCTTATAAGCATGCAAAAGCTGTGACCGCACGCCGTGCCTGCGGTATTTCTCATTCCACGCACTGTCCCCGTACTTGTAATCCCCCAAAAGCGGATGACCGATGCCCGCCAGATGCGCCCGGATCTGATGGGGCTTTCCCGTGATCAGCTCCACTTCCAGAAGCGTCTTATCCTGTTCTATACGAAGCGGTTTATACCTTGTCTGAATCAGCCGTCCGTCCCGTTCGGAAACACTTTTCTTCGACATACGACGGTTTTCCGGCGGCGCCGAGCGCTTTTCTGCTTCCGGCGGCGTTCCCTCGAAACCATGCTTCGGAAAAACGGCGTGAGGCTGTATCATCACCCTGTTTTTCTTCTCATCCTTGACCAGATACCCCTCGATCAGCCGCTCTTCCGTAATATGCCCTTTTACATAGAGCTGATAATACTTATGAAGGGTTCGGTCCTTTAACAGCGCGCCAAGAAGCTGCGCCCCCTGAAGAGTTTTGGCGCAAAGCACCATGCCGCTCGTGTTACGGTCGAGCCGGTTGCAGACGGAAGGTTTATAAAAGGACAGATCTGACTCAGACAAATCCCCTTTTTTAAGAAGATAGCCGATCAGCCACTCATTCAGGGAAAGATCCGTTTTTTCTGCTTTCTGGGACAGAATGCCCGCAGGCTTATCCACAATTACGATATGGCTGTTCTCATAGATAACCCGAATATCGGAGAGCGTCCTGTATGCCTGTTGATATATTGCCGTTTCGGATGCCGCACTTGATGCCCCATCTGTTTTTCTGTCACGATGGGGCTTGTTTTCCGATGCAGGATTTGTCATTTGTCTGCTTTTTTTCGCATAAACAGCTCTTTTCTCCACCCACGGACCTCCGAAACCGTCATTTCCCGCAGACTGGTCAGACTGCCCTCCCATAAACTTATCAAGCGTTTCCTGCGCGAAGAAAATTTTCACGCAGTCGCCCACAGCGATCTTTTCGCTTCCGTCCGCCTTCTTATCATTCAGTGTAATATTCTTTTTTCGAAGCATTTTATGAAGGAAACCGCTGCCCGCGTTTGGCAGGATCCGCCGCAGATACTTGTCAAACCGCTGTCCCGCCTCCCTCTCCGTGATTGTTGCCTGGTACACGTTAACCTCCATGATTCCACACTGCAAAATCTCAGTAACCGTTCAGCCTTTATATGGAAATGTCATACAGCAGATTGGTAATCCCTTCCCGGTCTTTATGATCTTCCACCTGCATATCAATCAATCGACTCAGTCGGTCAACATACTTATCATCCTGAGAAAAAATATTAACCGTCACATTCTTGATTCCCTCCTGCACAAGCATCTGCTCCAAGTGCTTTTCTGCCTCACGGCAGCTGCAGGACGGATCCTCCGTGATACCGCAGAGCATACCGCCCTTCAATGCCATATGGCTTATAGGATAGTTTTTCTGATAGGAAGTAAAATACATGTCATAAAAAACGGTCATTGAATCGTTTACAAATGCCGCCACCTTTTCGTGCAAAGCGCTGCTGCAGCCCTTCGCCCTCAGAAACAGGATAAAGTTAACCGCGCTCTTGCAGGCGGGCAGACAGCCCAGAACCGCCACGATGGTGAGCAGGTTTTTATTGGAGCCGGTGGTTATGATGCCTGCAATATAAAGGGCTGCGGAAATGGAAAAGAATAGGACGGTTCGAAGCGCCGTATATTTTTTTCGGCTGTTCAGATAGCCGAATGCACCTTTCGGTACAAGTAAATTTTTCATAATGATCTCCGTTTTGTTTGATTTATCACATGATCTTCGCTTTAGTTCCGGCTTGATCCACAGTCTTTGTCTGTGGGCGGAAATATTTGATCGGTAACAGCTCATCCTTTGGTTTCGCTGTTACTTTTATCATCACATTCTGCACACTCTGGGTTGACAGGTACAGAAGCTTTACGGGCAGCCCGCAGATGGAAACGCTTCTCCCGGTCTTACAGTCGTCGAGCGCTTTTTTCACCACGCATGCCGTCTCCACAATGGTAAGTCTTTTTAATGCCCCAAACCCGGACATGTCTTCATAGGCATGGGCGAGAAATGGCGTATTGACGGGACCGGGACAGACGGCAGTCACGGTAATCCCCCGCCCGCGAAGCTCCTGTCCCAGCGCGCGGCTTAAGGAGTACACATACGCCTTGGAAGCGGCATAGACAGCAAAGGCGCTCTGGGGGACAAATGCTGCCCCGGAGGAGACCTGTATCAGTTTACTGCCGCTTTTCATATAAGGCAGACAGAACATGGTCATGCGGGTCAGCGCCATAATATTTAGTTGAATCATAGCGTCGATTTCCTCTTTGTTCTGTCTGGCAAAAAGCTTGTGGCTGCCTGTTCCCGCACAGTTGACCAGCACCGTAATTTTCGGGTTCTGTATGGCAAGGACTTCCTCAAACTGTTTCAAAGCGGTCTCATCCGCCAGGTCAATCACAATGACCCTTGTTTTGATCCGCATGGAGTCTGCCAGTTTTTCAAGCGGCTCCTTTCTGCGTGCCAAAAGCCATATCTCATCCGTTTTGCCGAGACACCGGTCCAGTTGTACGGCAAACTCTCTCCCTATCCCGGAGGAAGCGCCGGTAATGACAGCGATATTCATATGCACCTCATGATTCCGAAATTTCTGCGGAGAATACCCGTACTTTTCGGATTTCTCACACTATGGTTTAGTGTACCACTTTTATCTGCTATCCGCAAACAATTACTTTTTGACAAACGAGGAATCGTTTTTTTTAAAAAAGCGTATCAGATTCCATAAAAGATTCACAAAAAAACTATCATTTTTCGTGAATATAATGTATAATTTTTATAAATTGTAAAAAGGAGGAAATCGAATATGGCAAAAGAAATGATTGCAATGCTTCTTGCCGGCGGACAGGGTTCACGTCTGTATACGCTTACCGAGAAACTTGCAAAACCGGCTGTTCCATTCGGCGGAAAATACCGAATTATTGACTTTCCGCTGTCTAACTGTGTCAACTCAGGCATTGACACGGTAGGTATCCTGACGCAGTATCAGCCGCTCGTGCTGAACGAATATATCGGCAACGGGCAGCCCTGGGATCTCGACCGTCTTTATGGTGGCGTACACGTACTGCCGCCTTACCAGAAATCCAGCGGTTCTGACTGGTATAAAGGAACGGCAAACGCAATTTACCAGAACATATCGTTTATAGAGCGTTATGATCCGAAATATGTCATTATTCTTTCCGGCGATCAGATCTGTAAACAGGATTACAGTGATTTTCTGGAATTCCACAAAGCGAAAAATGCGGAGTTCAGTGTCGCCGTCATGGAAGTTCCGTGGGAGGAAGCGCCCCGCTTCGGTCTGATGGTTGCGGACGAAAACGATAAGATCACTGAATTCCAGGAGAAACCTAAAAATCCCAAGTCAAATCTTGCCTCCATGGGTATTTACATTTTTAACTGGGATATTCTGAAAAAGTATCTGGAGGAGGACGAGGCGGACCCGAACTCCGAAAACGATTTTGGCAATAACATTATCCCGAACCTGCTGCGCGACAACAGGCAGATGTACGCGTACCATTTTGACGGCTACTGGAAGGATGTGGGAACGATCCACTCTTTATGGGAAGCGAATATGGAAGTTCTGGACGCGGAACAGAGCGGCATCAATCTCTCTGATGAAAGCTGGAAAATCTACAGCCGCAACACGGGCATGACCGGTCATAAGATCAGCGCGGGCGCGGTGGCGGAAAACACCATGGTTGCAGACGGCTGCCGGATCAAAGGCGAGGTCAGACACTCCATCCTCTTTGCGGGCGTCAAGGTTGACGCGGGCGCGGTGGTGGAAGATGCGGTAATCATGGGTAACACGACGATCAAATCCGGCGCGGTTGTGAAGCACTGTATCGTTGCGGAAAATGTGACGATCTGTGAGAACGCCGTGGTAGGCGCAATGCCAAACGGGGATGAGGATGGCGTGGCAACCATAGGTTCCAACCTTACGATTGGTGAAAATGCGGTGGTCGGTCCAAATGCCATCGTCAGAAACGATATGAAAGGCGGTGAAGAACAATGGTAAAATCAAATACAAGTGCACTCGGCATCATTTTCCCAAACAGTTACGACGCGCTCGTTCCTGAACTGGTGAGTATGCGTTTGATGGCGTCCATTCCCTTCGCCAGCCGTTACCGCATCATTGACTTCATTTTATCCGGCATGACCAATTCCGGCATCGGAAACATTTCCGTGATCGTGAATAAAAACTACCACTCCCTGATGGATCATCTCGGTTCCGGGCGCGAGTGGGATCTGGTGCGCAAAAACGGCGGCTTACATATCTTCCCTCCTTTTGCGGAAAAAGAAGCGAAACCTTATGTGGGACGCGCGAGCGCGCTGGCAAATATTTTGGACTTTCTGCGTGACGCTAAGGAAAAATACATTATCATGTCCGACACCAATATGGTGGTGAACTTTGATTTTCACGCCATGCTGCAGACGCATATCGAGAACGAGGCGGATATGACGCTCGCCTACTGTGAGCAGCCGATCCCGAGCGGATTTATCAACGCCAAGAATGACGGCAGAAGCTTTTACTATACGTTCGATATGGAAGAAGACCAGATCAAAAAGATCTACATCAATTCCAAGGAGGACGGCATCAAAAACTTCTCCATGAATATTTTCATCATCAACCGTGAACTTCTGGTGGAGATGGTGGATAATGCGCTGGTGCGCGGACAGGAATTCTTTATGCGCGACGTGCTGATTCCGCAGATCAATAAGCTGAACGTAAAAGGCTACAAATATACAGGATATGTAGGATTCATCTCGGATATGAAGAGCTATTTTGATGAGAATATGAAGCTTCTGGATGACTACAATCTGGATTCGCTCTTCTCAGGCTCCCCCGTCTATACAAAAATCAGAGGGGATCATCCGACCCAATACGTTAACGGGTCGAGGGCACAGAATGTGATGGTGGCTTCCGGGTGCATCATAGAAGGAGATGTGGAAAACAGCGTGATTTTCCGTGGCGTCAAAGTGGCAAAGGGCGCAACGGTAAAGAACTGTATTCTGATGCAGGATACCGTCGTGGAGGCTGGCGCAAACATCGAATACCTGATTACCGACAAAGATGTTACAATCTCAGCCGGAAAAGAAATGAAAGGAACGGATACCTTCCCGGTTTATATCGGAAAAGGACAGACCGTCTGAGCATTTTCTTCAAAATTTTTCGTCCCGCAGATGATGCAAAGTCTGCGGGACGTTTTTGCCCTACTTTTTCTTTTTGTGCACATTTCGGATCGTCCTTTTTTTGTGGGTATTGGAATCCGAACGGCGTTTCCCGCCGACGGACATTTTTCTCTCGCCAATATGTTCGCTGCCCGTCTTTCGCGGACGGATCAGGCATTTCTTATCAAAGCCGATCAGGTCTTCCCTTCCGCCTTTTACAAGCGCTTCCCGGACCAATTCATAGTTATTGGGATTTCGGTACTGAATCAGCGCCCGCTGCATCGCCTTTTCATGGGGGTTGCGGCAGACATACACCTTTTTCCCGTCCCGCGGATCAATGCCCGTATAATACATGACCGTGGATACCGTGGACGGCGTCGGATAAAAATCCTGCACCTGCTCCGGCATGTAGCCAAGATCCCGCAGATATTCCGCCAGTTCGATCGCCTCTTTCAGCGTAGAGCCGGGATGGGACGACATCATATACGGGACAAGAAACTGCTTCTTCCCCAGCTGTTCATTGAGCCTGTTATATTTTTTGACAAACTTTTCATAAACTTCTTTCCTGGGTTTCCCGAGATACTGCAATACCCTGTCCGAGATATGTTCCGGCGCCACCTTGAGCTGACCGCTGACATGATGTTCCACCAACTCCCGGAAAAAAGAGTCGTCCGGGTCCGCCATCAGGTAATCAAAGCGGATGCCTGATCGGATAAACACCTTTTTTACGCCGGGCAGCGCCCGCAGTCTGCGAAGAAGCGCCAGATAGTCGGAATGATCAACCTCCAGATTGGGACAGGGTTTCGGGAAAAGGCACTGTCTGTTTTTGCAGACGCCCTGCGTCATCTGTTTCTGGCAGGAGGGCTGCCGGAAATTGGCAGTGGGACCGCCCACGTCGTGGATATAGCCCTTGAAATCCGGCTCCTGTATCATCCGCTGCGCTTCCCGCAGAATGGATTCATGGCTTCTGACCTGTACCGTCCTGCCCTGATGAAAGGTCAGCGCACAGAAATTACACCCGCCAAAACACCCTCTGTTGCTGACAAGCGAGAATTTGATCTCGGAAATCGCCGGCACGCCTCCCGCCGCCTCGTACGAGGGATGATAGGTGCGCATATAGGGCAGGTCGTAGACGGTGTCCATCTCCTCCGTCGTGAGCGGCGGCTGGGGCGGATTTTGTACGACATAAATGCCGTTTGGATAGGGCTCCACCAGTGTTTTTCCCGTAAAGGGGTCGGTATTTTTATACTGGACCTGAAAACTTTCAGCGTATTTCTCCGAATGCGCTTTCATCTCCTCGTAGGACGGCAGTTTCACGGGGTCATAAATACCGCTGACATCTTTTGTCTTATAGACGGTTCCCGGAATAAAGCAAATATCCCTCACTGCGATGCCGCTGTCCAGAGCTTCCGCGATCTCTACCATAGACTTTTCACCCATGCCGTAGGAAATCAGATCCGCCTGAGAGTCCAGCAATATTGAGCGTTTGAAGCTGTCCGACCAGTAGTCGTAGTGCGCCATCCGTCTGAGGCTCGCCTCAATGCCGCCGATGATCACCGGCACATCCTTGTATACCCGGCGGATCAGGTTGCCGTAAACCACCGTGGCGTGATCCGGTCTTTTGTAAGGCTCTCCGCCCGGGGTGTAGGCATCTGCCGGCCTGTGCTTCCCTGAGACAAAATAGTGGTTCACCATGGAATCCATGTTGCCGCCCGACACGAGAAAGGCAAGTCTCGGGCGTCCCAGAACGGTGATGCTGTTTTCATCTTTCCAGTCCGGCTGGGGGATGATTCCCACGCTGTAGCCGTGCGCCTCCAGAACCCTGCTGATGATGGCATGCCCGAAGGACGGGTGGTCCACATAGGCATCCCCGATCACATAGACGAAATCAGGCTGGTCTATGCCCCGCGCTTCCATATCCTGTTTTGAAATCGGTAGAAATCCCATCTTCTCCTCCCTCTGAGCGCCATGTCACAGCTCTGCTGTGACTCCAATCAATGTGAAGAATGCCGTATTCTGGGCATTCTCCTGTGTGAGACATACTACTTCTTCGTGAAGCAGCCTTTGCTGCGAGTGATTAGAAGTAACTTCTCACTCTATCCATCTGGAAACAATCTTTCCCACAATTGCAAGAATTAGGATCGTCATATAAAATCGGGGATCTCTTCTTTCCCCGAAAATGAGAAATCCGACAGTGACTGCCGTAACGATAATCGCGTATGCAATCAGAAAAAAACGTTTCATAACAGCACGCCTTCCTCCATCAATTCCCGAAAGCCATAGGTATAATAATCTGCCAGTCGATGCTTCTCCTCGTCCTGATGCACCGAATATTCGTCATAGACGGCGCAGACTTTCATGCCCGCCGCCTTCCCCGCCTGAATACCCGGTATGATATCCTCAAACACAAGGCAGTTTTCCGGCGTGACGGCAAGCTCCTTCGCCACCGCCAGATAGATATCCGGCGCGGGTTTTCCCTTCTCCACCTCACATCCCGTCATAATACAGTCAAAACAGGACTCCATCTGATGCGCCCGCACCACGTTTTCCACAAGCTGTCTGGAATTGCTGGTGGCGATGCCCGCTTTGATGCCGCGCTCCCCGCAGTATGCCAGAAGCTCTCTGACGCCCTCCTTGACAGGCACCTCATTTGCGTACTTATCCCACGCCATGCGGTTCCAGTCCTCCTTGATGGTCTCCAGATCGTCCGGCAGTGAAAAACGCTCTTTGAAATATGCCGCCGTCTCAGAAAAACTCATGCCCTCAATACATGCCTGCAGATTCTCCGGCAGGTCGATCCCAAATTTTCCCAGATATTCGATATCTATGGATCGCCAGACCCACATGGAATCCACCATGGAGCCGTCCAGATCAAAAATAACCGCTTCTATCATGCCGCTGTTCTCTCCTTCTTCCTCTGTTTTTTGTCATGCTTTTGTCATGTGAAAACGATGTCGCGGAATATATATGTAGAAATTCCCTGCGCATACATCGGTAGCTGATATAATGCCTCAAATGCTTCCTGCCCGCTGTCTGGAAGCAGCATAGATGTACCGTCGTGGCAAACTGCTCTGATAGGGAGGTAACCATGGAACATATCCGCCAATTTTCAAACGATATCCGGGTAAACCTTGTCCGCTTTCTCTATATGGCAGTCGGCGTTTACGTGATTTTCCTGCTTCTGCGCTATCCGGCGCTCTCCCTGCAGTATGCGCTTGCGGGTCTGCGTCTCTGGTTTGATAAAATGATCCCGACGCTTCTGCCGTTTATGATTCTGTCAGGCATTTTGATCAACATGAACCTGACGGAAGGCTTTGTGCGCCTGTTTCATCCCGTTCTGCACTTTTTCTACGGCACCACGCCCAACGGTTCCTACACCCTGATTATGGGATTTCTCTGCGGCTTTCCCATGGGCGCGCGGATTGCAGGCGAACTGTGCCGAACCGGGAGACTTTCCGTCCGGGAAGGGAACCGTCTGCTCGCCTTCTGCAATAACATCGGTCCCGTTTATTTCCTGAGCTTTGTCGTAAGCACGCTCTCTCTGGAAAAACCGCTCATGCCTTTTCTTGTTATGTACGGCGTGCCGCTCGTCTACGGTCTTTTTGTGATGCGGTTTCCGAAGCAATCGTCCCGGTCATTATATCGACCGACCAAGTCAGTCTTTTCGGATCTATCTGTCGCAGCACTGCCGGAGCAAAAAACACAGTCGGAGGGGCTGCTGGAAGCAACCGACCACGCTGTCGTCTCCGGGCTGATCGGCATCGCGAAGCTGGGAGGCTACATGGTGTTCTTCAATCTGCTGAACATCCTTTTTGTTCCCTTCACCCGTCTGCCGGACACACTGCCGAAAGCCTATTACTGCATTTTGGAAATTACCGGAGGAATCGCACGCTGTGGTTCCAGCCATCCCTTTCTTGTGCTGGTTATGCTGCCCTTCGGCGGCTTCTCCTGCATCGCCCAGACTTACAGCATGATCCGGGACACCGATCTGTCCATCCGCACCTATGTGTGGCATAAACTGGCGCAGACAGCCATTACCGTTCTGGTTTATATGCTGTGGCAGCCATTTTGAGATATGCCTGCCCACAGCTTTCGAGCTGCCGCTTGCCGGCAGCGAAAGCTGCTTTTCATACTCCGATTTTCTACTTACCGGCGGCTGTCAGGGTTTCCTCCTTCTCCTGCGCCGCCGTTTTCTGTGTTTACCGCGTTTCCCGCTCCTCAGGATCAGCGCCATGGACAGCGCAAGGCTTACCACTAGAAGAACGCAGACCAGACATACCGTCAGGAAATAGGTGATTGTGGGCTCCTTTTCCGTCTCTTCCTCTTTTTCGGGCAGTTCCCTGTGTTTCGCAGACTGGTTTTCCAGTGCGACGGCGTTCTGTTTCGCCTCTTCCTCAGCCGCAGCCCTCGCAGCGGCTGCAATCTTCTCCTGTTCGGCAAGTTCCGCTGCAATCTCCTCCTCCGTTTTATAGTCCATGGATGGAAGAGAAACAAGATTGCTCTCCGTGTACAGATCGTATCCGTTATAGCCCCGCACCACGATCTGCGGTATAATGTGAGGCGGCACATTCATGGTAAAAGTGATGGTGTCCTGCGTCTTATCTCCCCACGCAAGCCGTGGGAAAAAGGTGTTTCCGCCGTCATAACTGTAATCATAGTACAACATGCCGCTGTCATAGTCCACGGCGGACAGTTCCACCGTAACGTCTCCGGTTTCCATCTCCTGATCGGTGACCTCAATCATGCAGATATCCGGCTCAGTTGTGTCGGGACGCATCACGTCCGAGGGAATCGGGATGTCCAGCACCGGGTAATCGCTGTAATCCACGCCGAGGCTGTCTGAATGCAGACGAAAATATTTGGCCACGGACGTTGCGTCCAGCCTGCCGAAAGTCTCCCACTGCTCCCTTCCCTCGCAGAAAGGGCGGTCGTTCTCATGGTCCATATGACAGTGCTCGATCAGCACGCAGGTCAGCTCCTGCTCCCGGGAATGCCGTATGATGCCATAGTAATCCTCTCCCTGCTTGCCAAGCCTTGTCTTGATGCCCCTCGAATACAGCCCCAGCTCCTCCAAAGCCGCCATCTCAATATCGGCGAAGGCATACCCCTCGCTGTAACGTCTCCCGAAGGCGGACACCCAGCACTCAGCCCCGAAGAGCGTGTTGTGATCTTTGGAAAGATTATAGTGGAGACAGAAGAGAAAATCGGCGTACACTCCCTTGGCAAACGCCACCCGCCCCTCGAGGGAGATCTTTCTGTCCTCCTCCCTCGTCAGGTAGACGGTGACATTCTCGTACTTTTCCAGCTCTTCCTTCATGGCTTTGGCGGTAATCAGCGTCATGTCCTTCTCGATGAAGGAGTCGTACATGCCGCCCTCTTCCTCCCCGCCGTGCCCCGGATCAATCACGATCACAAGTTCATCCGCCGGCGGTTCCTCAGTCCCTTCACCCGCCGCAGCGTCTTCCTGCACAGGATCCGGCTCTGCAGGCGTCTCCATTTCCGCCCGCACAATCGGCATCCCGTCCGCAAAAATGCAGACAGAAAGACCGAGGCAGAGTGCCAGAAGCATCATCCGGCACACCAAAAACACTATGCTGTTATAATGCAGGCAATCTTTTAGAATATTTTTCATACTGCTCCATGTTTTTCCAGATTTTATGAATAGAATAAGCCGGCTTCATAAGGAAACCGGCTCGCCTGTCTTTTCATCCGCGATTTATTTCAATGTTGCGGTTTTACATCATTACATCAGATTCAGTTCCGGCCCGGGTTCCGCCTCCCCCTCAGCCTCCTTAAGCATTTTTTCCACTTCCACGGGACGCAGCTCCGCACGGTTCGCCTTCACGATCTCATTGTAGCCGTTGATCGTGTTGAAAAAGCTCTCATAGTGCTCTGTTGCCGCCGAAAGCGTAGTTGTCATGGCGTTTTCCAGATTGGATAACATCTCGTCAAGATACTGCATGGCGGAAGTTTTGACGCCGTTTGCCTCCATGGTCGCATTGTTCAGGATTTCCTGCGCCTGTGTGGTCGCCATGCGCACCACCTCGTTTGCCTGCGCGTAAGCCTGCTGCATAATCTCGTGCTCATTAATCAGCTCCGTGGTCTGCACCGTCGCGTCCTTGATAAGCGCCTCCGCTTTCGTGCGGGCATCATTCAAAATCGCCTCCTTATTGGAGATGATCTTCTGATAGCGCTTGATCTCATCCGGGGTTTTCATGCGAAGTTCCCGCAAGAGCTCATCGATTTCCTCTTTATTTACGATAATATTGGTCTTGGAAAGCGGCTGGAACTTGCAGCCGTCAATGTAGTCCTCAATCTCATCGATCAGTTGTTCAATTCTACTGCTCATTGCCTGCTCCTATCTCTTATATCCGTATTTGTAACTGCTCCGTTCCCTCACAGTTACATGCAATCATTCATCCTGAATCATTTTCTTACGGTCAGCGCAGTATATGAGCTGACCTGTCTCGTAACTACCTATATTTCTCATATAGCAGCCGACCGACAAAATCAGGCACGCACTCCGAGATATCCCCGTTAAAGCTTGCAATTTCCTTGACGGTGGAAGAACTTAAGTATGCGTATTCAAGACTGGTCGTCAAAAACACCGTATCTAATTTCCCATTGGAAAATTTACGGTTCGTCTGTGCGATCTGCAGTTCGTATTCAAAATCAGTAATAGCGCGCAACCCTCTGATCGCCACATGGATATTCTTTCTGGCGGCATAGTCAATCAACAGACCGCTGAAAGAATCTATCGTTACATTGGGCAGATCGCGGGTCACTTCCTCTAACATTTTAACACGTTCTTCCACAGAAAACAATGGAGTCTTTGTTTTATTGTTCAGGACGCTCACCGTCAGTTCATCAAAAATTTCAGCGGCGCGCCTGATTATATCCAGATGTCCATAGGTTACCGGGTCAAAGCTTCCCGGATAAATCGCTGCCTTCATAGAAAGCCCTCGCATTTTGAAATGTAAAAAACCAGATGTACAACCTGACTCATGATACCATATTAAAACAATTTTACCGAAATGTCTTTACTTATTTTTAAATTTTTGTATTTTTTTGGAAAACAAACTGCGCGGTATTACATTTTCCGACAGAAAACATGCCGGTTCGTCTTATACCGCTTCTCCTTTTCCACAGAGAAACCTGTGTTCTCCAGAAAGGATAGGTCTGCACGCAGGGACGTCTCGATCACAATCAGAGTATTTTCCGTCACCCATGGCATTTCCCCAAGCACCGCCAGCGCCCGTTCCTCATGCCCGCAGTCGTAGGGCGGATCCATAAAGACAATATCCGCTTCCCTCTCATGGATGCCGTAAAGTGCGGAGAGCACGTCCGTTTTCAAGACCGTCGCCCGATCCGCCAGACGGGTAAACTGTAAATTTTCCTGAATGCATGCAATCGCCCGTTTTTCATTTTCCACAAAATAGGCGTGCCTTGCGCCGCGGCTCAGCGCTTCGATGCCGATTCCGCCGCTGCCGCTGAACAGATCCACAAATAATGCGTCGCCAAGATACGGCTGCAGCATATTAAAGAGGGTTTCTTTGATTCGGTCCGTGGTAGGTCTGGTGTCCATCCCTTCCGGGGTTTTTAAACGCAGGCTCCTCGCCGTTCCCGCTATTACTCTCATTGTCTCTCCTTACTCTCACATCCGGCATACATATTTTCAACCGCCTCTGCAGCGCCAGACGAAAGCCTATAATTTAGCACATGTATCAGACTCTCACCTTCACACCCTTGCTGTCACGGTGCCCAAGCTTGATTTTATTTAATTCCAGTGTGCGGCCGCCGTACTCAATCGTCTGCTCCACCGCATTCTGTGAATAATAGACAGCCTCTATCTCGTCCTTTGCGGAAAGTTTCATGCCCCGTACGCCGATCGCGCCCTTCTTCTTCTCAGGGATTTCCTCCACAGGGAACCGCAGGAAATAGCCGGCTTTTGACTGCAGGATCATGTTGCGCTGCTCCTTGAATGCGGTTACGCTCACCACTTCGTCGCCATCCGCAAGCTTTGTCGCCGCCACGGTGCGTTTTGCCACGTCAAACTCGCCGCCGTCCACCACCTTGAGCATCGCCTGCTTCGTGGCGAAAATCACGCGGTAGAGATTCAAGTCGCTCTGGCTCGCGGCGTAGACGACAGACTCTTTCGCGGAATCAAAATTGCTCACATTGTCGATGGGCACACCCTTATCGCGGAACTTTCCGAAAGGCAGATCCATTGCCTTTACGGTGTGGAGCTGTCCCATATTGGTAAACAGGCAGACCTTTCCCGTATTTTTGCAGACAAAAGCATAGCGGTTCTCCGCGTCCGCAGCTTCCTTATTGCGCTCGTAGGTGGCAGTGTCTACCGTTTTGGCATAGCCGAAACGGTCCATCAGAAAGACGATGTCCATCTCCTCCACTTTCTTCTCTATATAGACAGCCTCCTCGGCGTTGGTGATCTGCGTTCTTCTTTTGCGCTTGTATTTTTCCTTTATTTCATCCAGCTCATTCATAATGACCTGCGCCATGGAGTCTCTTCTTGCCAGAATATCTTCATAGCGGTAAATGTTCGCCATGGTGTCCTCATGCTCGCTAATAAGCGCTTCGATCTCCAGACCGATCAGCTTATAAAGCCGCATCTCAAGAATGGCTGTCGCCTGTTTCTCCGTAAACATAAGCTGTGAAGCCATCACTTTAGATTCCTTGGACTTGAACTTGATGCCGTCGGTTTTTCCTTCCACCAGACATGCTTTCGCCATGGCGCGGTCCTTGGAACCGCGGAGGATCTCGATAATCAGGTCGATTACATTGCATGCTTTGATCAGCCCTTCCTGAATCTCCTTGCGCTCCAGCTCCTTTTCCAGCAGATTGCGGTATTTTCTCCCGGCCACCTCATACTGGAAGTTGACGCTCTCCCGGATGATTGCCTTAAGCCCCATGGTTTCCGGGCGTCCGTCCGAGATTGCCAGCATGTTGACACCGAAGGTATCCTCCAAACGGGTCTTTTTGTAAAGCATATTCTTGAAATTCTCCACATCGGCATCCTTGCGCAGTTCGATCACAATGCGGATGCCCTCCTTGGAGGACTGGTTCGTGATATCCACGATATCCTGCGTTTTTTTCGTCTCCGCCAAGGCAGCCACATCCATCAGGAACTTGCCGATATTCGCGCCGATCATGGTGTAGGGTATCTCGGTGATGACAAGATTTGTCCTGCCGCCCTTCGCCTTCTCCACTTCCACCTTGCCGCGCAGCTTGATCTTGCCCATCCCCGTCTCGTAGATTTCCAGAAGCTCGTCCTGATTGATGACGATGCCGCCGGTGGGAAAATCAGGTCCTTTCATGTAGCGCATCAGTTCGCGCGTAGTAATGTTTTCATCCAGCATATATGCCTTGGTGGCGTCAATCACCTCAGCAAGATTGTGGGGCGGGATGTTGGTCGCCATGCCGACCGCGATGCCCTCGGAACCGTTCACCAGCAGATTCGGTATCTTCACGGGAAGCACGCTCGGCTCCTTTTCCGTCTCGTCAAAATTAGGGATAAAGTCCACCACATCCTTATCCAGATCCGCCAGAAAAGCCTCCTGCGTGACCTGCTCCAGACGTGCCTCGGTGTAACGCATTGCCGCCGCACCGTCCCCCTCGATGTTGCCGAAATTGCCGTGCCCGTCGATCAGGGGCAGCCCCTTCTTGAAGTCCTGGGTCATCACCACAAGCGCCTCATAGATGGAGCTGTCGCCGTGGGGATGGTATTTACCCATGGTATCGCCCACGATACGCGCCGATTTGCGGTAAGGTCTGTCATAACGGATGCCCAGCTCATGCATGTCGTAGAGCGTCCGTCTCTGCACCGGCTTCAGACCGTCCCTCGCGTCAGGCAGCGCCCTTGCGATAATCACGCTCATGGCATAGTCGATATAGGATTTCTGCATTACCTCGGAATATTCCGTTTTTATGATTCTGTCATCCATAAAAGTGTTTCCTCTTTATTTTTGAAAAATATTGTCCTGTCACATCAGCGGTCCCAGATAGCGCCTGCTGTTCCATGTCTCCTCAAACTCCCGCCTGACCGTGACGAACGCCCTCTGCTGAAACGGACCGTTCACGGACTGCACAGGCGGAACCGGCGTATATACGCCATGGTTGACAAAACATTCCACATATCTGCTGCGGTAAACCTGGATACATCTCACGCTGCATCTGCCCGCGTCCAAGTCAATCTCGTGGAGCGTCAGTACCGGGCTTAACATATCATTGCCCTGCCAGAATATTTTCAGATACTCATAGTGCTTTCCTCTGTATGCGATCATTTCCGATGCTTTCCTGACCCCGGCGATGAGCAGGCAGATAACCGAAAGTCCGATGGCGATAAGCGGCATCAGAATGCAAAAAATCGGCATACCGTGCCCATGCGCCTCCGCGGAAGGAGGAAAGATAAGGGCAAAATCAATAAACATCCCAATCCCCGGTGAAAGTCCCACAAAAATGAGCAGGAATATCCACTTGGGAAACTTTCCGCCGCTGTTTTTTCCACGGTCAGACATCCAGCTCCGCCTCCTGCGCGTTCTTGTAGATAAATGCCTTTCTGGGCGGCACCTCCGTGCCCATCAGCATCTCCGTCACTTCGCTCGCCATGCGGGCGTCCTCAATCTCCACCAGCTTTAAAAGCCGCCTGTCGGGGTCAAGGGTGGTCTCCCAGAGCTGTTCGGCATCCATCTCGCCAAGCCCCTTATACCGCTGTAACGTGAAAGGACCTTTGTGCCGTTTTCGATACTTTTCCAACGCCTTGTCGTCGTAGAGGTACTCCTCTTTTCCCTTCGATGGCATGGCTTTGTAGAGAGGCGGCATGGCGATATAAACATGCCCCTCATAGATCAGTTCCGGCATAAACCGATAGAATAAGGTGAGAAGCAGCGTGGAAATATGCGCGCCGTCCACATCCGCATCCGCCATGATTATGATCTTGTCATAACGGAGCCTGGAAATGTCAAAATCGTTGCCATACCCTTCCGAGAAGCCGCAGCCAAAGGCATTAATCATCGTCTTGATCTCTGCGTTTGCCAAAACTTTGTCTATACTCGCCTTCTCCACGTTCAGAATCTTGCCACGGATCGGCAGGATCGCCTGATACATGCGGTTTCTGGCGGTTTTCGCGCTGCCGCCCGCGGAATCGCCCTCCACGATAAAGATTTCGCATTTGGAGGCGTCCTTCGACTCGCAGTTCGCCAGCTTCCCGTTGGAATCAAAAGAGAACTTCTGCCTGGTCAGCAGGTTGGTCTTCGCCTTCTCCTCGGTTTTCCGAATCTTCGCCGCCTTCTCCGCACAGCCGATAATGCTCTTCAAGGTATCGAGATTGCGGTCGAAGAAACGGACAATCTCATCGCCCGTCACCTTGCTGACCACTTTCGCAGCGTCCTGATTGTCCAGTTTCGTCTTGGTCTGCCCCTCGAACCGGGGATCGGGGTGCTTGATGGAAACCACCGCCGTCATGCCGTTTCGCACATCCGCGCCGGTGAAGTTCACATCCTTTTCCTTTAAGATGTTAAGCCCGCGGGCGTAGGTGTTAATCACGTTTGTGAACATGGTCTTAAAACCTGTCAGGTGCGTGCCGCCCTCGGCGTTGTAAATATTGTTACAAAAGCCAAGTACATTCTCGTGGAACTCGTTCACATACTGGAAAGCGCATTCCACGGTGATCCCTTCCGCCTCGCCTTTAAAGTAAATCACGTCGTGAATCGCTTCGCGGCTCTTGTTCATATCCTTGATAAAGCCGACAATGCCTTCCGGCTCATGGTACTCGATATGTTCTGTTTCCGGACCTCTCTTATCCTCATAGATAATCGTAAGCTCCGGATTTAAGTATGCGGTCTCGTGAAGGCGGCTCTTCACGTCGTCCTCCTTGAAACGGGTCTTGTCAAAGATGGTATCGTCCGGCAGAAAACTTATGGTGGTGCCTGACTCCCTTGTCTTTCCGACGACGGGGAGCAGCCCGTTCTTCAATTCCAGCGTGGGAATGCCGCGCTCATAATGATCCTCATAGATCTGCCCGCCGGTCTTGACGGTTACGTGGAGCCAGGTGGACAGGGCGTTTACCACCGAGGAACCCACGCCGTGGAGCCCGCCGCTGGTCTTGTAGGCATCGTTGTCAAACTTGCCGCCCGCGTGAAGTGTGGTGAACACAAGCCGTTCCGCGCTGATGCCCTTCTCGTGCATCCCCACGGGAATGCCGCGCCCATTGTCCGAGACGGTGGCGGATCCGTCCGCCTCAAGCGTCACCCTGATGGTGCTGCAGTAGCCCGCCAGATGCTCATCCACCGCATTGTCCATGATCTCGTAGATCAGATGGTTCAGCCCCTTGGTGGAGACGCTGCCGATGTACATGCCGGGACGGACCCGGACTGCTTCCAAACCCTCCAGGACAGTGATACTGGAGGCGTCATATGTGTTTGAATCTGTCTTAGCCATTTTCGTTTAACCTCACTTTGCAGTAAACAGACTGCGGGGAGAATTTTCGACAAAAATCGCGCATTGCAGGATTTCCTTCATTTCCCCTCTGCCGGTATACTGCCGTTGCTATGCGTAGCATACCATAAATCTGGTATTTTTGTAAAGAAAAAGTACCATATTATGGGGAATGCCCTATGCCTTTCCGGCTGCCGTCTGACTTGTGCAGAGTATGTTCAAAGCTACCGCACACGCCATTTTGCAAGTCGTGCAGGAACAAAAATACGGTTTAAAAGGAATTGTTGCACTGTTATTGGAAAACAGAGAGCTGTGCCGTCGCGTTCTCACTCCTCCACCCGGTACAGATATTCCCGCCCCCGCTTCCCATCCCGTCGCAGGATATCCAGATACATCAGAATCGGCACGGCATCTGCAGCAAGCTCCCGCCTGATCCTGGCCGCCTTCGCAAAATCCGTAATCGTGAAGGGTTCCTGCAGGTCTATCGGAACAAACTGCATAAAATCCTCCGTTCTCTCCACCCGAATCTCGTCATAGAGGGAAAGGGGCATCCTGTCATAGCGCGTGGAACCACGCTTTTTGTTGCGGCTCCAGCCATTTAAGAGCCGGTACTCGTCCATGTCGATCAGCGGAAAGGCAAAAGACAGATTCGGGTCTTTTAAAAAGGTTTTGATCCGGTACAATTCTGCGAAAGCATGGTAGGCATTCCCCGTCACAGGGGACTTATGTTTGTCGGAAAGCTCCCCGCTCTCCTCGTTCATCCAGATCAGCCATTTGAAATGCGGAATCGGCAGAACCACCGTGACAGGGTAAAGCGGCAGGAAGGCGGAAAGCTTCGGCCGCAGCTTCCCGAAATTCCCGTTCTGTATCTCTATGATGTGCCCGTCCCTGTATATATCTGCAATAAACCCTTCCACAGGCACCTCATGGAAGTCCTCATCAGGTTCATAATAAAGCTTCATCACCGCGTGAACCGTCTTCTCCTGCAGCGTGCCGAAACCGTGCGGGTCATTCTGTTTTAACAGCACCTTTAGTTTTGCGCTTTCAAATGCATTCTTATCCATATCAAAAAGTATATCAGATATTGCGTGGTCGAACAAGTGTTTTCTTTCGCGGTATATGAATGCTGTATGAACACAAAAGACAAATTCGGTATAAATTGTGCATTTTACGGTATAAATGGTTACACCGTTTGGCAGTGAAAACATTTACAAATAAAATGAGCAAGGGTATAATAAGATACATTAGCTATGTACGAAACATTACAAACAGGAATACGACTATGAACAAAAAACAATGGAAAACCCGTTTAAAAAAAGGCTTTAATCAAATAAAAGATGTTCTGACAGGCAGAACGCAGATTACAAACCGCCTGAAATTTCATGCTCTGATCGGCTCCATCGCATCTGTGCATGTGCTTTTGCTTGTCATTTTTGCTGTTTTTCATATTATGCCTTTGTTCTATTTCAATATTCTCAGTGTCATTACCTATGCGGTCTGCTTTTGGCTGATGTGGGGCGATCGGGAACATTATCTGACAATTTACCTGATTACGTTCATCGAGGTCATGCTGCATTCTTTTGCCGCTACGATCGTCCTCGGCTGGCAGTATGGATTTGCGCAGTATATCATTGCCATAGTCCCGGTCGGTTTTTACATCTGCTACACCCTCGACATCAGACGGAGGAAATTTACCATAGCTACCTTGTCGGCTGCCTTTTCAGCCGTCGCATTTTTGGCATGTAAGTTCCTCTCTTTCTTTGGGGAACCGCTTGTGGAGACAAATAATGTTGCGCTGGAACTTTCACTTTATGTGTTCAATTCCCTCTGTGCCTTTGTGTTCCTGACGTTCTTCTCGCTGATTTTCGTATTTGAGATGAAGCTTTCCAGCGACCGGCTCAAACATCAGAATGCCATTTTGAATAAACTTGCGAGCACCGATCCGCTGACCGGGCTTTACAACCGCCGGAGCATGGATATCTTTCTCAATCAGGCTGTGGAATCGGCGTCCAGTTTCGCCCTGATTATGTGTGACATTGATAATTTCAAGAAGGTGAACGATACCTACGGACATGATTTCGGGGATGTGGTATTGAAGGGAGTCGCCGGTATCACCACAGAACAGGTAAAGGGGCACGGTTACGTATGCCGCTGGGGCGGCGAGGAAATCCTGATTCTGATCAATAGCGCCTCGGAGGAAAGCTCCCTGCGTATTGCGGAGAATATCCGCAGAAACGTGGCAAACCGTGTCTTTGAGCTGAACGACAAATGGATTCACTGCTCCCTCACGCTGGGCATCGCCCTGTATGACGGAAAAGAGCCTGTGGAGGAAACGATCGCAAGAGCTGATTACAACCTCTACTGCGGGAAGCGAAACGGAAAAAACGCTGTGGTATTATAAGCGGTCACTGCCGCAAATATCACAGCGTTTTTACATGGCGGTCCCCGTGAAGGATACGCTCTCTGTCCGACGCGTTGATCTGCGTCAGTTTTCCGTTTTTGTCATAATAAGTCAGCAGCGTTGAATTCTTGGCGACAGAACGTTTTCCATCGTCTGTAAGAAGGCTGATCACCTGCTCCAGATTCCCTGAGCGAAGGTGCTTTCGGATTTTTTCATCGCGCTCCGCCTGTTCTGCCTCGAAATCCGCTTGCTCTTCTTGAACGTCTGCGCTTTTTGCGGCTTTTTCCGCTCCGATCGAAACATCTGCGTCTGCTGATATTTCTTTTATTTCTCCCGCCGCAGGAGTCTCCGGCCTGGGAATGCCCTTCATGGCGTAGTATTCTTCCGTGTAACGCTCCGCTTCCTCGGGCGTCACATCTTCGGAAACCGTTCCCTTCGGCGGGTCATTCCAGACTTTGTAGAAAAACTCTCCCAGCGCCGAAAACAGGCTCTTAAAAACAGACAGCACACCGACGAACAACCCGCCGTCCATGTTCTCGGATTTTGTGGCGCCGCCCGTCGTCCGTTCACGTTCGTTTACTCTTCCGCCGGATAATTCCAGTTTTACGCCGTCCTGAGCCCTGATCTGGGCGCCGGGTTTCTGATGCAGTTTTTTATCCTCGCCCTTCTCCTCTTTCTTCTTCGGAACTTCCTGTTCCTTCTGCCGGTCAAGACTAAATTTCTCCTGGCTTTCGGCATTTTTGGCGGGCTTTAATTGACTGCTGTAGTCATAGGCAGGATTGTCGCCGTCACCGACTCTGTAGATCATGGTTCTTATCCTTTTCTTAGAATTTCAGCTTTTCATTGATTTTGGCTATCTGCTTTTCGGCTTTTCTGATCACCTTTTCGTTATGTTCCTCCATAGCAAGTTCCAAAACTTCCTGCCAATCTTCCAATTCATCAAGTAACATTCCTTTGTACTGCTCATTTGTCATTCCCATATTGGTTTACCTCCTTTGCAATGATTTTACAATGAAATCCACTCTCATCATATAGACTGCGCCTGCGTGGTGTTGATATAGTTTACTAACCCTTCCGCCGCGATAATCTTCTGCATGAACTCGGGGAATGCCTGACCCTGATAGGTCGTCCCTTTAGTCACGTCGGTGATCACGCCGGAATCGAAATCCACTTCCACCTCGTCCCCCGCCTCAATCGCGGCAGCCGCCTCCGGGCACTCCACGATCGGCAGACCGATGTTGATGGCATTTCTGTAAAAGATGCGGGCAAAAGTCTCCGCGATCACACAGCTTATGCCTGCCGCCTTGATGGCTATGGGCGCGTGCTCTCTTGAGGAGCCGCAGCCGAAATTCTTTGTGGCAACGATGATATCGCCTTTCTTCACCTTATTGATAAATTCCTTGTCGATATCCTCCATACAGTGCGTCGCCAGCTCCTCCGGGTCGGAGGAGTTTAAGTAACGCGCCGGGATGATCACATCTGTGTCCACATTGTCGCCATACTTAAATACTGTTCCTTTTGCTGCTTTCATGATTTTTGTTCCTTTCCGTTTCCGTCTTTATGATTCTTATCAGATTTCTTTTCATCCTTACTGCAGGCTCTTTTCAGTTTCTTTGACATTTTACAGAGCATTTCCACTGCCATCTGATTAGCGATTAGTCCCATGGGCAGACTCCTTTTTTCTTACTTCCTGCGGTACGGACATCATACATTCATTTTTCAGCTGTCCGCGCGTTACTTTTTGTTTCACGCAAGCTGGCACGGGCAGGAGATCTTCCCCGTCACCGCACTCGCCGCCGCCACCGCCGGGCTTGCCAGATAAATCTCGGAATTGACATGTCCCATGCGGCCCACGAAATTGCGGTTCGTAGTGGACACGCAGCGCTCGCCCTCCGCGAGGATGCCCATGTAACCGCCAAGACACGGTCCGCAGGTAGGGGTGCTTACGATAGCGCCCGCCTCGATAAAGGTCTTTAACAGCCCCTCCTCCATTGCCTGTAAATAGATCTTCTGTGTGGCGGGAATCACGATGCAGCGCATCCCCTCCGCCACATGTCTGCCTTTCAGCACCTTCGCGGCGATCCGCAGATCATCAAGTCTGCCGTTGGTGCAGGAACCGATCACCACCTGGTCGATCTTGATATCGTCCTTAATCTCGTCGATCGTCTTTGTATTCTCCGGCAGATGGGGAAATGCCACCGTGGGACGAAGCGCGCCAAGGTCAATGGTGTACTCTTCGTCGTAGACTGCGTCTGTATCCGCCTCATATATCTTATACTCCCTCGTGCCGTGCTCCTTCATGTAGGCGACGGCGAGATCGTCCACCGGGAAAATGCCGTTCTTGCCGCCCGCCTCAATCGCCATGTTTGCAATGGTGAACCGGTCGTCCATGGAAAGGTTTGCGATGCCGTCCCCGGTAAACTCCATGGATTTGTAGAGCGCGCCGTCCACGCCGATCATGCCGATGATGTGCAGGATCACATCCTTGCCGCTGACCCACTCAGAGGGCTTGCCAGTCAAGTTAAATTTGATGGCGGAAGGCACCTTGAACCACGCCTTGCCGGTAGCCATACCAGCCGCCATGTCCGTGCTGCCGACACCTGTGGAGAACGCGCCCAGCGCGCCGTACGTGCAGGTGTGGGAGTCCGCGCCGATGATCACGTCGCCCGCCACGGTCAGACCCTGTTCTGGGAGAAGGGCGTGCTCAATGCCCATCTGCCCCACCTCAAAGTAATTCGTAATCTCGTTTTTTCTCGCAAATTCCCGCACACACTTACAGTGCTCCGCGGACTTGATATCCTTATTGGGGACGAAATGATCCGGCACAAGGGCGATCTTGTCCTTGTCAAACACGCCGTCCACCTTCATTTTTTCCATTTCGTGGATCGCCACGGGGCTGGTGATATCGTTGCCCAGCACCAGATCGAGATCAGCCTCGATCAGCTGCCCAGCCTCCACGTGATCCAGACCGGCGTGTGCCGCCAGAATTTTCTGCGTCATTGTCATTCCCATTGTCGTTCCTCCTTGTTTATACCCGCAGTGCGCGCTCGAAATCCTTCGGCTTTCTCGCTCGCGTGCTTCGCACTATGCATCTGTAATCTGAAAAAATTGTCAGCAAGCTGCCTTTTTTCATCTTACATCTGCGCACCCCGCAGTGCACGCTCGAAATCCTTCGGCTTTCTCGCTCGCGTGCTTCGCACTATGCATCTGTAATCTGAAAAAATTGTCAGCAAGCTGCCTTTTTTCATCTTACATCTGCGCACTGCTCATTGCTAACGCGCATATTATACCACAACTTGACGGGTTCGTACAGACACAAAAGGAAGGAGCCTTACAGCCCCTTCCATGTCAGCAGTACCTTGAACAGGTCCCCGTCTATCCCGATCTCCATCTTTCCGCCCTGCAGTTCCACGAAACTTCTGGCGATGGCAAGCCCCAGCCCGCTTCCCTCGCTGCTCCTTGCGCTGTCGCCCCGGACAAACCGGTCCGTCAGGCTCTCGGCAGGAATATTCAGCTCATATCCGGACATGTTTTTCATCTCAATTCTGACTTCCCCGTCATCTGCTTCCACGCTCACATATACCCGTGTGTCCGGCATGGCGTACTTGATGATGTTCGTATATAAATTGTCAAAAACGCGGCTTGTCTTCTCACCGTCCAGCATCAGGAACACTTTCTGCTGCGGGAACTGGAAACGAAAGACCAGTCCTGCTTCCGCCGCTTTGTCCTCATATTCCAGATACATCTGACGCACCAGATGGCAGATATCCACTTTCTCCGTGTGGAAAACCACATTGCCGCTGTTTGCCTTGCTCACCTCAAACAGATCCTCTATCAGCGTTTTCAGGCGCAAGGACTTACGCTGAAGCACTTCCAGATACTCCTTCCGCTGTGTCTCCGTGACGCCTTCTTCCTGTAGAAGCTCCGTATATGTGATGATAGCGGTGAGAGGCGTCTTTAAGTCGTGGGACACATTGGTAATCAGCTCTGTGCGCATGCGCTGGCTTTTCACCTCCTCCTCCACCGCATTGGAAAAACCGTTCTGAATTGCCGCGAGTTCTTCCTGAAAAGGGGAAAACATGCCCCAGTCCCCTTCGATCTCCGTCTGCAGATTTCCCTCAGCCACCGAATGAGCCGCAGTGAGCATTTTTGTGTACTGCTCCTGTATGATACGGATATACTTTCTCAACATACCATAGAGAAATACCGTGTACGGAATCAGCAGAAGCACGCCGAACACCCAGAATATGCTGATAACCGCCAGAACCAGATCATTTGCCAACAACAGTTTAAACAACGGCATGTTCATATTCTGTTCCAGATCCATATGCAGGAATTCCCGTCTGAGGCGCGTACGCTTTCTTCTGACCGCAACCCGCGCATAGCGAAACAGTCTGTAGCAGAGGCACCGTTTCCGCACATACCCCCGAAGTCCGAACACATAGACCTGCGCATATGCGGTAATGAGGGTAAACCACAGCGTAAATTCCGCCGCCAGAAACGGTAAGTTAATCACCCATACAATATCTTTCGCCGCCGTTTTGGTGAGTATCGGAAACGTGGCGCAGAGTATGTGGGAAAGACTATACTCCCAGTTGTCCGACATCGTATACATGACAAGCGTGGCGGACAGTTCTCCCAGAATCAGAAACGTGGCAAAAGTCAGCAATGTCAGCACTTCTATATGCAGCGGCAAAAGCCGGTACGCATGCAGCCGGTACTTCTTCCAGAACGGCAGAAGCATTGCCGTAATCCCCAAAACGACAAGCAGAAGGTGGAAAACATCCTGAATGCCGCTGGTCCTATAGTTGCCCGCCGTACTCATGGAAAGGTACATGCGGGACGATGCCTTTACATCCGCTAACTGCGCCTCCGTCAGGGCATAACAGAGAGTACAGTTTTTCGGCATGTTCAGAACCTGCAGATTCATCTGCATCACCGCGTTGTCATCCGGCGATTGGTAGTAGATGGCATCCTCCCAGTTGATACCGCCGTAGGCGGAATAGGACAGACTCTCATAAAGGCTGCGCTCCAGGTAGCGGCTCCGCATCACACGCTGTACATTCTCCACGAGCGTATCCACATCCCCGCCGCGCACCCATACATGCTCCAGAACACCGTTCTCATCAAAATCCAGCTTAATATAATAGGTATAGTAATTATCCAGATAAATACTCTCCTCCTCCGTGCCGAGATAGTGCAGCGCACGCTCGGTATTCGCGAATGTCCGTCCGCTCTCCCTGTCCATAATTTCATAGTCGATCTGCTGCTCTAACCCGTTATGAAAAGAAAGATCCCACTGGTAAAGCAGTTCGTCAATCTGCTCCCCGGCAAAGGAAAGCGGTGACTCGTCGAAACTGTAATACTCCTTGTAATCCTCCGGCTCCGCTTTCTTAATTTTCCCACTGAGGAAAAAATCCTGCGCAGTCATTTCCTTCCCTGCTGACTTCCAGTCGCAGATCTGTTTGTAGAGCACCATATTTGCCTGATAAATTTCGTGTAAAAACTCGCTGCCCGTAAGAATATCCGGCTCATCCACCTCCGCCCGCTCCTTAAATCCCGGATACTGGAACAGGAAGATTAGCGAAGCGGAAAGAATCAGCGCCGCCGCGGCAAAAATACCCGGCATCCTTTCGCGTCTGCTCGGTTTGGTCTTCTCACTGTTTTTCGATTTTGTACCCAACGCCCCACACCACCTTCAAATATTTGGGTTCCCGGGGATTTACTTCGATTTTCTCCCGGATTTTTCTGACATGCACCATGATCGTGTCCGTGTTGATCGCCTGCTCGTTCCAGACACGCTCGTAAATTTCTTCTGCGGAGTAGACCCTTCCGGGACTTTTGATCAGAAGCAGGATGATTTTAAATTCGGTGGGGGTCAGCTTCACGGGGTTGCCATCCAGAAACACCTCAACCGTGTCCTCATGCACTTCCAGCCCTCCGATCCTGTAGACCCGCTCCTCATCTTCTGTTTTACGGCCGTCCTTCATTTCCAGAAAGCGGCTGTAACGCCGTAAATGGGAATTGACCCTGGCGAGAAGCTCCATGGTGGTAAAAGGCTTCGTCACATAGTCGTCAGCCCCCATGTTTAACCCCATGATCTTATCCACTTCCTCCGACTTGGCGGACAGCATGATCACCGGGAACTCATACCCAAGCTCCCGCACCCGCATCATCATGTTGATCCCGTCCATCCGGGGCATCATCACGTCCACAATCGCCAGATGGATGTCTTCCTTTTCGATCACGGAAAGCCCTTCCACGCCGTCCGCCGCCTGAAAAACGATATAGCCCTGATTTTTCAGATAGATTTCTATCCCCTCCCGGATGTCCCTGTCATCCTCCACGATCAAAATATGGTAGTCCATTGTCCGCCCCTCACTTCATAATCTTAGTACGCAGTGCACGCTCGAAAAACCTTCTATCGAATGGCACTGCTCTAGCATAACCGAAAAATCTAAAGAGAAACCGCTGTCGCTTCTTAAGAAATTCTAAATAAAACCCGCAAAATTCCAAAATTGTCGAATGTAAATGTTTCACGCTGCTTTCTGTGTCACAAAGAAAATGGCACAGCCCGTAAGCCATGCCATTTTTTATTCTGCCTCAGCCTGTATCAGGTTAATTGTTAATCAGCTTGTCCTCGCCGTTCCAGCTGTAAAGCTTTCTGATCTCCTCGCCGACAACCTCAGAAGGATGCTCGGAAGCTAACTTGCGCATCGCCTTGAAGTGTACCTGCCCGCCTGCGGAAGACATGTCAAGCAGGAAGTCCTTCGCAAAGGTGCCATCCTGAATGTCGGAAAGGATCTTCTTCATGGTCTTCTTTGTCTCGTCGGTGATGATCTTCGGACCGGTGATGTAGTCGCCGTACTCAGCGGTGTTGGAGATGGAATATCTCATGCCTGCAAAACCGGACTGGTAGATCAGGTCTACGATCAGCTTCATCTCATGGATACACTCGAAGTACGCGTTTCTCGGATCATATCCCGCCTCGACAAGCGTCTCGAAGCCTGCCTGCATCAGCGCGCATACGCCGCCGCACAGCACTGCCTGCTCACCGAAGAGGTCTGTCTCAGTCTCGGTGCGGAAAGTGGTCTCCAGCACGCCCGCTCTCGCGCCGCCGATTGCCAGAGCGTAAGCTAACGCCATATCCTGTGCCTTGCCGGTAGCGTCCTGATGAACAGCAACCAGACAGGGAACGCCTTTGCCCGCCTGATACTCGCTTCTTACAGTGTGTCCCGGACCCTTGGGCGCGATCATGGTTACATCCACATCCTTAGGAGGCACAATGCAGCCGAAGTGAATGTTGAAGCCGTGTGCAAACATCAGCATATTGCCTGCCTCCAGATTCGGCTCGATATCTTTCTTGTACATAGCCGCCTGCAGCTCATCGTTGATGAGGATCATAATGATATCCGCCTTCTTCGCAGCCTCAGCCGCCGTGTATACCTCAAAGCCCTGCGCCTCAGCCTTCGCCCATGACTTAGAACCCTCGTAGAGACCGATAATTACGTGACAGCCGGACTCCTTCGCGTTCAGCGCGTGTGCATGTCCCTGACTGCCGTAACCGATGACTGCGATTGTCTTGCCGTCCAGAAGGGATAAATTACAGTCTTCCTGATAGAAAATTTTTGCCATTTTTCTTCTCCTCCGTTATGATAGATT
Organism: bacterium 1xD42-87; assembly: GCA_003611805.1. Taxonomy (GTDB): domain Bacteria; phylum Bacillota; class Clostridia; order Lachnospirales; family Lachnospiraceae; genus UBA3282. Next base: position 56,346 of record RAYM01000029.1, on the reverse strand, counting down.
GGTTATTGATAAATGATTTATATAACTGAAAGGGAAACTCCCTTGAGCTAACTGCCTATTACTTTACAAGGAAATTACGATAACGAAAACCATTGAAGGAGAATGCGAAGCATTCTCTGGATCGAGCGTCAACACGCTCGATTTGTTACAGATACGTCACATTTTCTATGCCGCGGCTCAGACCCGCGATGCCGGTACGCGCCAGTTCCAGAATCTCATAGCCGTCCAGAACCGCGATAAAAGCGTCGATCTTTTCCTGATCGCCAATCAGTTCAATTGTGATGCTGCCGGGGGAAACGTCCACGGGATCCGCACGGTAAGCGTTCGCCACCGCGAGCACATCCATGCGGTCTCTGGCGGAGGTCACCCTCACTTTTATCAGTGCAAGTTCCCTGTATACGCTCTCTCCGGGCTTTAATTCCTTGATATCGCGCACGTCCACAAGCTTCGCCACCTGCTTTTCGATCTGTTCGAGGATCTCGTCATCCCCGGAAGTTACAATCGTGATGCGGGTATAGCGCGGATCTGCCGTCACACCGGCGGTAATGCTGTCAATATTGTAACCGCGTCTGGAAAACAGCCCGGCAATACGGCTCAAAACACCAGATGTATTGTCAACCAGCAACTGAAAAACCTTTTTCTGCATACAAACACCCTTCCTTCCGACTCCCGGTCAGCGCCGCTTCCGCAGTCTGACCTTTCGGCATAAATACTGTCAATCATTGTAGCAACTTGGGTGGAAAAAGTCAACCTACTCCTCCGCCTCCAGACACTTCTGCAGCGCCAGCGTGCCCGTGCGCGCCATCTCCACGATGCTCACGCCCTTCATCATACTGATAAAGAGCCGGACGCGCTCCGGCACATCGCAGATCTGGATGATAAACATGTTCTGGGACATATCCACGATATCCGCGCCCATGATATCGCAGGTCTCCATGATATCCTTCCTGTTGTTTTTATTGTATTTCACTTTCATCAGCATAAGCTCCCTGCTCACGCTCGACGGCTCGTCAAAAGTTTTCACCTTGATCACGTCAATCTTTTTGTTGAGCTGCTTCTCGATCTGCTCGATGGTGCGCTCATCCCCGGAACTGACAATGGTCATGCGGGAAACCGTGGTATCCTCCGTCTCTCCTACGGCAAGGGACTCGATATTAAAACATCTTCTCGAAAACAGCCCTGCCACCTTGCACAGCACGCCCGATCTGTTTTCCACCAGTACGGAATATATTTTTTTCATTCGATATCCTCCACATCTTCTATCTATACGGAGAATGTCTCTTTTGGGCATTCTCCTGCGTGAGACATAGTACCTCTTGGCATCCCGTCCTATGGCGGGACGTCTTAAGAAGTACTTCCTGCGATGTTATTTCACTAAATCCATCGGATCGATCAGACATTCCAGAAGCACCGACTCGTCCCTCTCCAAAAAGGCGCTGATCGTCTCCTGCGCCCCCTCCATGGTCTCCTGCCGCATAAACTTAAGCCCGTATGCCGCCGAAAGCTTTGAAAGATCGGGGCTGCCCGACAAATCTACCACGGAATAGTTGTCTTTGTAGGTGTAATGCTGGTATTCGCGCACCATGCCGAGATAATTGTTTTTCAGGACAATGATTTTCACGGGCACGTCAAACTGCCGCATGGTCGCCAGTTCCATCATGGACATCTGGAAGGAGCCGTCTCCACAGACAGCCACCACCTGACGGCTCCTGTCAGCCAGCTTCGCGCCCATTGCCGCCGGAATCGAGTACCCCATGGTACCCATCCCTCCGGTCGTCAGGAACCGTCCTTTTTTCACAATATGATAGCCGCAGGACCAGATCTGGTTCTGCCCCACATCCGCCACATAGACCGCATTCTCGTCCATCTCCCGGGAAAGCATGGTGATAAACGCCGCCGGATCCACAAAGTCCGAATTCGGCTTTCTTATCGGCTGCATGGTTTCACGGTAGGTATTTAACGTCTGAATCCACTCCTCATGCTCACAGGTAAACTCCTGCGTCGCGATATCCTCAAAAATATGCTTCGCGTCCCCAACCAGAGGAATTGCCGGACCTACGTTTTTGCCGATCTCCGCCGGATCCACGTCAATATGGACAAGCACTTTGTTTTCCGTGATCAGATCGGGCTGGTTTACCGCCCTGTCAGCTACCCGCGCGCCCACCATGAGAAGGAGGTCCGACTCGTTCATGGCGCGGTTGGCAAAAGGCTTTCCGTTATTGCCCACCATACCGTAATACATCGGATGCTCGGTGGGCATAGCGCCGATTCCCATCATGGTGGAAACCACGGGAATGCGGTATTCTTCCGAAAATGCCCGAAGCGCATCCTCCGCCTGGCTAAGGAGCACGCCGCCGCCCGCACAGATCAGGGGGCGTTTCGATTTAGCCAGCTCCTTGATGACCTTTTTTATCTGCGCCATATTGCCCTTTACCGTCGGCTTGTAGGTACGCATATTGACTTCGCCGGGATATTTGAACTTCGTGACGGGCGCATTCTGGATATCAATGGGGACGTCGATCAGCACAGGACCTTTCCGCCCTGTTGACGCCAGATGAAACGCCTCTTTAAAAATCTGCGGAATATCAGCCGCATCCTTCACCAGATAGCTGTATTTGACGAAAGACTCCACCGCGCCTGTGATGTCCGCCTCCTGAAACACGTCGGAACCGAGCAGCTCGCTGTTTACCTGTCCCGTAATACATACGAGCGGTATGCTGTCCGCAAAGGCGGTGGCTACCCCTGTAATCAGATTTGTCGCGCCGGGACCGGAAGTCACCGCACATACACCCACCTTCCCGGATACTCTTGCCAACCCGCTTGCCGCGTGAGCCGCATTCTGTTCCGTGCGGATCAGAATGGTCTGGATATCGGAATCCAATATGCTGTTGTAAAATGGGCATATCGCCACGCCCGGGTAACCGAACACATACTGAACGCCCTCCTCTTCCAGACATTTTACAATTGCATCTGCACCTATCATATACGTTATCCTCTCTCTTCTACCTGTCATCTATTTGTAACTGTCCATTCACTTCACAGTTAATGCACAATCCGTAACATCATTTCTGATATCGGAGTTTACATCCCTTGCGCCTGTTCTTACCGTCCAAACAGCAGGCACACTTCCTTCACCGAATCGCTTGTTATTCATTTAACCCCAGCAGCTTCTGCGTCAGCTTCACAGCGTCCGCCGCGTCCTTGGAATACCCGTCCGCACCGATTTCATCCGCATACTCCTGCGTAATGACCGCGCCGCCGACAATGATTTTCGCATCCATCTTCTGCTCCTTCGCGTAGTCGATCACATGGCGCATCTGCTGCATGGTGGTGGTCATCAGCGCCGACAGCGCAATCACCTGCGCGTTATGTTCTCTCGCCGCCTCAATGATCGTCTCCTTGGGAACATCCTTACCAAGATCAATCACATGAAAACCGTAGTTCTTAAGCATCAGCGCCACCAGATTTTTCCCTATGTCGTGAATGTCTCCCTCCACGGTGGCAATCACTACGGTCGGCATATCCTGCCCGGTATTTGCCTTCAGGAGGACAGGCTCCATGTATTCGATAGACGCCTTCATCGCCTCCGCACTTGCAATGAGCTGGGGTAAAAAATATTTTCCTTTGTCAAACAGCTCTCCCACCTCATTGATGGCGGGCAGAAGCACTTCGTCAAGAAGCGTTTTCGCTTCTATACCTTCCTCCATGGCCTTTTTCGTATCTTCCACAATGATTTCCCGCTTCCCCTTCAGGACGTCGGCGCGAAGCCTGTCCTGCGGCGAGGCGGCATTTTCTTCCTGTGCCGTCCGGTTCAGGCGGATTCCTGCCTCTTTCGGCGCAGTCTCCCCTGCCGCTTCTTTCTTTTCACGAAGGGCATCCATCAGCCGGATATAGCGCGTATCCGCCGCCTCTTTGTTCAGGAGGAGATCTGACGCAAACGCGCAGCTCATCAGAAGTTCCTGCGAGGGGTTCGCGATCGCCATTGTCAGCCCCTCCCGGATCGCCATGGTGAGAAAGGCGGTGTTCACAAACCCTCGCTCTGGCAGACCGAAGGAAATGTTGGACAGACCGCAGATCGTGGCAAGCCCTTTCTCCTTGCAGTAATGGATCGTCTCAAGGGTCTCTATTGCCGCGTTCTTATTAGCGCCAACCGTAGCCACCAGCCCGTCCACCACAATATCTTCCTTTGTCATGCCGAGCGCCAGCGCCTTTTCCTGTATTCTCTCTATAATCGCAGTCTTTTCCGCCAGGTCCTTCGGAAGCCCTGCATCCGAAAGCGGCAGAAGAATAAACATGGCGCCATATTTTTTCGCAAGGGCGAGCAGAGGTTCTTTCGCCTGTTCCCCGGATATGGAATTGATCAGCGCGCGTCCCGGATACCGGCGGAGCGCCTCCTCCAGCACATCCACGTGGCTGGAATCGATGGACAGGGGCAGGTTTGTGACGCCGCTCACGGTCTCGACCGCCTTTAACATCATCGCCTTCTCGTCAATACCGCTCATGCCCATGTTGACATCAAGAATGCTTGCACCGCATGCCTCCTGCGCTTCCGCAAAGTCAGCCACCATCTCCATGGAGCCTTCCCGGAGCGCCGCCTGCAGCTTCTTTTTCCCGGTAGGGTTGATACGCTCGCCGACCACGATAAAAGGGTCGTCCAGCCCGAAGGACACCGTCAGCCGCTCGCTGGTCAGAAAACGTTTCTTGGGCTTTTCCCGGTGTACGACGTTCATACCACACACCGCTTCCTGCGCGGCACGGATATGATCAGGCGTCGTCCCGCAGCAGCCGCCGATCACGGATGCGCCCGCCGAAATCAGCTCCCGCATATGTCCGCCAAACTCTGCCGCTCCCATATCGTAAACCGTATTGCCGTTTTCATCCAGAGAGGGCAGCCCTGCGTTCGGCTTAGCGATAATGGGAATACATGTAACTTCCGCCATCCGGCGCACCGTATCTGTCATTTTATCGGGTCCCGTGGAACAGTTTGTCCCCACTGCCGCCACGCCGAGACTCTCCAGCACAACCGCCGCGGTTGCCGCGTCTGTGCCAAACAGTGTCCTGCCGTCCGCTTCAAAGGTCAGCGTCGCCATCACGGCAAGGTCGCAGACTTCCTTCGCTGCAATCACAGCCGCCCTCGTCTCCTGCAGACTCATCATCGTCTCTACCACAAGCAGATCCACACCAGCTTCCACCAGATACCGAATTTGTTCTTTATATACGTCAATCAGTTCTTCAAAATCCAGTTTTCCCATGGGAGCAAGCTGTTCCCCTGTCATAGTCAGGTCGCCCGCAATATAGGCTTTTTCGCCCACAGCCTCCCTCGACAGCGCCACAAGGTCACGATTCATCTGCCCAATCTGCGCCTCCAGACCGTACTCTTTCAGCTTGATCCGATTGGCTGTAAAAGTGGGCGCATATACAATATTGCTGCCAGCCGCGACGAAATCCCGCTGCAGCCCGATCATAATATCCCTGTGCTCCAGAATCCACTGTTCCGGGCAGACCCCCGCAGGCATCCCCTTCTTTTGCAGATTGGAGCCTGTGGCGCCGTCCAAAAACAGCGGCGTCTCCTTTACTAAAGCCTGAAATTCCTGTCTGTTCATATGTCTCCGCCTCTCAAATCCACTATTCTCCATCCGTTTCTGAAGGTTCCGTATAGAAAACCGTGTCGTCTGTGTCAAAATTATCCTCCGGCACATCCTCATCCCCATCCGGGCTCACTGTTTCCTCCGATTCTTCCGTCTCTTCTTCCTCATCCTTTTTGTTCAGATAACCGCCGCCCAGAAGAGAATTCTCTTCCGTGTAAGTAACGCCCTCGCCCTCGGGAATCTCCCCGTGCAGGATCGTGATGATATACTGGATGCGTATATTGGTTCTGTTATAATATTCAAGCGCCGCCTGTTCGGAGCCCTCGTCGTACGTTTCCCCATCATACGCCGTATGGAAAAGCGCCACCGCCTCTTTCATATTCTCGTCCGCCTCGTCCGCCAGGCTTTCCACCGCCGAAAACTGTTCCGGCACTTCCAACTCCGCCATCCACTGGATATCTTCCGCAAAAGCGTCCAGATACCCGAGAAGCTCAATCACCGCGGTATCGGATTCGCGGTCAATGGCATTCATCTTGTCATTGTACTCAGACGCCCGTTCAAAAAACGTATTCATATCTTCCTGATATGCTGTCAGTTCCTCGTTTTCCCCACACGCCGTAAGCAGAAAAGCAAAAAGCAGCGTGGTGAGTATCATCTTGTATCTTGTCAAAGCCATTATCCTCCGAATATATAAAATCCTAAATCCCCTATCTAAACATACTACTGATTTCCGCGCCTTTCGTCAACCTTTTCTTTCATGGGAAAATTAGAGAAAAAGAGCGGCAGGTTTCTCACGACCAGCCGCTCTTTTTCTCTTTGAATAAACTTTTTCTGTCAAATAGCGATATCACAGTCAGGTTCCACCTTCCGGCATGCTTTCAGAACCTGCTTCATAACGCTTTTTTCGTCCACGCCTTCCGCAAACTCCACCTTCATTTTCTGGGTCATAAAACTTACGGTGGCTTCCGCCACGCCCTCCGTTTTCTTCGCAGCTTCCTGCATTTTCTCCGCACAGTTAGCGCAGTCCACCTCGATCTTGTACGTTTTCGTCATCTCCCCGCTCCTTCCATGATGTGTTCCATTCCCATATTGAGGATTGAGCGGACATGCTCGTCATCCAGCGAATAAAAAATGGACTTGCCCTCTCTCCGGCTCTTTACCAGTTTGGATGTTTTCAAAATACGAAGCTGATGGCTGACGGAAGACTGGCTCATCTCCAAAACCCCCGCAATATCGTTTACACACCGCTCCGTATCAAGCATGGCATACAGTATTCTGATCCGGGTAGGGTCACCGAATATTTTAAACAGTTCTGCCAGCCCATAAATAGCCTCATCCTTATATGATTCCGCCACAAGCGTCCTCCTTCCCCAATCAGGATTTAAATATGTTTATTTGTTCATATTATAATATGATGCCACATCTCCTGTCAAGGAAAATTTGAAAGGGAGCCCAAATGGACTCCCTAAAACATTTCATTCCCGGAAAAATTTACAGTTTGAAGAAAGATACATCATCTTCCAGCACCTGTGCCATTGACTTCAATTCACCCGCAGCCTCGGCAAGCAGATTGATGGTAGCGTTCATCTCTTCCATAGACGCGTTGGTCTCCTCGGTAGAAGCCGCATTCTCCTGAGATACTGCGGACAGATTCTGGATGACATCCACAACCTTTCCCCTCTCCCTGTTACACTCTTCCGCCTGGTCACTGATGACGCCGGTCTCTTTTCTGGAATCCTCGATACCATTGCTCACGACACCGAATTTTTCCTTTGTCTGTACCAGCTTCTGCTGCTGCTCCGCGATAATTTCGTCCACTTCATTCATAATCTGAACAGACGTCTCGGAGTCAACGGTCAACTGATGTATGATATCCTCAATAGTCTTCGTGGACTGTGCGGAATCTTCAGACAGCTTGGAGATCTGGGTTGCCACCACGGCGAATCCGCGTCCTGCTTCCCCGGCCCTTGCTGCCTCTATGCTCGCGTTCAGCGCCAGCAGACTCGTCTCACTGGCGATAGACGCAATGAGATTAACGGCATCCTGAATTCTGATAACAGACTCGTTGGTCGTATGTACGGAAACCTCAATTTTCCTGATTGCATCCGTCGTTCTGTCATTGGACTCGCTCAGTTCGTTGATAATCCTGGAAGCCTCCACGTCAGACACATGCATCTGCTCAGATAGGCTGTCGAGTTCTCTTACGCTGTCCGCAATTTTCTCTATGATAGCGCCCATATTGGAGATCTGTCCGGTAGCGGACTCAATGTCCTCAGCCATATTAACGGCGCCTTTGGAGATATCCTCCACTGCGCTGCTGATCTCATCCGCAGTCGTTGAGGTCTGGGATGCCATGGTCTCCAGATTGTCACCCTGCCTCATCAGCGCTTCCGTGTTTTTCTTAATGCTGCCGATAATGTTCTGCAGCTCTTCCAGCAGTCTCTGTACAGCATGTCCCATCACGCCGATTTCGTCGCTTCTCCTTAAGATTCTCTCATTTACGGCCAGATTCAGATCACCTTCCGCCAAGGAGGAAAGCAGCGTCTCAGTCTGAATGATGACCTTTGCAATCGCGCTTGCTATCTTTATACACACAAGCAGGGCAATAATGAGAATGAGGGCAGCAATTCCCAAAATCATCATGGAACTACGGTTGATCTTGGCATTTGCCTCGGTGGCAGGCTGTCCGGCAAACACCATGCCCACACACTTACCTGTGGAATCAACCGCAGGCATATAGAATGCGTAGTAGGTTTCCCCGTTAATGGTAACGTTGTCCGTCTCGTAGTTTTTACCCTCGTTGATAACGGTCTGGATAACCGCGTCGGATGCTTTCGTGCCAAGGATGCGCTCCCCCGTATCTTTGTCGCGCAAGGACGTGGCACGCCTTGTATCCCCGTAGAAAAGCGTTACATCCGCAGAACTTCCTTCAACAAAGCTGTCGATGATATCCACGTTTTCTGAAACGTTATAGTTGCCTTTATAAAGCGTTTCCCCCTCTATCCGATATGCTCCCGGATCAAACGCCTCATAAGCGGCATATACGCTTCGGCAAAGATTTTCCAACCCTTCCATCGTGGAATCATGCACCATGTTTCTCATAGTGCCGATTGCATAGACGGTAACGAACGCGACCATGATCACCATAGGAATCACACAAAGCATCACAAGCTGCGCCATTACGCTCAGTTTCTTCTGTTTTTTCATCCCTACCTTCTCCTTATATACATTATTTAGCCCTCCCCGCGTATTTTAACGGCAAAAATAGTCGTTAAACCGCAGGATGAGAAACTGTACAGCATAAATGTCAAGTTAGTTCATTTATTATATCACGGTTTTTTGTATTTTTAAAGATACAATCACCAAAAAGCGAAAATTCTACACAAACGGTACATTTTTTTGCGCAGGTGACCTGTAACAAGGGTGTCATATATGATATATGTACCATTTATATCAGCTTTTTTCTGACATTTGATTTATAAGATGCATATTTTATTATACATGAAAAATGTTATTTTTCTACCGGATTGGTACGGATTGCACTTTTTAGGGTATAATTTGCGCAATTCGGTTTACATAAGTATATTGCGGTCGATTTGCAGTCGATCTTCTATGGACGTACCTGCCCTGTTCCCGTAATCTGATATTTATAGGAAGTCAGCTCCTTGAGCCCCATCGGACCTCTGGCATGCAGCTTCTGGGTGCTGATGCCGATCTCCGCTCCGAAACCGAACTCGAAACCGTCCGTAAAACGGGTGGATGCGTTGACGTACACGCACGCAGAATCCACCTCCCGCAGGAACTTCTGCGCGTGCGTCTGATCCTGCGTCAGAATGGAATCGGAATGCCCTGTATTGTACTTGTTGATATGGGCGATCGCCTCCTCCAGGGACGCCACGGTCTTCACCGAGAGAATCAGATCCAAATATTCCGTGCCGTAATCCTCTTCCGCGACTGTGTGCGCCTCCGGTATCTGCGCCCGCACCGCCTCGTCGCCCCGGATCTCCACCTTTTTTTCCAGAAGGGCTTTGCCTAGGGCAGGCAGAATTTTATCCGCGATTTTCTCATGCACGAGCAGGGATTCACAGGCGTTGCACACGCCGATGCGCTGGGTCTTGGCGTTAATGACGATGGGGACCGCCTTTGCGAGGTCAGCCGATTCGTCAATGAAAATATGACAGTTTCCCGTGCCTGTCTCAATCACGGGTATCGTGCTGTTTTCCACAACCGAGCGGATCAGTCCCGCGCCTCCTCTGGGAATCAATACATCCACGTACTCTTTCATTTTCATAAACGCCGTGGTCACCGCCCTGTCGTTGTTTTCAATCAGCAGAATGGCGTTTTTGTCAATGCCTTCCTTTTCCAGTGTCTCACCGATCACAGCCGTGACAGCCTGATTGGAGTAAAACGCGTCTCTTCCTCCTTTTAAGATCACCGCGTTTCCTGTCTTGAAACAGAGACCGAACGCGTCCGCCGTCACATTGGGCCTCGCCTCATAAATAATGCCGATTACCCCCATGGGAACCCGCACCTTTTCGATATGAAGACCGTTTGGACGGTCAAAGGTCTCCATCACTTCTCCCACCGGGTCCGGCAGGGAAGCAATCTGTCTTAAGCCTTCCGCCATCGCCTCCATTCTCGCGCCCGTCAGCTTCAACCGGTCGAGGAGCCCCTCAGCCATTCCGTTCTCCTCTGCGCGCGCACAGTCTTTTTCATTTGCCGAGAGGATTCTCTCGCTCTCCTGCACAAGCGCGTCCGCCGCCTGTGTAAGGGCGTGGTTTTTCTGCTCCGTAGTGAGTCCCTGCAAAACGGTTTTTGCAGTCTGCGCCTTTGTGCCGAGGGATTTTAAATATTCGTTGATTTCCGCTGTACCCATACTTTCCATCATATGCTTTCCTTTCCGGTATCATCTCAAGATTTCTTTTTCCGTGACCACATACATCGGACAGACATCATGCGGCTCCCATGGGATTTCTTCAAAGATCTGGCAGTCATACGCCAATGCGGCAGTCGTAACCTTCATCCGCAGATGCCCTGCCCCATATGTTCCCGCCTGCGTCTGTGCCGCCGCATCAATGTTCTCACTTTCCTGTAATAATTTACATAAATATCTGTCATAAAACCCGCCGCCGTAGCCGATTCTGTGCCGTGCCCTGTCAAACGCAGCGCCGGGCATACAAATCAGAACCCTTTGACTCACCCGGTCACACATCCACTCATCAAACGACAGCCCGCCTGCCGGCTCCAAAATCCCGCGGTAGCCTGCCGCCAGATCATTCGTAGAAAAAAAACGATAAAACTCCATCTCTTTCCCTGTAACTTTCGGCGCAAACACCGCCTTGCCGTCCGCAAGAGCCTGTTCTGCCATGGAAAAAGTATCTACCTCGCTGCGAAAACTGACATACGTGAGAACCGCGTCCGCCTCCTGATAACAGGACAGGTTTGTCAGATTTTTTGTGATGCTGACACTGTAATTCTTACGCTGCTGCACAGTCAGACTGTCCCGTTTCGCCAAAGCCGCCGCGCGGAGTCTCTTCTTTTCCGCTACCTGTTCTTCTGCCCCCGCCAGCCGCATATTCCCCTGTCCTTTCTCTATGTCCAAAGCCGCCGGGATTTCACCCGATGCAGCGGACGCAGTAGTTTCCGGCCTCTGCTATTACCCGTGCCGCTTCTTCTCGCCCAGATTCGTGATGCTTCCATCTTTTTCTACGATAGAAATATTGTCAAGCTGTCCACGGAGGTTTGCCCGCACATTCGCCACATAAGCCTGCCGCAGCGCCGCCTGCTCCTCCTTCTCCTCCGGGGTGAGACCCTCGTTCTGGGATTTGTGGTACAGCTCGTTGATTCGCGCCGTCATCCGTTCTACGTTCATTGCCATACGCTCCTGCCGCACTATTTCTCTTTCGGTAACTGTTTTTACCGCATTCGGTCTATTCCAGTTTTGCCTTTTTCTGGTCCTTTGTCTCTGTCATCTGTTGACGGACGCCGCCATCCTGTGATACGTGTGCCGCACGCCCCGGATCGCCACGGAATAAGCCATGATATTTTCCGGCAGCGCCATCCCCGGATAGCCGGTGTCCCCGATGTGGTGAATATCCGTTCCCGCCATCTTACACATCAGCGCGATCCGCCTGATCGTGTCCGCATCCGCCCCTTCCTGCGAAGTGCCGATTGCCGTGATTGTGAGAACGCCTCTTTCATGGGCATGGGCAATCAGCTCCCGCACATACTCCATGCTAATTCCCGGCACGGTACCCGGCGCTGGAAGAAGAATGATATCCGCCTCCGCATCTATAAATTCATCCACATCTTTCTTTGTAATGATATGCTCGCCGCCTTCCCCCGGCACGCCGGAGGCATGCATCTTCCCTGCCGCCAAAATCATTTTATCCTTCAGCCGTGCCGACATGGCTCTCAGCGAATCGGTAATGGCACGGTTGCTCACGCCGTTTCCGGGATTTCCTGTCAGAAGCACCATATCCACGCCCATTTCCGAGGCTCTGACTGCATTTTCGACCGTAGCTTTCCGCCCCGCCGACATAGCCCATAGCGTACCGTCATTTTCCCGTGCCGCCTGTTCCTCCACCGGCTCCAGATTGATACCGATCATCCGGCCCGTCAGGCGTTTTAATTCCCGCACGGTCTCCGCCGGCTCCACTTCCGGCAGACCGTTTATCACCGGGCGGTTTACATCAAACATGTTGAGCAGTAACAAGTCTGCGCCGAGAGAAGCTGCAAATTCCGCGTTGGTGACATCCGTAAGTACGGGCATGGTAATGCCGATACACTCACATGCAAGCACTCGTCCCTCGCTTCCGGCAATGGCGCTCAGATAATCCTCTTTCGTAAAATTCCTCAAGTCAGAAGCTGCACAGTCCAACATTCTTTTTGCCATATTGTTTCCTCCGAAAGAAAAATTTTAATGCATGTGCATCTGCTGCACATAAAGAGGCAGGTCAAACGTCTCGTCCTTATGCGCCAAAAACAGTGTCCCGATATTCTGCCCGCTCAAAATTCGATGGATCACTTTGATATCCTTACTGTTGGCGATCACCATATCCACCCCGGTGCTGCTAGCAATTTTTGCCGCCTGCAGCTTGGTGGTCATGCCGCCGGTGCCCACGCTGCTCCCGGTGGACGCCTTGCCCATGTTCATCAACTCGTCCGTCAGTTCCTCCACCACCTCGATATATTTTACGTCGGGATTGGTGCGGGGATCGTCTGTGTAGAGTCCGTCGATGTCCGACAGCAGAAGGAGCGCGTCCGCCTCCACCAGCGAGGCGACGATCGCCGACAGCGTATCGTTGTCGCCGATCTCGATCTCGTAGGTGGCTATCGTATCGTTCTCGTTCACGATCGGAATCACGCCCAGCTTAAACAATTCCGCGAACGTATTCCGGGCATTGTAGCGGTTCAGATTATCCACGATCGTGTTTTTCGTCATCAGGATCTGCGCCGCCACCTGGTTGTACTCCGCGAAAATCTTCTGGTAAATCATCATCAGCCGTGCCTGTCCCACCGCGGCGCACGCCTGTTTCACGGCGATGGGATTGTCCTCCTCACGGTTTGGCAGGATCGCTTTCTCCCCCACGGCAATCGCGCCGGAAGTGACAAGCACCACATCCTTCCCCATGTTTCTCAGGTTGCAGAGCTCCCGCACCAGCACGTCCAGCTTCGTGTAGTCCAAGTCCCCTGTCTCCTTGTGCTGCAAGGAGGAGGAGCCGATCTTTATCACAATTCGTTTTTTATCTGCCATCAGGGCTTTTCTGTCAGTCATTTTTGCCTTCATCCTTATATTTTCTCCCTTTTCGGAAAAGTATTCCCTTTGTTTAAGCTGTTTTCTATCGGCTTCCTATGTTCCGATTTATGTATTTCATTATAAAATCTTTAGTCATCTTACCACATCCGAATAAAGCATTGCAACCTTCTCCGCAATCAGAATCCCGTCCATCGCCGCCGATGTGATGCCGCCCGCGTAGCCCGCGCCCTCGCCGCAGGGGAAAAGCCCCTGAAGCGCGGACTGCCCCGTCTCGTCCCGCAGAATCCTTATGGGGGAGGATGTCCTGCTCTCCACGCCGGAGAGGTACGCATCCCCGTCGGCAAAGCCGGGCATCTTTTGACCAATTAGGTCAATTCCTTCCACAAGCGCCTGATTCAAGAATTCCGGCAGAATTTCGTGAACCGGGGCGAAATTCCATGCGCCCTTAATGGCGGGCACGAACCCGGGATAACGTCGGCATAGCATACTCTGTTCTGGCATATATGAAAAGCCATTTTCTTGCACACGCCGTCTGGCATTTTCACCTCTTTGCGCCTGAAACAGCCGGCCCTCGTTTTGCCTGCCGCAGACCGCCGCCCGAAAATCCCCATAACGCTCCACGGGCACCCTGCCCTGCCCGATCTCGTAGGCACGCTCTTCCAGATGGCGCTGAAACGCAATGCCCGCAAGGGGTCCCGTACCGCCGTATGTCCCATAATCCGCGGGCGACACGGTGACGATCATGGCGCTGTTGCTGTTTGCGCCGTCCCGCCCGCTGTAACTCATTCCGTTCACCGCCGTTCTGCCAGACTCCGAGGAGGCGTTCACCACATAACCGCCCGGGCACATACAGAAGGAATAGACGCCCCTGCCGGAAGCGGTCTGCGCCGTCACCTTGTATGCCGCCGCCGGAAGGGAAATGCCGCATTCCCCATATTGCAGCCTGTCGATCATCTCCCGGGGATGCTCCATGCGAAGCCCCACCGCAAAAGCCTTTGCCTCCATGGGCACCTGCAGTCCGTGGAGCATCTGGAAGGTGTCCCGCGCGCTGTAACCGATGGCCAGAACGACCGCGCCGCCTCGTATCTCTTCCCCGTTTGCCACAACGCCTGTGATCCGGCGGCTCTGCATGGAAGCCTCCGCCGCCCGGTCATCTTCCGTAAGAAGCGCGGTCACCTGCGACTCAAACCGCACCTCGCCGCCCCATTTTATAATCTGTCTGCGCAGATTTTCTACAACCTTTATTAATATATCAGTGCCGATATGCGGTTTTGCCTCGTACAGAATCGCCTTCGGCGCCCCAGCTTCCACGAAAATGCGCAAAACCTCCTGCATCCGTCCTTTCGGATCCTTGACCGTAGTGGTCAGTTTTCCGTCGGAGAATGTACCTGCGCCGCCTTCCCCAAACTGCACGTTGGAGCCGGGATCCAGAACGCCATCCCGCCAGAACCGCTCCACATCTTCCCGGCGTTTATGTACTTCCCTGCCCCGTTCCAACAGCAGCGGGCGAAAGCCCGCCTTCGCAAGCATATACCCGCAGAAAAGCCCCGCCGGTCCTGTCCCAACAATCACCGGTCTGTCAACGGGCGTTGGTTTTTGCATAACCTTCGGTGTCGGAAACCGATACGGCTTCTCCTCCACCAGCTGTATCTGCCCGCTCTTTCCCCTGATTTTCTGAAAAACCGCCCGTTCGTCCGACACCTTCACATCCACCGTATAAACCGCATATATTTCCGGCTTCTTTCTGGCGTCCAGAGATTTCTTCACAATGGAAAGGGATTGGATAGCGGAAGGTCCTGTCCGCAGCTGCTTTGCCGCCTTTTTGAGAAGCGCCGCCTGCTCGTCCTCACAGTCCGCCGCCAGTTTGATCTGTTGTATCCGAATCATAGTTTTCTCCGTTTCCGCGATGCCAAGCTTATCTGACATCCCCTGCCGCCGCCTTCCCGGCAACCGTCCCGCTGCTCCACGCCCACTGCAGGTTATAGCCGCCGCACAGCCCATCGATATCCAGAATTTCTCCTGCAAAATAGAGCCCCGGCTGTTTTTTCGACATGAGATGTTCCGTCACTTCGCCGCAGTCCACGCCTCCTGCGCACACCTGCGCCCTGTCGAAACCGTTCGTCCCCACAACTGCCGTCTCCAGACCGAGATACATTTTCTGCAGCCGTTCAAATGCCGCCGCAGGGACATCTTTTGCCCGCTCGGACTCCCGAATGCCCGACAATTTCATAAGCAGACGGTTGATTTTCTTGTTGACTATTCCGGTCAGGAACACATCCATCTCATCCTCACCGTGCGCCGCAAGCCGTTGCCGGAAAAATGCGCTGCAAGCCCCCTCGTCAAAGTCGGGAAGAAAAGACACCCGCACCGTGACAGGCTTTTTATCAAGCAGCGCGTAGCCGGCAGTCCTGCAGATCTGAAACGCCGGTATGCCGGAAAGCCCGTAATCCGTAAGCTGCAGTTCGCCCCGCTCCCTGCCCGCCTCCTTTCCGGCAGCCAGCAGGGTAAGCTCCGCGTCGCAGCGCACCCCCGTCACCTGTTTATAAAACGGCTCCTTACAGACAAGCGCGGCAAGAGCGGGCACGGGTCTGACAATTCGGTGTCCGAACCGCTTGGCCAGCCGGAAGCCGCTCCCGTCGGAACCGGTATTCGGCGCTGCTTTGCCGCCGCAGCAGAGAATGACCGCATCATAATATGCCTCTTTCCCATGGCACCCGGTCCAAAACTGGTTTCTTCCCTGTTCAAAAGAGAGCGTCTGAACCGCCGCCTCCGTATGTACCGCTATCTGCCGCCTGTCAAGCTCGTAGCGCAGCAGATCGAGCACCGTGGACGCCTGATCGCTCGCCGGATACAGATAACCGTCCCGCTCCCTGATCCGCATACCGAGGGACGAAAAAAAATCTTTCGTCTGCGCCACCCCGAACGCAGAAAGCACACCGTCCGCCAGTGCCTTGCCGCTTCCATGGTAAAATTCCGCCCCCATCGCCTCATTGGAAAAATTACATCTGCCGTTTCCCGTGGACAGAATTTTTTTCCCAACCCTGTCGTTTCTCTCATAGACCGTCACCGCCGCGCCCTCACCAGCCGCCTGAATCGCCGCCGTCATGCCCGCCGCGCCCCCGCCTATGACTGCAACCTGTCTTTCCATAGCGTTTATTCCTTTCAGACTCTATGCAGATAATGCCGCTTATCGCGTTTAGCTGGAATACGATTCCAGAAACAGATACAGCTCCTCCTCGCTCGCCACAAGCTTCCCCTCCATAATTTCTCTCTGCAGGGCGTCCGGCAGCCGTTCCAGCAAAATATCCGTATTCATGTAAAGTGTACTTCTGTCCTCCTCGTACACCACGATAAAATGATCCGCCACCATCAGATAAAATTTCTGCGGCTCCTGTTCTTTATAATATTTGCAGACCGCCACCCTGTCTTTGGAAAAAGCGGTCAGTTCAATGCTCTCAAACCCCTGTTCCAGCTCTGTAAGCGGCGGGTTGTCCTCATAGGCGGACAGCGCCTCCAGCAGTTCCTCCCTGTTTAAACCGATGTACATGACAGGGATCGTCTCCTCGTTCTCCGTCACGGTTCCCTCGGACAAATTTACCATTTCCAGCAGATACCGCGTGTCTGCCGTCACCACGGGCTCCTGCGCTGCCGCCGCCTCGATCACCGGTTCCTCCGCCGCCCTGTCAATAACCTGTTCTTTTACCGCCGTACCGGTCTGCTCATCCTGTGAAAACGGGGCAGACTGGGAAACGGCATCCGCAAGCTGCGATACCGACTGACGCAGACTGTCCGCCGATCCCGTCCCCGCCTGTTCATAACTGTTCCTGTACCGGTGCGGGTAAAAAAATTCCTCCGCTTTCAGCGCACCCCAGCCGCCAAGACCAAGCATGATCACAGACAATGTCATAAAAAGACTGATACGTTTTACAAGTTTCATTCCGTTTTAAACCTCTCTTGTCGGATTTCCTGTAATCAGTATCAGCCATTTCTGTTTTTTTATACAGCTGTCTCAAAAAACACCTATCGTTCTGCCAAGCATAATGAATAAGAAACCAAGCGGCATCTCCTGCAGTTCCGTCTCCCCGATCACCCGCAGGATCACAAGGAACAGGATATGGAAAAACACCCCCACAGGCAGGGAAATGACAATGCACAAGACCGCTCCGGCAACGCCGGAGAGCAGCAGGTTTAACAGATACACGACCAGCCCTGAAACCGCCGCGGCGCCGAGCGGAAACAGAACACCCGCAAACCAGTCAGGTCTGTATTTTATACGTCTGTTCAGAAAAACAAAGGACAGAACTATATAGATGCCAAAAAATAATATCAGCGCGCAGAGCAGCCCGTCCACACCCATATGTCCGCGCTGTGTCATAAAATAGGCGGCAGCCAGATGCACAGCTAGGGAAGCTGCGGAAGTGAGAAACAGTTCCCTTGTCATACGCAGTTTATAAAGGATCTGTCCGAACAGGAAGCAGAAGGTAAATAAAGCCGCCAGAACCGCCCCCTTTGAAAGCCATCCCGCCAATACCGCGGACTGCGCCGTCGATCTCCCGTAACAGCAAGTGGAAAATGGTTTCCCGAGGACAGCCAGATAAATCGCCGCCGGAAAAGATACGATAGACGCGTTTCGTACCGCCCTGCCCATGCGCTCACGCATGCCGCGATATTCCTCCCTCTCATAGGCGCTGCAGATTTTCCCTGTCAGCCCGTGTACAAACAGGCAGGAAAATGCTGCACATATCCCGATAAGCGGCGCAAACTTGCCATAGAAACTACCCCACTGCGCAGTGCGCACATTGCCCTGCTCCGTCATATTCATGCAATGGTTAAAAAAACGCTGATCCGCGAGCATAAACAGATTGGAGCATACGGCGGCTGCCGCCAGCGGCACCATATTGACGATGAGCATCCGCTGTATCTCAAAACGCGTCTCGGCACGTCTGCTGTTGTCCTGTCCCGGTCTCCCTTTAAAAGCGCCCGCATAGATCACATAAACCAGAATCAGATGCAGCACGGCAATCACCTGCGAAATAAAAACGCCCAACATGGCGCCGAGCGCACCATAAGCATAACTGTGCGCCTCAACCTGTAAAAGCGCCGCTACCTTCTGTCCGTAGCCATAAAACGCCCTGCCGCCGAGAATTGCACCCACAAACATGGCAGTCTTTTCGATATATTGAGAATGCGCTGTCAGCACACCCATGCCGTAACCGTTAAAATAACCCCGGAAAAGCCCTATAAGCGAGGCAAAAAACACGGAGGGCGCCGCCGCCATCACCGCCATGCGGCTCAGACGCTCCAAGGCAATCGTCTCCGCGGTCCATGAGGAAAAGAACAGCAGAAATAACGCCATCACCGTGCCCAGAAACAGGTTCATGACAAAAGCCGTCTTAAATACTTTACCCGCATTTCGATACCGTTCCCGTTTGACCCGGTAGCGGATGATGCCAGCCATGGCGTTCGACATACCGTAAGATGTGACCAATGTAGTCAATACAAACATTTCAAAAGCCGGCGCCATGAGTCCTACTCCCTCATCCCCGATAACTCTTGAAAGCGGAATCCGCCAAAGGAGAAGAAGCATATAAGAAATAATCCCCGATGAGAGGACGATTCTGTTTTTCAGATTTTTAGCCATCCACTGTATATTCATCGTTATCCTCTGCTGCTGAGCTTTAGAAGTACTTCTCACTCTGTTCTCTTGTAATAGAAAGGCTCTGCAGTACACACTCCTGTTTTTCCTCCATCAGCGCCGCCTCTTCCGGCTCCATATGGTCATAGCCGCACAGATGGTACAGGCTGTGCGCCAGAAGAAAGGCAAACTCCCTGAGCTCACTGTGCCCGTACTCTTCCGCCTGTTCCTTCACCCGCGCTGTATTCAGGATAATATCTCCAAGAACCAGTTCCCCGCTGTCCGGGTCAAAGCAGTCCGCCCCGCTCTCCTCTGCGCCGGAAAAATCCCCCGGCACTTCAAACTCCAGATTAGGAAAAGAAAGCACGTCCGTCTCCGCGTCGATATTCCGGTAATTTTTGTTGTACTCCCGAATGCCCTCGCCGTCTGTCAGAAGAAGATTCACTGACGCCTCATAGGGGCAGTTTTCGCTGTCCAGGACAGCCTGCGCAACACGTTCAAGCAGCGCCTTCGCATCAAACGGAAAAGACTGCTGTGTCTCATTTTCAACGTAAGAAGTCATAATATAGCTTCTCCTTGATAAATATTTTCTTCATTTCGCATATCTGTCCTATGGAAATCTCATTTCCCCAGAGCTCGTCCGTCTCAAATTTCTTTTTGAATACCGTGTCGATCAGCTGCTCATAATCCAGCTCCGCCTTTGGGTCTTTCGCAAACAGATACAGGATGGAGGACACGATGCAGTCCGCCAGCAGAACGACGATCGTCTCCTTGGAAACAATTTTCGCGTCCGGGTCCACGTACTCTTTCAGTATCTGCTTTGTCTTCGGCGGGAAATGGTACTTATCGCAGATTGCCGACACATTTTCCCATGTGTTTTCTCCTGTCAGTTTACCGATTCTGTGATAATACCCGCACGCCTTCACCGCCGCGTCGTCAATTCCAAGGCTCCTTGCGACCTTATCGCCCAGATATGCCGTGTGGATCGCGTGATAATACTCCTCCTTTGAAAGTTCCTTGAGCTGTACCAGCAGCGGGCACTCCGGATCATTGATCTCCATATACCTGTCACGGTACCTGTGAATTACCATAGAACTGACCATTTTCAGACTGACCAGAAGCAGGATACAGCAGACCATCAGATTGATTCCCGGTATCATAAACTGGGCAATGGAAAGCTGTTCCTTTGCAAAAAGAATTACGTTTGCCGTCAGGCAGAGGGAAAGAACCAGCAGGGAAATCACCATCGGAATCCCCACCCTGAAATCCTCATCCAATGTGGCAAACACAAGTATGCCCGCCATGCCGCTGATAAAATAGAGCCAGAAAATCGCGTAGTCACAGCCCGCAAAATTCACGGCAAGAAGCAGGCCGAGACTCCCCGCGGCTAATCCCGTCATACTGTTTGAGAAAACGCTTAACAGTACAAACAACACCAGAAACGACCAGCCTGTAACCGGCAGAAACGGCAGAAACACCGCCGCCGTCAGACTTACCAGATAGATAAAGGCAAATCTCCCGTAGCGTCCTTCATTCCGGTATACAAAAAAGCCGCTGGTCTCGCCCATCACGTAGGAGAAGATAACGATTCCGCTCCCGGTCAGGACCATAACGATATTCCGGATCATCATATCCGTCTGGATGTGATAAAGCACGCTGCCGAGCCATGCAATCACGCCCGACAGGGCAAACATGAACATAAACACTACGATTCTTTTTATGATATTACTGTTTTTCTCAAGATTAATATTATTTTCCACGCCTGTAATTCCTGTTTCCTGTTTTTTGCCCACTCCGTCGTTTCTCTTTTTCTTCGTAATCGTCGTATGCTTTCACGATCCTCTGCACAAGCGGATGCCTGACCACATCCTTGCTGCTCAGGCTGCAGAAAGAAATATCGTCTATTTTCGAGAGCACTCTCACCGCCACATCCAGCCCGGATTTCATGTCCGGCGCCAGGTCCTTCTGGGAGGCGTCCCCGGTAACCACCACCTTGGAGCCGAATCCGATTCTCGTCAGAAACATCTTCATCTGCGCCGGTGTGGTATTCTGCGCCTCATCCAGAATGATATAGGCGTTATCCAGAGTCCGCCCGCGCATATAAGCAAGAGGCGCCACCTCAATCAGCCCCTTTTCCATATTCCGCGCAAAGCTCTCCGCCCCCATAATCTGGTAAAGCGCGTCGTAAAGCGGGCGCAGGTAAGGATCTACCTTGCTCTGCAGGTCGCCGGGAAGAAAACCCAGCTTCTCTCCCGCCTCGATGGCGGGTCTTGTCAGAATGATGCGGCTGACTTCGTTATTCTTAAAGGCTGTCACCGCCATCGCCATCGCGAGATAGGTTTTCCCCGTACCGGCGGGTCCCACCCCGAAAACAATCATATGATCGCGCATGGCATCCACATACTGTTTCTGCCCAAGCGTCTTAGGTTTAATCGGTTTGCCGCTCACGGTATGGCAGATGCAGTCGCTGTCCATTGCCAGCAGCATGTCCTCCTTGTGCTCCCTGCCAAGCTCAATGGCATAATCCACGCTCTGTTCCTCCAAAATCGCACCTCTCTCTGACAGTGCCAAAAGTTCTTTCACAATCCGTGCCGCCCTGTCCGCGGCATCCCGCTTCCCGGATATCCGGACCGCGCCATCGCGGTCCACGATCATCACATGCAAATCATTCTCAATTCTTTTGATATGGGAATCAAACTCCCCAAAAAGGTTCCTCATGTGCTCCACCGGCACATCTATACTGACTGTAAACGCGTCCATTCCCCGCCTTTCAAAAACACAGCCTGGTCAGTCCGACTGCGTATCCTCCTCCTTTTCAGGTTCCTCCACAGGCGGCGTTATGGTTGGCGTCAGTTTCACCGCCGATTCCTCAAGCTGCATATGGGCATGCAACACCCATTTTTTATTATTCTTTTTTATTGTAACATTTTTTTCTGCAATTTGTACCCCTTTTTCATTTAAAGTTGAGATAATTTTGCGAAACCGCTCCTGTAAAAGCGTCTTCATCTCCTCATCCGTATGCATTTTCGGCACAATTTCGTACTCCTGCACTGTCCTTTTCCCATAATACACCGGCAGGTACAGATGATCGAGAAGCTGCACCTGCTTTTTCTCCTCGCTCGTATCGTAAAAATCGTAGGGAACCTTGCGGATGCGGAAAGCGACTTCCTTTTCCCCCGTGCCAACTACCGGAATCTCAATGGTCTCCCCCGTATAGCACTTTTCATCGTAGGCAATTTCTTCCTCCAGCGACAGGTTCCGCGCGTAGCTTATGGTAATGTCCGCGTCCGCCTGGACATACTGGTATCTGCGCACCGTGGTATCTTCGTTGTAGACGGGAACCGCGCCGCTCACTAGCACATCCCCTTTGCGCACGCTGTCCCCGCACGCCACCTGCGGCACACCGCTTCTGGTGATGATATAAGTCACCACACCCTCTTTTTCAGCCACCAGATCCATGCCTTTGTCCGCTTCCGCCTGATTACGGTTATCATAGACCGGCATCTCATTTTCCTTGATATGGATTAACAGCGTCGTTCCCCTAAGCTGTACGGAAGTCCATGTAATCAGGTCATAGTCCTCCCGGAGCGCCTGTTCCAGTTCTGCAATCTCCAGCGCACTTTTTTTCATTGCCGTGTGCACGCCCTGTTCCTCCAGATAATCCAGCAGCACGTCTTCCGTCAGGGCAAAATTCCCTTCAATCCGAATATCCCAGATAAACCGGGAGGCAAGGCACCAGAACAGAATACAGCCGAAAAGCCCTGCCACAAACAGTTTTCGTCTCCACATTTTTGACACAAAAAAAGGCAGACCGTACTTGCCAAGAACAGCCGCCCTCGTCCCTGTTTTTTTTAGGAGAGGTTTCAGGGCAAAAAATCCCGCTATGCTGATGTGCATGGTATGATAGTCGCCGTGATCCTCGATATCCCAGACCAGAACGTCGTGATTGCCGCAGAGATTCAAAAGACGCTCCACAGAATAGCCCCAAACCTTAACGGTCACATACCCTCTCAAATACTGTATCCAATGAAGCATAGACCTTCCCCTTCACTGCGCGCTCAGATATAGCGGAGCGCGTCAATCTTTCCGCTGATTTTCATGTCTTCATTGGTATAATAGTCGATGGACAGGCTGCTCCCCTCAAAGCAGATCTTTGCATTCTTGCCCTGCAGCACAATAGACTCGGTCGTGTATTCCAGAATTCCCTTATAGTTTTCAATAAAAGCCTCACGGTTCCCTGTAATCGTGACAATAGCCGCCCCCAGCATGGTATCCTTCGGAAGCTTCAAAGATTCCACAATCAGTTCCTTCGACCGGGTAAACGGTGAAAATGGTTGGCGTCTGTTCTCTCTTCTCATGTTACACTATATGTATCTTGATTCTAATTCATTCCCAGAGAATGCGAAGCATTCTCTTATGTGAGACATAGTACTTCTTGGCGTCCCGTCCTATGGCGGGACGTCTTTAGAAGTACTTCTCACATTATTTATGATACGGGGCGCCGTTTATAATCCGAAACGCCCGGTAAATCTGCTCCAACAAAACAACCCGCATCAGCTGGTGCGGGAATGTCATGTCCGAAAAGCTGACCGCCAGGTCAGCCCGCCGCTTTATAGAGTTATGTAAACCAAGGGAACCGCCTATCACGAATACAACATGGCCGACGCCGTTTACGCCAAGCCGCCCGATCTCTGCGGCAAAAGACTCGGAGGTGAATTTCCGCCCTTCGATCTCCAGCGTCACCACATAGGCGCTGTCCGGCAGAAGTCTTGCAATGCGCTCCCCTTCCCTTTGCAGAATCTGGTCCCTCTCCGTTTCGGAAATGCCGTCCGGCGTTTTTTCATCCGCCGTCTCCCTGATCTCCAGCTTACAGTAACGTCCCAGTCTCTTTTCATACTCGGACACCGCCTCACGAAAAAACTTCTCCTTCAGTTTACCGACTGTAATCACCGTTATCTTCATACATTTCCTGATAATATCCGTCCACAAAGTTGTCCACAAACGCCTCGTCCAGGTTCATAAACTTGTCGTCTATGGCGGCACGCATCTGTTCTGTGCGCCTGTAATATCTCTCCTCCTCCGTCAGCTGCGCAAGCGTCTCCCCTTCCTCCAGAATCGCCTCGTCTATGGCATCACGATCCAGATTCTCCTCACACCATCTGGCAATTTCCGAGCGCAGGGAATTTTCTGATTTCGCCTTCACAAAAAGCAGTTTAGAATCCCGCATGGACACAAAACCGAACACAATAAAAAGGACAAACATCGCGCCCATAACGCCGCAGACCAGATACCTGGTAACGCCGGCATCCCTGTAAACCGGTATCACATTGAAAAAAATCAACAGTACCGCGATAAAACCGACGCTGCCTACCGCCAAAAGCGTGTACGCAGAAGAACGGTTATTCTCCGCCTTAGCTTCGCTGCTTTGATATTGGGGCATAAACTCACCCTCCTTATCTTACGAATAGGAAATATTTCTATATTTACAATTCAAGCTCTGAATAATCAATTCCAAAATTCTGCAACACAACTTTTGCTATCCTGATCTGATAATCTAATTCCTTATTTTCGCCTGTCTCGTGCGCCTTAATCCTCATTAGATTAACATATGTCATAATAGCAGCCTGTCTCTGCTCTTCCAAAGTCATGCATCCACCTACTTTCTATCATTATGCCATGTATTATTACACCGTAAGTATATCACAGCCCGGGTGCAAAGTCTACATGGTCCTCATTTTAACAGCTCCCTGATTCCCTGATTTTTATTTTCCGACTTATCTATGTCGAGGCAGAGCGAATGATCGTCCTTGTTACGCCACACAGAGCACTCGCCGATGGCGCTCATATCCCGCCACAGCGTAAAGACACCCTCCTGCGCAATACCGTCCCACTCCTGTACCGTGCCAATATAGTCCACGGTATTGGCATACATATCCCCGTTGTAAAGACCGTTTTTAAACGGACCGACCACATTCTGCAGCATCCTGCCCTTGGTAGATGTAAGTTTGGAAATATCCACATCGTAGTGCTCCGCACCCTCGCCGTTCGGCAGATTGTCCGCCCAGTCTCCCGAGTAGATGTGGGACATATAGACGCCCATGGCATTGTTCTTATTTTTCTGGTTTATATAAAATCGGAACCAGGTGCCTTTGCCGCTTCTCACCCCATGGCTCCAGTCACCGAAATAGTAGCTGTTCTTCTCGTAGATGGCAAGCCCCTTTCCGTGCGGTTTTCCCTCGCCGTCCACATCGCCCTGATAATAATAGTCGCCGGTGCCCTCAAGCCCTTTGGAAAGCTTCACATAGCGTTTTAAATGCGCCAGATCCCAAATGGCATCCTGCTTGTTATCCGCAAAGTAAGGGTACGCCTCCTTCAAAATAAATTCCTTCGTGTACGCCTCGTCATTTTCATCCTCGACATCCACCACAATGGCAGTCTTCTCATTATCCGCCGAAACAGGTTCTTCCTCTTCTTCCTCTTCCGTCTCCTCAGGCACAGTCTGCTCCACCGCCGGCTTTTTCTCTTCCTCCGAAAGGACCTGCTCTTCCATTTCCTGCTGTTCCTTGGCATAATCCGTAATGGTCTGCTGGAGATCGCTGTCCGTCTCCTCCTGCCGGTTCTTCCGGCTGCTTACAACGATGGTGAGCAGAACGAGAATGAAAATCAGAAGAACCGCGATGATTCCCAGAAGCACTCTCGTCGTCACTGCTTTCTGCAGAATGCCCTCTCTCTGTTCCTCCCGTTCATCCCATTTTTTATCATTGTCTGAATCAGTCAATTTCATATGCTTTCCACACCTTTCAATAATATGGGAAAACGTTATTTTTTAGCGTTCTCCCGGGTGACTTCGTATCTCTCACCCACTACCATCATAAAGGATATATTTAAAGATTATACATGGCAAATTATTAAGAATTTCTTAGATGTATATGCGTCTGTTAATGCCGCGCTGCCGCGATTCCTTCTGAAATAAATCTGCAATGTAAAATCTGCCCGTCGTTTTTCGACAGGCAGACCTCATACCCCCTTATTTGGAAAGGTATTCGTCGATACCTTTTGCCGCTGCTTTTCCGGCTCCCATTGCCAGAATTACGGTAGCCGCGCCCGTCACCGCGTCTCCGCCCGCATAGACGCCCTCTTTCGTCGTCGCGCCAAAATCCTCCTCGGCAACAATGCACTTATACTTATTCACCTCAAGCCCTTTTGTGGTAGAAGAGATCAGGGGATTCGGGGACGTGCCAAGCGACATGATAACCGTATCCACCTCCATCAGGAACTCGGAGCCCTCAATCACCACCGGGCGGCGTCTGCCGGAAGCGTCCGGCTCGCCAAGCTCCATGCGCACACATTTCATGCCTGAAACCCAGCCGTTCTCATCCGCAAGGATTTCCGTGGGATTGGTCAGAAGGTCAAAAATGATCCCCTCCTCCTTCGCATGGTGCACCTCCTCCACACGGGCGGGCAGTTCCTCCTCGCTCCTGCGGTATACGATATGGACTTCCGCGCCGAGACGCAGCGCAGTTCTCGCAGCATCCATCGCCACGTTTCCTCCACCCACGACAGCCACCTTCTTACCGAGCATAATGGGTGTATTGGAAGTCTCGTCGAACGCCTTCATCAGGTTGCTTCTGGTCAGATACTCGTTGGCGGAGAAAACGCCCAGCGCCTGCTCTCCGGGAATGCCCATAAATTTCGGGAGACCCGCGCCGGAACCGATAAACACTGCGTCAAATCCTTCGTCCTCCATCAGTTCGTCAATGGTAACGGATTTGCCGACTACCACGTTGGTCTCGATCTTCACGCCAAGGCTCTTCACGTTCTCGATCTCCTTCGCCACCACGTCCTGCTTTGGCAGACGGAACTCCGGAATGCCGTAGACAAGCACACCGCCCGGCTCGTGGAGCGCTTCAAAAATCGTCACCTCATATCCCATCTTCGCCAGATCGCCCGCACAGGTTAAACCCGCGGGACCGGAGCCGATGACAGCAACCTTTTTGTTCTTCTTTTCCGCCGCGCCTTCAGGCTTCACGCCGTTCTCCCTTGCCCAGTCGGCAACGAAACGCTCAAGCTTGCCGATAGACACAGGTTCGCCCTTGATGCCGCGGATACATTTGCCCTCGCACTGGCTCTCCTGAGGGCACACGCGACCGCAGACTGCGGGCAACGCCGAAGATTCGCTTATAATCTGATAAGCGGCGGCGACATCGCCCTCTTTCACTTTCTCAATAAAACCGGGAATGTTGATTGCCACGGGACATCCCTTGATACACTGCGCATTTTTACAGTTGATGCAGCGGGTCGCCTCGCACATCGCTTCCTCTTTATCATAACCGAGACATACTTCCTCGAAATTCGTCGCACGTACCTTCGCGTCCTGCTCACGCACGGGCACTTTCTTTAATACATCTGCTTCCATTTTCTCCTCATTTCTACGCTGCCTCTATATCTCCCGAGTTTGTGTCAAGCAGCGCGTGGACACAAATCCCGCGATTGAAAATTTTAATTTTCAATCTGACCTAACCGCAATTTCCGCACCCGCCATGATGCGTGTCTCCCTCTTTGGCTCTCAGGAAATCTCTTCCTTCCTTCGTCTTATACATCTGCTGGCGCTTCATCGCCTGGTCAAAGTCCACCTTATGACCGTCGAACTCAGGACCGTCCACGCAGGCAAACTTCACTTCACCGTCCACGGTCAGGCGGCATGCGCCGCACATACCCGTGCCGTCCACCATAATCGGATTCATGCTGACAACGGTGGGCAGCTCATATTTTTTCGTGGTCAGACATACGAATTTCATCATAATCATAGGTCCGATCGCCACGCATACGTCGTAAGATTTTCCTTCGGATTCCACCAGATCCTCGATCACCTTCGTCACCATGCCGCTTCTGCCATAGGAGCCGTCGTCTGTGGTGACATAGAGATTTCCGGAAACCGCCTTCATCTCCTCCTCCATAATGAGCAGATCTTTCGTCTTTGCGCCCACGATCACGTCCGCGTCGATCCCTCTCTCATGCAGCCATTTTACCTGCGGGTAAACGGGTGCTGTGCCGAGTCCCCCGGCGACAAAGAGAATCTTTTTCCCCTTAAGCGTCTGGATATCTTCATTCACAAACTCGGAAGGACAGCCAAGCGGCCCTACAAAATCCTGAAAACTGTCTCCCGCTTTCAGGCTGCGCATCATCTCAGTAGCCGCGCCCACCACCTGAAAAACGATCGTGATGGTTCCCTTTTCCCTGTCATAGTCGCAGATGGTCAGTGGAATCCGCTCTCCCGCCGCGTCCATTCTGACAATGACAAACTGTCCCGGCTGGCACGACTTCGCCACACGGGGCGCTTCCACGTCCATGAGATAGATATTCGCCGCAAGTTCTTCTGCCTTTATAATCCTGTACATCTCAACACTCCTTCACAATTACCCTTTTTTTTCTTATCCGAACTATTCCATAATATCGAAAGTTGGCGACTTTTGCAAGATATAATATTTGCTATTAGCAGTTCAGCCAGACCAATTTGTCCCGGAAAACCCTGCCTATATCACAACCGCCTTAAACTCCCCGTCCTCGTCGTAGCCGAGCTGCGCTGCCGTGCCGTTGTAAACCTGCACCAGATAAACCCTGTCCGTACGGCTGAGTAACCCCGTCCCGTCATCGTAATACTCGTTGATGGTATAATAGTCTTCCTCCCCCACACGCAGAACGGAGCTGAACTGGTAGCTTAAAACACCGCTCTGCCTGGGATTTCTCCCTGCCGTATCGGTCAGATATCCGATTTCCACCAGCCGGTTGACTAAATTAGCCACTGCCGTTTCCGTGGGGATGGCGCCCCGCAGCCTCAGCGTAAAGGTGCGTGTCGTCACCTCACTGGCAATCCCTTCGCTGCTGATATTTACAAACTTGAACAGTGTCTTTCCGAGGGGCATGGGGATCGGTCCCGTATAGGGCACGCTGTCAGCGGTAGGCT
Organism: bacterium 1xD42-87; assembly: GCA_003611805.1. Classification (GTDB taxonomy): domain Bacteria; phylum Bacillota; class Clostridia; order Lachnospirales; family Lachnospiraceae; genus UBA3282. Next base: position 27,400 of record RAYM01000029.1, on the reverse strand, counting down.
CCGACTCATCCGTCGTGTAGAAAGTCTTACATCCTTCCGTCGGTTCCACGGCAATCATAGTCGCCTCCGTATACTCTCCGCTGTAAAGTTCCACTACCGGGGCGTTCGGCGCAGCGAGGTTAATCACATAAGTCTTTGTGACGATATCGCTCTCAATACCGTAATCATTGACAAAAAAGGCGCTGACCGTATACTCTCCCGTTTCCAGAAAGAGGGGTGACGTATAAATCTGACTGTTTCTGTCAGGTTTCGTGCCGTCGGTCGTATAGTAAATGGTTCCCGCTGTGTTGGAACTGAGTTTTAGCGGAATCACCTCCGCATAGCTCCCCTCCACATAACTGAATTCCGGCTCCATGGCGAGATAGCCCTGGAACATGCTCACGATCCGTTCATTGTCGCAGGCGCGCAGCAATTCATTAATCAGCCCGTATTCTTTCTGGTTGGCATAAATTGTAACAATCTTTCCGTAAGCCTCCTCCACATCCTCCTCAGAGTATCTGGGCGTGGTATCCGCGTCAATAATTTTCATAAGCGCCGACAGCGCATAGTTGTCCATCTGCTGCAGATAATAATAGTCCGCTTCCAGAAAAAGAATCCTTGCCTCCTCCGGATAATCCGCATATGCCGCCTCCAGGCAGGCAATCGCCTCACTGTAAGCGCCTTTTTCCGCATATGCCACAGCCTTGTTGATCTGGTAATCCACCGTATGGATATGGTAGGCATAGAGGGCGTAGGAAACAAACGCCACAAGCAGAAGAATCACAAATGCAAAAATCACCTGCGGTTTTCGGGTCCTTATTCCCGCCCTGCCGATCATTTCGTCCTCTTCTTCCGTATCTTCTTCCATGTCCTCAACGATGTCGTCCTCCTGCTGGGAGACAAGCGTGGAAAGCGTTTCCGATATGCTGTTTTCTATTTCCGGTTCAAAATCCGGTACGATCTGTATCTCCTCTCCGCATTTGTCGCAGATCAGATAACCGTCCGGCATTTCATGTCCGCAATGGGGGCACTTCATAGGCAGTTCCCTTCTTCATGAATTTGCACAGTTATACATGAGCATGGCGATCGTCATGGGTCCGACACCGCCGGGCACCGGCGTAATCGCGCTGCAGACAGGCGCCACATCCTCATAATCCACGTCTCCGCAGAGTTTATTATTTTCATTTCGGTGAATGCCGACGTCAATCACCACCGCGCCCTCCTTCACATACTCTCTGGTGATCATTTTCGGCTTCCCTACCGCCACCACCAGAATGTCGGCGCGCTTCGCCACTTCCTTTAAGTCCTTTGTCCGGGAATGACACACCGTCACCGTGCCGTTTTCCCGAAGCAGCAGAAGCGCCATGGGCTTACCGACGATATTGCTTCTGCCGATAACCACGCACTCTTTGCCAGAAATCTCGATTCCCGAGCGTTTCAAAAGCTGGATAATTCCGGCAGGCGTGCAGGACACAAAGCCCGGCTGTCCGATACAGAGCGCGCCCACGCTCTGGGGATGGAAGCCGTCCACATCCTTTTTCGGGTCAATGGCGCGGATCACCGCATCCTCGTCAATCTGTTTTGGCAGGGGAAGCTGTACCAGAATGCCGTTCACATCTTCCCTTGCATTCAATTCCCGGATCAGATCCAAAAGTTCCTCCTGCGTCGTCTCCTCAGCAAGCTCATAGGCGAGAGATTCGATTCCCACATAAGCGCATGCCTTCTTCTTATTTCCCACATAAACGCTGGACGCCGGGTCGTTTCCCACCTGTATCACCGCAAGGCACACCTTTTTCCCCTGCGCGGCAAGCGCCGCAACCCGCTCCTTCACCTCATCCTTAATCTGCGCCGATATCGCTTTTCCGTCTATAATCTGTGGCATTTTTGTCACCCTTTCTTTCCGAGAAATTCTTTTCACTCTAGAATAATCCCACAATCTTCCCATCGTCATCCACGTCGATCCGGTATGCCGCCGGTGTCTTCGGCAGCCCGGGCATGGTCATCACATCGCCCGTCAGCGCAACGACAAAGCCCGCGCCCGCCGACACGTAGACCTCCCGCACATGCATCTCAAAACCGACCGGACGCCCTAACAGTTTCGGGTCATCCGAGAGCGAATACTGTGTCTTTGCGATGCAGACAGGCAGTCTCCCGAACCCCGCGCGCTCCAGTTTCTCCAGCTGCCTTTTCGCCACAGCCGTGTAAGTCACGCCGCCCGCGCCGTAAATCTCCGACGCTACCGTATGAATCTTTTCTGTCAGCGATATTTCGTCACCGTAGAGCGGTTCAAAGAAGCTTCTCTTATGTTCCAGCGTATCCAGCACCTTTCCCGCAAGGATTGTGCCGCCCTCCCCGCCTTTCTCCCAGACTTCCGCGAGGGAAAACTCACAGTCCCTGTCCTCACAAAACTTCTGCACATAGTCGATTTCTTCCTGTGTATCCGAAGCAAAGGCGTTCAGCGCAACCACAATGGGCACCCCGTATTTATGGATGTTCGAAATATGTTTCTCAAGATTCACGATACCCGCCTGCAGCGCCTTCATATCCTTTCTGGCCAGATCCTCCTTCGCCACGCCGCCGTTATATTTAAGCGCCCTCACGGTGGCAACAAGCACGACCGCGTCCGGCTTTAAGTCCGCCATGCGGCATTTGATGTCAAAGAATTTCTCCGCCCCCAGATCCGCACCGAAACCCGCTTCCGTAATGACATAATCCGCCATCTTAAGCGCAGTCTTTGTCGCCATTACGGAGTTGCAGCCATGGGCGATATTGGCGAAAGGCCCGCCGTGCACAAGCGCCGGCGTATGTTCCAGCGTCTGGATCAGGTTAGGCTTCATGGCATCCTTCAAAAGCGCGGCCATCGCACCCACCGCCTGCAGATCTTTCGCCGTCACAGGCTCTCCGGAATAATCGTAGGCAACGATAATCCGCGACAGACGTTCCTTCAGATCCTTAAAATCCGAAGCGAGACAGAGAATCGCCATAATCTCTGAGGCAACGGTAATGATGAAGTGGTCCTCACGCACCATGCCGTTTGCCTTGCCTCCCATACCGATCACAATATTGCGAAGCGCCCTGTCGTTCATATCAAGACATCGCTTCCATACGATCTGTCTCGGATCAATCCGCAGCAGGTTTCCCTGCTGGATATGATTGTCCAGAAGCGCAGCCAGCAGATTGTTCGCGGCGGTAATTGCATGAAAATCACCTGTAAAATGGAGATTTAAGTCCTCCATCGGCACGACCTGGGAATAACCGCCGCCCGCCGCGCCACCCTTGATGCCGAAGCACGGTCCAAGAGAAGGCTCCCGCAGGGCAATGACCGCCTTTTTCCCGAGTCTGGCGAAAGCCTGCCCAAGTCCCACGGTAATCGTGGTTTTTCCTTCCCCCGCAGGCGTAGGATTGATCGCCGTCACCAGAATCAGCCGTCCCTCCGGGTTCTTTTTGATCTTCTCTATGTATTCTTCCGAAAGTTTCGCCTTATATCTGCCGTAAACCTCCAGCTCTTCCTGTTCAATGCCAAGCTGTCCTGCCACCTCCGCAATCGGGGTAAGCTCCGCTGCCTGCGCGATCTCAATATCTGTTTTCATATTTTCTACCTTTCATTCCATGCGGAGAATGCTGTTTTAAGCATTCTCCTGAGTGAAGTTTAGTACTTCTTGGCATCCCGTCCTATGGCTGGATGTCTTTAGAAGTACTTCTCACTCTTTTCCAAGCAAATGTTCAAACTCCGCCGCGCTCATCAGAATCTTTCGCGGTTTCGTGCCCTCTTCCTCGCCCACTACCCCGGCGTCGCTAAGCTGGTCCATGATGCGCGCTGCACGGTTAAAGCCGATCTTAAACATGCGCTGCAGCATACCGATGGAAGCCTTGTCCTTTTCAATGATAAACCGACCAGCCTCCGCGAAGTATTCGTCATACGCTGAATCCGCGTCGCCCGCTCCGCCGGACGTCCCGGATGCTCCCGACTCCACGGCAATACTGTTGATCTGTTCCTCCACCGCCTCGTCAGCCGCACTCTCAGGCGCATAGTCCTTCAAAAACTCCACCACATTGGAAACTTCATCATCCGAGACAAAGGGTCCCTGTATACGCGCCGGTTTTGGATAACCCTGCGGATAAAACAGCATGTCCCCCTTGCCGAGAAGTTTCTCCGCCCCCACCATATCCAGAATGGTGCGGGAATCCACACCGCTGGACACCGCGAAGGCAACGCGGCTCGGCATATTCGCCTTGATAAGCCCCGTGATCACATCCACAGAGGGACGCTGTGTTGCTATGATCAGATGTATGCCGCAGGCTCTCGCAAGCTGTGCCAGACGGCAGATGGATTCCTCCACCTCCCCCGGCGACACCATCATCAGATCCGCCAGCTCGTCCACAATAATCAAAATCTGCGGCATCTTTTCCGGCGCTTCGGGATCCCCCGACGCCTGCATACTCTCTGCTTTTTTGTTATAGCCCTTTAAATCCCTGACATTGAGATCCGCAAATTTTTTATAGCGGTTGGTCATTTCCGCCACACCCCAATGCAGTGCCGCAGCCGCCTTCTTCGGGTCCGTCACCACCGGCAGCATCAGATGGGGAATGCCGTTATACACGCTTAACTCCACCACCTTCGGGTCAATCATGATCAATTTTACATCATCTGGATGCGCCTTAAACAAAATTCCCATAATAATGGTGTTGATGCAGACAGATTTTCCTGATCCGGTAGCGCCCGCTATCAAAAGATGGGGCATTTTCGCTATATCTGCAAGCACAGTCTTTCCGGCGATATCCTTTCCCACCGCAAAGATCAGGTTAGCCTGGAATTTTTCAAATTCCGGCGATTCCACCAGATCCCTGAAAGGCACCGCCGTATTTTCCTTGTTTGGCACCTCGATACCCACCGCCGCTTTCCCGGGAATGGGTGCCTCGATACGGATATCCGTGGCGGCAAGATTCAGCTTGATATCATCGGCAAGCCCGACAATCTTGCTGACTTTAACCCCTTGCTCCGGCTGCAGCTCGTAGCGGGTGACGGAAGGTCCCCTGCTGTACTGCGTGACGCTCACTTTCACGCCGAAATTGCCGAGAATCTGCTCCAGATGCCCCGCCGTCTCCTTAAGCTCCTTGTCGGAATCCGCTCCCTTCTTTGTCTTTCGCGGCGCCAGAAGATCCGGCGTGGGGAAACGGTAACGGTCCTTCCCGCTCTTTGCGGCAGAAGCCGCTGCTTTTTCCGGCTGTTTTGCCGGACGGCTCACCGCTGCCGGTCGTTCTCTGCTGCTTGAAACCGCCATCTGGTTACCCGTCATGGGCTGATAGGAATCCATGGGCTTTTGGGGACGTTCCGGCTCCATCTCCATCTCTGTCTCCATTTCCGGCTCTGTCCCCGTCCCGCTGACATGGACCTCGTCAAGATCATCGGATTCCTGTTCTATGTAATGGTAAGAATGCTGTTCCCGCGCTCTTGCCGGAGGCTGCTCATCTATTTCCTCCTCGTCATAATTTAACGTAATTTCATGGATATCATCCCGCACTTTTTCAGCCGCTGCTTTTTCCGGCTCCCTGCCCAGCGCCGTATCCAACATGACACCGGAAACTTTCCTGTCCATGCGAAGGAGTTTTTCATTTTCCAGTTCTTCCTCACGCTGTCTGCGTTCCCTTGCCTCCCGCTCCCGCCTTTCCGACAGCTCCTCACGGCGTTTCGCCGCCCGCTCCCTGCGGTATGCCGCATCTTCCCTGGAACGCTCATACACTTTCCGCCCGCCTGCCGCCACGCCGCCGATAAACGACTTCTCCGTGACGATCACCAGGCAGATAATGCCTAATACAAGAATCAGAAGCACCGTTCCCACTGTGCCAAGAAACTTGCAGGACAAATAGGCGAGCGATCCGGCAAGTATGCCGCCGCCCTTATGCCCTTCGCTGCAGCGGGCATAAATCTCAGCGATCTGGTAGCTTTCCGCCTCGGCGGGATTCGTGCTGAAAAACTCAAACGCCATGCCCAGAAGAAGGACAAAAACAATGCCTGCAGACAGCTTTCTCGTGGCGATGTGATTTCCCACGTTTAACATGCCGAAAGCGATCATCAGAAAAATGACGACAGGCGCCACATATGCCAACAGCCCGAAAACTCCGAACATGACACTGCTCACCACATCGCCGAATTTACCGACTACCCCAAAATTGCATAAAAACAAAATGAGGGCAAAAGCCGCCAGCACAATCAGCAGAATTTCATTTCTGACAGCCGGATCCATAGGGGCGTCCTGTCTTGCGCTCCGGCTCTTTGCCCGGGAGCCTGTCGTATTTGCCCTGCCTGCACCTGTATTTTTTCTCTTTGTGGATGACCCTCTTGTACCCTGAGCCGCCATGACTGCCTCCAACACGTATCTAAAATTTGTAACCGTTCCGCGATTTCTGAACAGTTACCTAAAAATCCTATATTAGTATAGCATTTTCATTTTGGCTTGTCATCCCTTATTTTCCGTGTATAAGCAGAGTCAGAAAGCGGCAGAGACAGGATACATGCTTGCATGTAAGACTGTCTGTGACGCTTTATGACGAGCAACGCGAACGAGAAATGCACAGCATTTCGAGTCTGCTTATACTCTGTCTGGTATCATATCATGGAGCTTTCCTATGGCGTCGCTGATACCGCCAACCTCACAGATGATGCCTTCCTCTACCGCCTCTCTTCCCACAAGCACTGTCCCGACATCCTTCGTCAGCATCCCCGTCTCCATCATCAGTTCTTCCAGACGAGGTTTCGGAATCTTACAGTGCTCACACACAAACCCGGTAATGCGGTTCTGTATCTGCTTGAAATAATCGAAAGTCTGCTGTACGCCTATCACCATGCCGCTTAACCGCACCGGATGAATGACCATTGTTCCCGTCGGCACAATATAAGAATAGTCCGTGCTCACCGCAATCGGTACGCCAATCGAGTGGCTCCCTCCAAGCACAAGGGAAACCGTCGGCTTGCTTAAGGACGCAATCATCTCCGCAATGGCAAGCCCCGCCTCCACATCGCCGCCCATGGTATTTAGCAGGATCAGCACGCCGTCCACCTCGCCGCTGTCCTCAATCGCCGCAAGCTGGGGCAGAATATGCTCATATTTGGTCGTTTTCGCGTTGCTGCTCAAATTGTCGTGCCCCTCGATTTCACCGATGATTGTGAGAAGATGAATTTTATGGTGCAGCACGTTCTCATCAAGCGTCACCTGCCCGACCTTCTCAATCCGCTCATCCTTCTGTTTCTCGTTTTCCCTCTTTTTGTCTTTCTCGTTTTCGTCCTTATTCTGGTTGTCCTTGCTTTTCGTGCTCTTGCTGCTTCCCATATATGTTTTCTCCCTTCTGGTTCTGCTTTTTTATACCCATAACCGAAAAAAGGAGAGAACCTTTTTTCGGTTCTCTCCTAGTATCGCTTTATTCAATAAAATATATACCATCTATCTGTCGAAATCGTCTCCCTCCGCAGTCTCTACATCATAATGCATTTCCGCCTCTGCCACCTCGTAATCGTAATCCATTTCCCGCTTCACATGCTTTTTCGGAAGCGGCAGGGGATTTTCGATAAAACGCGGTTTTTTTGCCGGAGCCGCCGCCACAGGCGCTGCCACCGCCGGAATGGGCGCTGCCGACGCATTAATTTCCTCTATTTTCTCACGCAGGACTTCCGCCTGTCCGCCAAACACCGCATTTTTCAACCCAAGAGCAGCCATCACGCTCCAGAAAAACAGCGCGGCGCCGCCTAATCCCACAACACTGCCATCCATCAGAAAAACAGGTGCCAAAAAAATGCCGGGCAGAAACCACAGGGAAAAATCCAGCTCGCGCCCGCCCCTGATAAACTCAAACACCAAAAAGGCAGCCAGAATAAACAGCAAGGCAAAAAACAGATATTCCGTTCCGATTACGCTGCGTGTTTTCCCATTCATCCAGGATTGTATATAGGGCGCGGTCCAATCCGTAACCCCCTGGTAAAAACTGATGTCGTTCAGCCAGGTGTCAAGCCCGACAGAGCCCAGGAACCCCGCCGCACTGCCTGCCAGTACCAGCAGCAGACTGGCGGCCATACGCTTCCGCCCGCCAGCCACACGCATTTTCCCGGTAAAAAGACCTGCCAGAAACAGAAGCAGAACCGCCATGCCGCATTCCAGATAGCACAAAAAACCTAAGACAATGCCTAGAAACGCCGCTCCCGGCAGACTGCCGAAAACGCCGCTTCCACAAAGCGCCGCTTCCACAAAACCGAGCACGAGACAGAGCCCCGCAAGCAAAACCGCCAACATCAAACACTCAGTATCAATCACATAAATTTTATGGATAAACGTCCCGGAAAACGCCAGCAGCAGGAGCGCCGTGCACGCCGCGAACCGTCCTGCCGCCTTTCTCACGACAAGATAAGCATATAAAAGAATAATCATCTGCAAAAAGATCTGGAACAGAATTGCCGCCATCATGCTGTTTCCCAGAAAAGAAAATACCACCCGGAGACACCGCACAAACAGATCGCTCAAGCCATGCGCGAGCGCCATGCTGTCCGCACCAGCTTTCACCACCGCCATTTCGTAATATTCTCCCGGTTCAAAGGACGACGATGCCCCATAGACCGATGCCATGGAGATCCCTTCCCTCAATCTTATGATAAGACCGAATACAAAGGAGACGGAAACCGCAAGCGCTTCCGCTATCGCCGCCGTATGCGCGGAAAGATGGTGCCGCTTTCTGACTGCCTGTGCGGACAGCCGAATGCCCGGATAGAGACAGAGAAGCACCGGAAAAGGCAGAAATGCGCCAAGTTTCGCGAGCGGCTCTCCGATATAGAAAGCATAGGTACAGTATCCGACATAGGCTAAAAGCGTCACGCAAATTCCAGCATAAACCGCCCATAGCACATAATCAAACCAGGTTTTCCGATATGTCATAGTATTATCCTTTTCACACTAAGCTTTGAGCCAGATCCGCAATAATATCATCAATATGCTCGATTCCGACCGAAAGCCTGATCAGATCAGGCGCTACCCCCGCCTCTTTCAGCTGTTCATCGTTCATCTGTCTGTGCGTATGGCTTGCCGGGTGCAGGACACTTGTCCTCGCATCCGCCACATGCGTCACAATAGCCGCCAGCTTCAGATGATCCATCATTTTCGCGGCGGCTTCCCTGCCGCCCTTCAAACCAAAGGAAATCACGCCGCAAGTGCCGTCTGGCATATATTTTTTCGCCAGATCGTAGTATTTGTTCCCAGGGAGTCCTGGATAATTCACCCACGCCACCTTCTCATGGCTCTGTAAAAATTCTGCGCACTTCTGCGCATTATAACAGTGTCTCTCCATGCGCAGGGGCAGCGTCTCCAGCCCCACATTCAACAAAAACGCATTCTGGGGAGACTGGCTGGAGCCGAGATCGCGCATCAGCTGGCTCGTCGCCTTCGTGATGTAAGCCGCCTTACCGAATTTCTCCGTGTAAACGATACCGTGATAGGACTCGTCAGGCGTGCACAGCCCGGGAAATTTTTCCGGATATGCCGCCCAGTCAAAATTGCCGGAATCCACAATACAGCCGCCCACAGCCATGGCATGTCCGTCCATATACTTCGTGGTAGAATGGGTCACGATATCCGCGCCCCATTTGAACGGATTACAGTTGATCGGCGTGGCAAAGGTATTGTCCACGATCAGCGGCACCTGATGGGCATGTGCCAGCGCCGCGAATTTTTCTATGTCGAGAACAACCAGCGCAGGATTCGCTATCGTCTCCGCAAACACACATCTGGTATTCTCCTGAAAGGCTTTTTCCAGTTCCTCGGCCGGCGCATCGGGATCCACCACCGTACACTCGATTCCCATCTTCTTCATGGTACAGGTAAGCAGATTGAAGCTGCCCCCGTAAACCGTGGAGCTCATCACTACATGGTCGCCTGCCTCACAGATATTGAAAACGGCATAATGGTTTGCCGCCTGCCCGGAGGAAGTGAGCATAGCCGCCACGCCGCCCTCCAGCTCGCATATTTTCTGCGCAACAAAGTCGTTGGTCGGATTCTGTAACCGGGAGTAGAAATACCCGTTCTCCTCCAGATCAAAAAGCCGCCCCATCTGCTCGGAGCTCTCATACTTAAAAGTCGTGCTCTGGTAGATCGGGAGCAACCGCGGCTCCCCGTTCTTCGGCTTCCACCCCGACTGTATGCAGATTGTCTCTTTCTTGTACATCGTATCCTTCCTCCAAATCATCACAGAGAATGCCTCTTTGGGCATTCTCTCACGCGAGATATCGTGCTTCTCGCGTTGTTATTCATCCCAGTTATGATATACCGCCTGCACGTCGTCATCATCTTCCAGAAGGTCAAGCGTCCTCTGCAGATTCTTAATCGCACCCTCGTCTGTCAGCTCCACCCATGTCTGGGGAATCATCGTCACCTCGGAGGAAATGGGCGTTATCCCCGCTTCCTTCAGCGCCGCGTCCACCTCGCTCCACTGGTCGGGGTCGGTATAGACCTCATAGCTGTCCTCCTCCTCGGAAAAGTCCTCCGCGCCGGCGTCAAGCGCAGTCATCATCAGATCGTCCGCGTCCATTTCACACTCTTCCTTGTCAATGATAATAAGCCCTTTCTTGTCAAACATAAAGGAGACACAGCCCTGTGTGCCGATACTGCCGTTGCCCTTGGTAAATGCGCTTCTCACATTGGCGGCTGTCCGGTTGGTATTGTCCGTCAGAGCGTCCACGATGATTGCCACGCCGTTTGGACCATACCCCTCGTAAGTGACATACTTATAATCCACGTTTCCGCCTTCGCCTGCCGCCTTCTTAATACCCCTGTCGATGGTATCGTTGGGCATGTTGTTTGCCTTCGCCTTGGCAATCACCTGCGCCAGTTTGAAGTTATTCGCCGGATCCGGACCGCCCTCCTTCACCGCCACCGCAATTTCTCTGCCGATGATAGTGAAAATTTTTCCCTTCGCCGCGTCGTTCTTTTCCTTCTTGTGTTTGATATTCGCAAATTTTGAATGTCCTGACATTTTCTTTCCATCCTTTCTTTATGCTTCCGTTTCTTCTTTATTTTTCCTTGCAGACACACTCTGAATCATATGGTCTTTTACTTCCATAATGCGGAAGGTATAGCCGCTGTAAGTAAACTCGAAGTCCTCCCCCTCCTCGGGGATATGCTCCAATCTCGAAATCACGAAACCGTTCACCGTATCAAAAGGTTCGTCTTCAAAAGAAATCTGCAGCTTTTCCTCCAGCTCCTCCAATGGCATCATACCCTGAATCACATAATGATCCGTTCCGCTTTCCTTGATATAAGTGGCGTCTTCGTCATACTCATCCTGTATGTTGCCGACAATCTCCTCCAGAATATCCTCAAGCGCCACCAGCCCTGCCGTCTGCCCGTATTCGTCTATGACAATGACCATCTGTATCTTTTCTTTCTGCATCACCTGAAAGAGGTCATTGATCTTGCGTTTCTCCGTAATAAAGCGCGGCTCCCGCAAAAGCCCTTTTATTTTTCCAATCGGGCGGTTACGCATTTTTTCATTCATCTGCATCCGCATCACGTCTTTCAGGTGAAGAATGCCGATGATATGGTCAATGGTCTCGTCGTAGACGGGGAAACGGCTGTTATGGGCCTCCACGATAAATGCCGCCGCTTCCTGTAAGGTCATGGTACAGTCTATGGCGATAAGATTGTTTCGGTTGATCATGATATCCTTGGCTTCCTTGTCCCCGTACTCAAAGATATTCGTGATCATCTCCGCCTCGCTGGCATGAAGAATGCCCTGCTCGTGCCCCACGCTTACCATGGAAAGGATTTCTTCCTCCGTCACATCCTCCCTGTCATCCGCGTCCCGCACGCCAAATAAATGCAACACCGTTTTTGACGTGACAAAAATCAGACTGCTGAAGGGCGATACGATCCGCACATAGTAATAAAAAGGATTGACAAGCGCGTGAAGCCACTTATCCGGGTGTTTCGCCGCCGCCTTTTTCGGCACCATAACGCCGATCGTCATAATTATGTACAGCAGAAAGACCGTCACAACAAACGGCACCGCCAACGCCAGCGCATGTATCTGCCATCCGACAAGCGCGCCGAAACGGACACGCACCTGATCCGAGACGAGAAAGGAAAAATAATTGTTCAGCCGGTACAGAATGAATGCACCAAGCAGCAGATTGATGGTCACCACACCAAGCTGTGTCGCCGTAGCGTAAGCTGCATGCTGTTCCATCATGTATGCCAGCCTTTCCTGCTTCTTTTTCTGCTTTACCGTCTGTTCTTCGGGTTCTTCCCCGCCTGCGCCGCCGTCCTCCCTGTCCGTTCCCCTGCGGTTCTGCATTGCCGCACTGAAACCATAAAAAATCATTTCCAGAATAAGCATGAGCACAAACCACAGAATGCTGTTACTGCCCGAGCCGCCGTCTTCCATATAAATTGTTCCTTTCTTCCGTTTCTCTCTTTACTGCTTTAACCTCAGTTTATTATCATATCAATTATTATCCTGTGTGTCAAATCATCTTATCCTATGTACCAAGTTCCAGGCTGATCATCAGACCTTCGTTCACCGCCCGCATGATATCCGAATCCAGATGGCAGACTCTGTCCTTCAGACGCTGCTTATCTATGGTGCGGAGCTGTTCCAGAAGAATCACGGAATCCTTCACCATGTCATACTTCCCCGCGCTTAATTCTATGTGGGTGGGCAGCTTCGCCTTATTCATCTTTGAAGTGATCGCCGCACAGATCACTGTCGGGCTGTGCCTGTTTCCCACGTCGTTCTGTATGATGAGTACCGGGCGCACACCGCCCTGCTCAGATCCCACTACAGGGCGCAGATCCGCATAATAAATATCTCCTCTTCTCATTATCTTACACTTCCTTTGACTTTTCGCTACTTTTACTGTTTTCCTGTTACCGGTACGGCAAATATGAATGATTCGCTGTACTGGCAATAGTATTGCCGCCTTTTTCGGTCGTATACAGAATAATGATGCGTTTTCACCTACGCTCCTTACCGACTTTCCCCGTAATTATCTTTTGTACAGACAATTTCTCCATCCTTTACATAAACGCGCGGAATCCGTTTCCCGAGACAGCATGCCAGCTCATAATTAAATCTGCCCGAGAGCTCTCCCAGTTCCTCCATGGTGATTTCCTCCCCGCCGTCCACGCCGATCAGCGTTACCACATCGCCCTCCGAAGCGTCTGGAATATCCGATACGTCCACCATGAACTGGTCCATGCAGACCCTGCCGAGAATGGGCGCGCGTTTTCCCCGGACCAGCACGCTTCCCTTACCAGAAAGCCCTCTTGGATAACCGTCCCCGTACCCTACAGGTATAGTGGCAATCCGCATCTGCTCCTTCGCCACAAAAGTTCCCCCGTAGCTGACAGGCGTTCCCGCCTCGATTTCCTTCACATAAACCAGCCGGCTTTTCAGTGAGAGAATAGGGCGCAGGGAAAGCATATCCTTTGTCACTTCCCCGGAAGGCGACAGACCGTACAGCGTGATGCCCGCGCGGACAAGGGAAAGATTCGCCTGCGGCAGGGTGAGAATGCCCGCGCTGTTGGAACAGTGTTTCAACGGTATCTGTTTTCCCATTCGGCGTTCCGCCTCCTCCACAAACGCCGTAAACTTTGTAAGCTGCAAAAGCGCCGCCGAATGATCCGACTCATCCGCCCTTGCAAAGTGGGTAAAAATTCCCTCCACCTCGATGTGCGCAAGACCGGCAATCCATTCCATAAAAACAAGCCCCTCTTCATCCGGTCTGATGCCGATCCGTGACATGCCCGTGTCCACCTTTACATGCACAACCGCTTTTCTGCCCAGTCTGCCGGCGCAGACGTCAAGAGCCTCCACCGCATCCTTTCTGAAAACGGCGGGACGGATCTCCTGCAAGACCAGCTCATAATAACTGTAGGGAAAGGTATAACCCAGAATCAATATCGGTTTGGAAAGCCCGGCTCGCCGCAGGATAAAAGCTTCCTCTGCAGTCGCAACGGCATAGCCGGACACATATGGCAGTTTCTCCAGTTCCCTTCCGATCGGCACGGCGCCGTGACCGTAGCCGTCCGTCTTAATCACGCCGATCATCTTTGTCTGCGGCGAAACTGCCTCATGCATCCGCTCCATATTATAAAGAGCCGCCGAAAGGTCTACCGCCGCGTACACTCTCTCATATTTTTCCAACATACCATCCCCGCCTTTACTTACTTGCAGGATTCTCTTTTTCACTTCTCCTGCGATTATTATATTCACATTCCACAAAAACGCGATAAAAACGCCAAAGCCCTGGGACTTCGGCGTCTATGTATTCGTAACTGTCCAGCCTTCGGCGTCTCCGCTACGGGCTGTTACATATATTTTTACTTTCAGTCTCTGCGCTCTTTTCCGGCTGCCCTGTCTGTTCCGCTTTCTCCGGCTCTCCCCCCTGCTTCTCCGGCTCCTCTGTCTGCTTTTCCGGGCTGGCCGCCTGCGCGGCGGTTTCCTTCCTGCGGTACTTTTCCTCCGGATCATACTGCATATCAAAAAGCTCGATCACCTCCGCGCCGAAAATATCGTGCATATACGCATAGAGTTTGTTGATAACCGCCTCTTTTTCCTGTTTGCGCACCACCTTTTTTTTCAGTTCACGCCTGATACCGTTTATCCACTCCTCAATCTCCGAAAGTTCTTTCGTATTCTGCTGCAGCTTCCGATAGCACACATCCATGGTAATCAGCATGAGCTGATTGTTGAGCTGATTGATCTGCCTTGGCAGATCTACCAGCTCTTCTTCATTATTGTCCATCTTTTCATTGCACTCTTCTATGAGGCGCTTATGGTCCGCCATCTCCTTATCCTGCTTTTTCGTGGGATGCTCTCCCATCTCGTCAGCGAGAATAACAACCTCATCCATCAGCTTTTTCTTCAGCTTTTTCAGCTCTTTTGTCTCAGAGTTCAGCTTCGCCTGACGCTTTAACATATCGTTCAGGCTCTTTTCCATTCCCTTTAACTCAGGGGTAAACTCCGACTGCGTAAAGAGCCTGTGCCATTTATTGTCCAACGTCAAAATGGGGATTCTTTTCCCAACCAACGCCGCTTTGAATACCTCATCCGATCTTGCCATCCCCACCACACCTTTCTGAATGTAACATTATGACTCATCTTCCACCGAAGAAAGATTATAAGACAGCTTCATCAGACTGTCCGACAGATGCACGTTCTCCACCTGAATATGTCCGGGAAGCCGCAGATCCACATGTGCAAAATTCCAGATGCCCCTGACCCCGCATGCCGCAAGCTGCTTTGCCACCTCCACCGCCGAAGTCTTAGGAATAGTCAGCACCGCAATATCAATCTGGTTCTCCCGGATGAAATCTGGCATCTCCTCCATCGGACGCACCGTAATGCCGTGAATCTCTTTTCCGCACACCTTCGGATCGTGATCGAATATGCCGCGGAACAGGAAGCCGCGCCGCTCGAAATTCGTATAGTTAACAAGCGCCTGTCCCAAATTGCCGGCGCCTACAATAACCAGCCGGTGTTCCCTGTTTAAGCCCAGTATTTTTCCGATCTCGTCATAGAGATAACCGACATTATAGCCGTATCCCTGTTGTCCGAAACCGCCGAAGGTATTCAGATCCTGTCTGATCTGTGAAGCCGTCACCTGCATGATATCGGAAAGTTCCTGCGACGAAACACGCTCTATTCCCTCATCCCGAAGTTCTCCCAGATAACGCAGATATCTTGGCAGGCGGCTGACAACAGCCTGTGAAATTTCTTTTTCTTCCACAACCGTACCCTCCGTTAAATTGTGCAGCAGTCCATCCTGCGGCTTTCCTGTTACAGAATCTGCCCATAAATTCTTCTTTCATCTTACGCTTATGTTAATTTTTTGTCAATTCAGAACTGCTCAGAGCCTTCACCGTTTCGCTGTAAAATTCATTAGAAGATTGACACACACCTTCCCGGTCTGTAAACTGAACATTGTATGTATCCAATAATTTGATGCAGGTCTAAGCTGCCGAGCAAAGGCCTCAGGGATATGATTCAGAAAGGCATGGTAAAGAAAAATGATTTTATCCGTCAGCAACATCCAAAAATCCTTTAATGAGGTTCCCATATTAAAGAATGTTTCCTTTCATATAGAAGACAATGAAAAAGCCGCCCTCGTAGGCATAAACGGCGCGGGGAAGACCACGCTGCTGCGCATCATTATGGGCGAACTGCCCGCGGACGATGGGCTTGTGACCTTTTCAAAGGACAAAACCGTCGGCTACCTCTCCCAGCACGAAGCCGTATCCGGTGAAAACACCATCTATCAGGAACTTCTCTCCGTCAAGCAGGATATCCTCGATATGGAACAGCAGATGCACACGATAGAACTGCAGATGAAAACGGCATCTGGCGACCTTCTGGATAAGCTGATGGACAATTATGCCGCCCTGACCCACGCTTACGAAACCGGGGGCGGCTATGCTTACAGAAGCGAACTTGTGGGCGTGTTAAAGGGACTTGGCTTTGCGGAAGAAGAATTTAGCAAATCCGTTTCCACGCTGTCCGGCGGCCAGAAAACAAGAGTCGCACTTGGAAAGCTCCTTCTGCTTAAGCCGAATCTGATCATTCTGGACGAGCCCACCAACCATCTGGATCTGCAGTCCATCGCCTGGCTGGAAACTTATCTTTTAAACTATAAAGGCGCGGTGATGATCGTCTCCCATGACCGCTATTTTCTTGACAGGATCGCGAACAAGGTTATTGAACTGGACAATACGGCTGCAACCGTTTTTTCCGGCAATTACTCCTCCTACGCCGCCGAAAAGGAAATGCTCCGCACCGCCGCCTATCACGCTTATTTGAAGCAGCAGCAGGAAATCAAACATCAGGAAGCGGTGATTGAAAAGCTTAGGTCCTTCAACCGCGAAAAATCTATCAAACGCGCGGAGAGCCGTGAAAAGATGCTGCAAAAAATGGAAGTATTGGATAAACCCATGGAGGTCCGCGCGGATATGCACCTGACACTGGAGCCGAAATTCCAGAGCGGCAACGACGTGCTACATGTAGAAGGGCTGTCCAAGGCATTCGGCCCCCTCACTCTCTTTGAAGACCTGTCCTTTGATCTGAAAAAGGGCGAACATGTGGCTGTCATCGGCGACAACGGTACGGGAAAGACGACCATCCTGAAAATCATCAACGAGCTTCTGCCTCCTGACCGCGGAACCATCCGGCTGGGCACAAATGTTGCCATCGGTTACTACGATCAGGAGCATCATGTGCTCCACCCCGAAAAAACGCTGTTTCAGGAGATTTCGGACGACTACCCGACCTTAAACAACACAGAAATTCGAAACACACTGGCGGCCTTCCTCTTTACCGGGGAAGATGTCTTTAAAACCATTAAAACCTTAAGCGGCGGAGAACGGGGCAGACTCTCCCTTGCCAAGCTTATGCTCTCCGAGGCCAACTTCCTGATCCTGGACGAGCCCACCAACCATCTGGACATTATGTCCAAGGAGATTCTTGAGGATGCCCTCTGCGCTTACACGGGAACCGTGCTATACGTTTCCCACGACCGCTATTTCATTAATAAAACGGCCCATCGGATTCTTGACCTGAACCGCCGGACGCTGACAAACTATCTGGGAAATTACGATTACTATTTAGAGAAGAAGGATGAGCAGCTTGCCAAAATCGATAGCGCCCAGTCCCCTTCCCGCGCGCCTGCTTCCGGCATATCTCCGGTCTCCATGAGCAGCGCGGGGCAGGCGGATTCCACCGCCAAGCAGGATTGGAAGGCGAAGAAGGAACAGCAGGCGGCGCAGCGCAAACGGGAGAACGACCTGAAAAAATGCGAGGAGCGGATCGAGACGCTGGAAACGCGGAACGAGGAAATAGATACGCTCATGGCTTCGCCGGAAGTGTGCACGGATGTAGCGAGGCTGCAGGAACTGAATCATGAGAAAGAGGGGAATGAGGCGGAGCTGGCGGAGTTGTATGAAAAGTGGGAAGAGCTGTCGTTGGAGGAATAAGAAAACAACGATATTTATCGTCCCATCTATTTACGATATGGTAACTTAAAAATGACAGTGCAAAACATCTCCTGAATCGCACTGTCATTTCTCGTTTTTTATAATGCATCAAAAGTCTTTCTGATTTCTTTGATAAAGTTCTCGCTGTTCAACACGGTCACATCCTTCATAGACGTAATCAGCGCGAGGTCTTTTGTCATTTTCCCCTCTTCGATGGTCTGAATCGTCGCTTTTTCCAGTTTATCCGCGAAGGACATGAGATCCTTGTTGTCGTCCAGCTCGCCGCGTTTTCTGAGGGCGCCGGTCCATGCGAAGATGGTTGCAACGGAGTTGGTGGAAGTCTCTTCTCCCGCCAGATGCTTATAGTAATGTCTCTGCACCGTGCCATGTGCCGCCTCGTACTCGTAAACGCCGTCGGGAGATACCAGGACGGAGGTCATCATCGCAAGAGAACCGAAAGCGGAGGATACCATATCGCTCATCACGTCGCCGTCATAGTTCTTACAAGCCCAGATAAAGCCGCCTTTTGCCTTCATCACGCGAGCCACCGCATCGTCAATCAGGGTATAGAAATACTCGATGCCAGCCGCGTCAAATTTCTCCTTATAGTCCGCGTCATAAATCTCCTGAAAAATATCCTTAAAGTTATGGTCATACTTTTTAGAAATCGTGTCTTTTGTGGCAAACCAGAGATCCTGTTTCGTGTCAAGCGCATAGTTGAAGCACGCTTTCGCAAAGCTGGAGATAGACTTGTCCGTGTTGTGGATGCCCTGAAGAATGCCGGGACCGTCAAATTCATGAATCGTCTCCCGAATCTCGCTTCCGTCCGCGGCGGTATACACCAGTTCCGCCTTTCCCTCGCCGGGCACTTTAATCTCTGTATTTTTGTAGACATCCCCGTAAGCATGTCTTGCCAGAGTAATCGGTTTTTCCCAGTTCTTCACGCAGGGCTCGATACCCTTCACGATAATCGGCGCACGGAACACCGTGCCGTCAAGCGCGGCACGAATCGTGCCGTTGGGGCTTTTCCACATCTCTTTCAGGTTGTACTCCGTCATGCGCGCCGCATTCGGCGTGATCGTCGCACACTTAACAGCCACGCCGTATTTCTTCGTCGCTTCCGCAGAATCAATCGTCACCTGATCATCCGTCTCGTTGCGGCAGGCAAGTCCCAAATCATAATATTCTGTCTTTAAGTCAATATAGGGAAGCAGCAGCTCCTCTTTAATCATTTTCCAGAGGATTCTTGTCATTTCGTCCCCGTCCATCTCCACCAGAGGAGTCGTCATCTTGATTTTTTCCATAAATTTTCGTCACCTTTCCCGCCGCTGTTTCGCGCCGTCACAATTTTTACCCATTATTTATTTAACAGTTATGATCCTCTAAGCCGCTTACTCGTCCCTGCCGTTCTCGTCCATATTCTCCCCGTAAATCTCTTTCAGACCATTTTTCACCATATTGTCGTAGGCGTTAATCATATGCTGATTCGCCAGCTTCTCCGCAAGCTCCGCGTCCCCCGCCTTGATCGCCTCCATAATCTGTCTGTGCTCGTCGTTGGAAGCCCGTCCTCTCGTATTGGTCGCCAGCGTCTTCTGTCTGACGCGCAGCACATAGCGGTGGAAGTCCTTCAGGGTATGCTCCAAAAGCTTGGAATCACAGGCTTCATACAGGATATCGTGAAAGCGGTTGTCCAACTCCGCGATCTGGTCTAAATGCCCCTTATCCTCGTGGAAGTCCGCCAGATAGATATTTTCCTCCATCTCCTCCATCTGTTCTTTCGAAATCTTCTCCGTAGCAAGACGGGCGCACAGTCCTTCCAGCAGGGAACGTATCATGTAAATGTCCTTCACATCCTTCGCCGTAATTCCCGTCACATAAGCGCCCTTATTGGGGACAATCCGAATCAGCCCCTCCAACTCAAGCTGTCTGAACGCCTCTCTGACCGGGGTACGGCTCACACCGAGTTCCTCCCCGATCGCCACTTCCTTTAGTTCTTCGTGCTCCTTATACTTGCCGCTCAGAATATCCTCCCGCAGCTTCTGGAATACACGCCCCCGCAGGGAATACTTGTCGTTCGCATCATACTTCTTATCATAGTTCGTCATTTCAATTCCTCACTTCTGCACCGCTCTGTTTTCTTTTCCTCTGGCGGCGCATAAACGAGACCGTGCAGTATATACGGCTGCACAACACCCGTTTTCCCTTTACCTCGTATAATTGTATACAATATACCCTGCTCTGTCAATAATATCTGCATAAATTTTGTATATCCAGCATCCCCCAGCCCTGTCTATTCCACTCTATCCCCAGATCTCTTGCCGTATAGATCATCTGCCGCTTCACCTGGCTGCTGTTGCTATAAGGGTATTTCTGCAGATAGAGCGCCGCCGCGCCTGAGACAATAGGCGTAGCCATGGAGGTGCCGCTTTTCTTCGTGTAAGGGTCCCGGTATACACCCCTCCTGTCCTGGTACCACGTCAGATTGCAGGAAACCACATCCGTACCCGGTGCCACCAGATCAGGCTTTCTGTAGGGAAGGTCCTCCCGCCCCCTGCCGGAATAATTTTCACACAGATCCTTTCTCGCGCCAAAATATCCGCCCTCGTGGCAGCCCACGGTAATGACCCTGCGGCTTTCCCCGAGCGGCGAGAGCGTGCCCTCCCCCGGTCCTTTGTTTCCCGCTGCGCAGACCACCACCACTCCCTGCTCACAGACCCTCTCCAAAAGCCCCGAAAGCTCCTCTACCCTCTCTTTATCCCCATCGTCTCCGATACCAACAGAAATGTTGAGCACGCGGATCCGATAGCGCAGCCGGTTCTCCAGAACCCAGAGGAGACCATGGTACATGCTCTCTATGCTGCCCTCCCCCCTCTCATCGAGAACCTTCCCGACACAGAGCCTGCAGGTGGGCGCAATCCCGCTGAAACGACCATTGGAAAGGCGCCCGCTCCCGCCGATGCATCCCGCCACATGGGTTCCGTGCCCGCTGTCGTCGTAGCGCTCCTGCCTGCCGTTCACAAAATCACGAAAGGCAACCACCCTGTCCTCAAAATCTGGGTGATTGCCAATCCCCTCTAATGTCAAGCCTTTGCAAGCAATTTTTTTACCCTATTTTCAATGATTATACCGCTTTTCCCTACTAAAAAGCCACCTGCTGTTAAGCTATTGCTTCAAAATACAATACCCATTGTAAAATTACTGCAAAACACTCCGTACTGCCTAATACTGCCCCGCACTTTCCTTCCACAGAATTTCTATATGCTTCTCATCATAAACTTCAATCTTATCAATATAACTCTCTATCATCTCTTTTGACAGATCCCCATCCTTCTGCAGCTTATCCTGCATCATCCAAAGGATATACTGCTCCATAAACATTGCGTTTACTTTACTGACGCAGTTTTCCATTGTATTGGAATAACGCTGCCCACAGGTGAAATATGGGTTTAATCCCCTGCGGTAATGCAGGTTTTTCTTACAGCAGCCGCATACCAGCTTCCCCACAAGCGGGTGTGTCTGGTTGTGCTGCGGCGGTCTTTTTTGCCCCCTGCTCGCCTGCACCTTATCAAAATCTTCCTTATTTATAATAGGTTCATGATGCCCGTAAGAGACAAGCCACTCTTCACGGGGTTTTATGTGGTTCTTTCCACCCACAAAATCCTTTACATACTTTTTCTGCACGATATTTCCGACATAAATCTCATTCCGTAATATCTGGCAGACCGTACTGCTGCTCCACAAAAACCTTTCCCCTTTGGGCTGTCTGCTGGTCCGTCCCTTTTCTATCTTAAATTCAACCGGTGTCTTAACCCCTTCCTTATTAAAAAGCTTTGCGACCTGCACTGATGTCCACCCGTCCAGCGTAAGGGAAAATATCCGCCTGACAACCTCCGCTTCATCTTCCGCAATTAGCAGGGCATGCCTGTCCTCCGAGTCTTTCTCATAACCAAACGGGCTGTTTCCACTTACATACTGTCCCTTTTCCTTTCTTATGGCAAGGGAAGAGCGTACCTTCTCTGACAAGTCCTTGCTGTACAGGTCATACAGCAGGTTCTTAAAATTCACGTCAATATCGGCAATGCTCCCCTGATAATTGATACTGTCATAACCGTCATTCACGGAAATGAAACGGACGCCAAGGAATGGGAAGATCTGTTCCAGATAAGAGCCAAGCTCAACGTAATCCCTTGCAAACCTTGAAAAATCCTTTACAATGACACAGTCGATCTCACCGTCCCTTATCCTGCAGAGCATTTCCTGCATACCCGGACGTTCAAAGTTTGTGCCTGTATAACCGTCATCACAGAACTCGATAACCTCATAGTCTGCAAAGTGTTCCTCGATATACTTTTTCAAAAGCACCCTCTGCATGGTGATACTGTTGCTTTCTTCCTTCCATTTATCATCTTCCTTGGATAAGCGGATATAGATTGCAATGATGTATCTCTTCATCTTAACAGCCCTCCCTTCTGTTCCCCGAAGCTGAATCTCCGGCAGGCTGCGCAGGATTTTCCCCTTCTCCCGACAGTATCTCACTCCGCTTAAAAGCAAAGACCGTTTTTACCCTGCGTCCCGGATAAATCTCTATTCTCTCAAACAGCGCCCTGACAATCTCCGCCGTCAGTTCCCCCTTTTCGCTTCCCTTCATCAGGGTACGCAGGAAGTGGTTCTTCCTTACCGTTTCAGAATCAATCTCCCTTAATTTCTCTGTAATATCCCTGCTCTCCGCGCGAAGGGAATCTGCTTTTTTGTCATTCTCTTCCTTCGCCATCCTAAATCCCTTTTCATCTATCTCCCCGCTCCGGTATTTCAGGTACTGTTCACTTCCGGCCTTTGTTATTCCCTCCAGCTTCCTTTCGATCATGGCAAGCTGCCCGTTCCAACTCTCTTTCAGCGTCTCCATTTCCCGTTCATTCATCTCCACAAGGTCCTTCGGGCGCATGCCAGACAGGGTAAATTCCTGCCGGATCGCTTCTTTCACTATTTTAGTAAGCGCTTCCATGGTTATGCTTTTCCCCGGACATTTAAGCCCGTCTATCCTGCTGGATTTCGGGCATTTATAACTGTATGTCCTGACCCTATCCTTTGAACTGAACTCCTTTATGATCGCAACCTTTCTCATCTTTGCACCACAGTCACCGCAGTAAAGGACGTCTGCAAAGATATCCTCTCCCATGGGAACCGCTTTTGAAAACCCATCCCTGTTACAATGCTTGGAAGATTCCTCAAATTTCTCGGCTGCCTCCAAAAACAATTCTTCACAGATGATAGCCTCATGGGTGCGTTCCCTTACCGACCAGTCTTCCGGATCGACATCATGCCGCTTACGCATCATATAGTCTTTCCCACAGGTACATCCCTGGACAAGAAATCCCATATATACCGGATTTTTCAGCATCACCTTGACTGTCTCCTTGGACCATTGCTCCAGTTCCCCCTCATCCTGACAGTAAACCTGCCCTGTTTTATGATACTGTGCCGGTCTGGCAACCTTATTTTCATAAAGCCATATAACAATCTCTTTCCTGTTTTTACCGGAAAGGAATAATTCATATATTTTTCTTACGATCTGCGCAGTATCCTCTTCAATAAAAAGATATTTTTTACCGTCTATCCACTCAGCCCTATACCCATAAGGCGGTATGCCGCCGGTGTAACTCCCCTGCTCCCATTTCGCCCTCTTGCTGGCTTTTACCTTCACCGCTATGTCCCTTGCGTACATTTCGTTTACCAGATTCTTGAGGTTTACGCTCATGGTCTCATTCTGTCCAGATATATCCATACTGTCAAATTTGTCGGTGACAGCGATAAAACGTACACCCATGAAAGGGAATATTTTCTCAATATAATTCCCCGTCTCGATATGGTTCCTGCCAAACCTTGACAGGTCCTTTACAATAATGCAGTCGATCTTACGCGCCCGCACATCGCGCATCATGCGCTCAAACCCTTCCCGCTCAAAGCTGGTGCCGGTCTTTCCCAGATCCGTATAAACACCATATATCACCATATCATCGTGCTGTGCGATAAATGCCTTTATGATCTCCACCTGCGTTTCAATGGATTCATTTTTCCTGTCACCGGAATCAACAGAGAGCCTTGCATAAATGCCCACATAATAAATCTTTACAGGCTTCTTTCTTATCTCCTGCTTTTTCTTAGATGTCCTTGCCATTATGTAAGCGCCCCTCTCTGCTTTCCGTCCTTGACGCCATATACTCCTGCAGGACAAGCATCTTGTTAAATTCCTCCTGCCACCGGAATTCCACATAGACTTTTTTCTCTTCAAAAACTTCTATCCGCCTGATAAAACATAACAGCGTGTCACGGTCAAGTTCCGTAAGCTCCATTGCTTCCTTGAACCGTTCAAGCCTCATGCCGGAAGAAACGCCGTTTTTAAACAGATGTTTCAGCATTTCTTCCTGCTTTAGCAGGGCTTGTTTTGACTCCTCATATTTCTTTTCATAAATGGCGCGGAAATTCTTAAAATCCGTTTCTGTGATCAGGCCGGTCTTTAAATCCTCGTGAAGCCCTGCCCGCAGTTCCAGATATTTATCCTGCTCCTTATGCAGCCTTTCGATCTCCTTGTCAAACCGGGCAATCTCCCCGAAATCCACCTCCATCTTCTGTATATCCTCAAGCTGGCTGCATACATCCAGAAAGACGGATACATGCATCTGCAGTGTCCGGAATACGGTCTCCTTCAGTTCTTCCTCCGGAATGCTGTGTCTGGTGCAGCCCTGCCCGCTGTTCCTTGTGGAACAGATAAAATGAATCTTCGACACACCTTTATAACGGTTTACCCTCCGGTACATAGGCTCCTTACAGTCCCCGCAGAACAGCAGTCCGGAAAACAGATGAGAACACGCCCCTCCGGCTTTCGCCCTGGTATCCACTTTAAGAAGTTCCTGCACGATCCCAAAATCTTCACGGGAAACAATGGCTTCGTGTGTCCCTTCCACCCGTACCCACTCTTCCTTCGGCTTCGCCACGGTCTTCTTTACCTTATAATTGACCTTCTCGCTCTTCCCCTGTACCATTACCCCCGTATACACTTCATTGGTGAGTATCCTGATCACTGCTACCGCCGACCATTTCGCGGTCGTCTTTGTCTGGAAGCCGGTGGTATAATGTTCCCCAAGGGATTTTTTATATTCCATCGGGGAAAGCACTCCAAGCCCGTCAAGCCGCTGCGCAATGGCCTGTGCGCTCATCCCGTCGATCTTCCACGCAAATATTTTCCTGACGATCCCGGCGGCATACCCGTCCGGGGTCAGCCGGTTCTTGTCTTCCACAGACTTCAGATATCCGTACATGGCAAAAGACCCTATGAATTTCCCCTGCTCCCTTTTTGCCTTCTGGTGGCTCTTTACCTTCTGGGAGATATCCCGGCAGTAAGAATCATTGATAAAATTCTTGACCGGCAGGACAAGTGATTTCGTGTTATTGTCCGCCGTCTGGCTGTCATAATTATCTGTCAGCGCAATAAAGCGCACATGAAAAGCCGGGAAGGTCTTTTGAATCAACCGCCCGGCTTCTATATAATCTCGTCCTAATCTGGACAAGTCCTTTACAATCACACAGTTTACGTTTCCCGCCTCAATGTCAGCCATCATCCGCCTGAATTCCGGCCTGTCAAAATTTGCTCCGGAATACCCGTCGTCCACATAGATGTCGAAGAATTCCATGTCATCATGTTCCCTGACATAAGAACGGATCAGCTCCCTCTGGGAGCTTATGCTGTTGCTCTCTGCTTTCGTGCTTCCGTCAATATCTTCATCATCCCTTGACAGACGGAGATAAATTGCAACAAAAAATAAGTGTTTCTTAATCATAGCGCGTCTCCTAACTTTATTTTTTTAAGTTAGCAAAACCTGTCCTACGAGGTCTGTACCATTTGATAAAGTCAGGATTCCGTTAATTTTTGTCCTGCTTATAAATTATCACAACTTCCACTGTCTGTAAAGGCTTTTGCTAATATTTTATCTCAGCAACCTTCCTGATATACTGCTTCATCCTGTCGTTCAGTGTCCCTGCCTGGTCCGAATAGCCGATCTTCACCACATATTCCCCCACTCTCACAAGGAAGGGGTTTCCTACTTTCCGCACATACTCCTCCACTCTGGCGGGGACGGGTTTCTTCATATCAATCTCGATCCCGCTGATATCCACCAACTCTTCCGGCACTGCATCCCTTATGTCCATCTGCTCCATCTTCTGTAACTCTTCCTTTGATAAATGCATATGAAGCCCTCCAATGTTACATTATATTTGACACAAAGTATGTCCTATTCCCCAATGTATCTCATCCTGCCTGATATGCACTCTTTCTCCGGTGTTTCCCTTCTCTTCCACAAAAAGTAATCCCCACACGCCAAGACAGGGCATAATGCCCTGCCATGGATTTTTATTTTCTCTCCCCCGGTGTGGGACGGAATATGTAAGGATCGCCCAGCATAGCCGCCTGATACCCTGCAGCACCCTTTCCCACTGCAGCATACCCCGGACGCCGCTCCGGCTGCCTTGTTCTCCGGCAGAGGTATCATTATCACCCGGAGCTTCAAGGCAGCCTGCCAACGCTGCCCCATGCCGGGAATGCCGCTCATATTTTTCCTTCTTCTGTTACGATTCCTCGTTCCACCTGCGTCAAATTCCTGCCACATACCTCTCTGCAGGCAAATATTTCTCCGCGAAGCTCTCCCCTCATCATCTTCCAATGTTCCGAATGTTTTGTGTTCTTACATACTGATATTCAGTTCCGGCAGATAAAAAATGCCGAAACATTTGTTGTCAAGGTTCATAGTCTGCCACGCGGCATTTATCTTCATAGTATCTTACCTATTTATCCTTTCGTTACAGGCCTGCCCGGAACCACCTAAAAAAGATCATTCCGGGCAGACCCGCAACAGCCGGCCCTTTTCTTTACTTGATCAATTTTATGGCCTGCGCCATATACTCCAGAACCTGCACCAAAAATATTGCCTGCGCCTCCGTACTTTCCATAAAAACCTTCTGCGCCCTTGCTGTACAGTCCCCCATTACGGTTCCTGTCGTATCCCTTATGACAATATCCGCCTCCAGCACTGCTATCATCTTCCGGTATGTCTGGATTCCGGGCTGCCGGTTCCCGGCCTCAATCTTTTTCAGATGGGATTCACTGATACCGACTGCCTCCGATAGTTCGATCCTGCTCATGCCCCTTGTTTCCCGCAGTTTTTTAACTGTTACCCCTAAATTCGTACCTTCCATACTTATCATCCTGTCCCTCCTGACTGGTGTGTCCATTATAAAGTTGTAATTGTTATTTGAAAAGGGACTGGTTGTGTCCTTTTTTCGTAAACGGGACAAAGTTAGCAACCCCCATTTCAAATGGGGGTTTAATTGTAACCCCTCCGGGGTCTATTACTGGTTCCGCCAGAGGC
>RAYM01000028.1 GCA_003611805.1 bacterium 1xD42-87 | reverse complement strand
TGTAAGGCTGACGGGGGCAGCTTATGACGAGCAACGCGAACTCGAAATGCGAAGCATTTTGAGTCTGCTTATTCGCATAAGCAGAGTCAGGAGGGTTGAAAGGAGGGTTTACATAATATGGATGAAGACTACAAGGTGATTGACAATTATCTAATGATAAAAATGCCGGCTGAGATAGACCACCATCAATCAGTTGACATAAGTAAAAGGGCAGACAGGTATATTGTGTCGAAACAGGTGGGGAACGTGGTGTTTGATTTTGAGCGGACAACCTTTATGGACAGTTCGGGGGTGGGGGTCATTCTGGGGCGCTACCGAAAGATTTCCTGCTTCGGGGGAAAAGTGTACGCAGTGAATGCGGGCAGCAGGATCAGGCGGCTGCTCCTTCTGTCGGGGCTTGAGAATATTGTGGAACTGGTTGAAAACTAAATGCTTTCACTGCAGAGGTTGTGTCTGCACATGGTCTGCCACAGACACAAAATAAGAAAAGGGTGAAAAAGGAGGAAGATATGATAGAGGTTACGGAGAAGAAGGATTACAGGCTGGTGACCAACGAGATGCGTTTGGAGTTCGCGGCAGTGTCGGATAATGAAGCCTTTGCGAGGATGGCGGTGGCAGCGTTTATTGCTCCTTTGAATCCCACGCTGGAGGAGCTTTCCGACGTGAAGACGGCGGTATCTGAGGCAGTGACAAACGCGATTATCCATGGCTACGGGAACAGGGGGCGCGTGACGGACAGGGTGCAGATGAACTGCGAGCTGAAGGGAAGTATTCTGGAGGTGGAAGTTGTTGACCGGGGCGTGGGGATAGAGGATGTAAACCGCGCCATGGAGCCGCTTTATACGACCAGACCCGAGTGGGAGCGTTCCGGTATGGGGTTCGCATTTATGGAAGCATTTATGGATGAACTGGAAGTTTTTTCAGAGCCGGAGATGGGGACGACTGTGCGCATGTATAAAAAGATCGGGCTTGGCAGCTGGATCGTAGACGAGGAGTAGCCTATGGAGGAAACTGCCGTATTAATTGAACGATCACAGGCAGGAGATAAAGAGGCGAGAGGGGTACTGATAGAGGAAAATCTGGGTCTGGTGCGGCATATAGTCAAACGGTTCACAGGCAGGGGCTATGATACGGAGGATCTGTTTCAGATCGGCTGCATCGGGCTGATCAAGGCGATCGACAAGTTTGACTTGAATTTCGGGGTGCGTTTTTCGACCTATGCGGTGCCAATGATCCAGGGGGAGATCAAGCGGTTTCTGCGGGATGACGGGATGGTGAAGGTGAGCCGTACCCTCAAGGAAAACGGCTGGAAAATCAAGCAGGCGGCAGAAAGGCTGTCCCAGATTTATGGCAGGGACGCGACTTTGCAGGAGCTTTCCGCGGAGACGGAACTTTCTATAGAAGATATCGTGATGGCGCTTGATGCCAACGTGGAGGTGGAGTCCATCTACAAGTCCGTCTACCAGTCCGACGGCAATGAGATTTACCTCGTAGACCAGGTGGTGGGCGACGGCACAGGCTGCACGGCGGGGCTGAACCGGGCGAGCGAGGATGCGGAGAAGGAAAAAATCTTAAACCATATGCTTCTGGAGCAGCTTATGGGGACGCTCTCGGAGACGGAAAGGCAGCTTATCCAGATGCGTTACTTTCAGGACAAGACGCAGGTGGAGGTGGCAAAGAGCCTTGGCATCAGCCAAGTTCAGGTCAGCAGGATGGAGAAAAGGATTCTGCTGCGGCTCAGGAGAGAGGTGGGGTGAGAAAAAACGGGGTTAAGGGGGTATATTTTGCAAAAATGGCGAAAAATACCCCCTTAACTTGTCAGGGAGTATTTTTCGCTGGTGGTCGTAAGTATAACCGCAATGGCAAATGTAATCATTTCAGCAACGAGCGGGGCTGCCCAGATTGTGTTGCTTCCGAATATAATAGGGATACAGAATATGGCGATTGCTTTTATTACGATTCCTCTGCATACGGCAATGATATCTGCCTGCTTTGTCCTTTTCGTGGAATAGAGCAGTGAAGTATAGACCAGATTTAAAGCCATGGGAATAAAGGACAGGCTGAAAACCGGCAATGCTTTGGATGCTGCATTTATCAGATCCATGTCTTGGCTGAAAATGCGGATGGCTGGTTCATCAAAGAGAATCAGACCTGCAGAAACCAGAACTGACAGCACAAGATTGATTGCCATGCCAAAGCGGAAATAGTCGTTGATTTCTTTTGTATCCTGTTTGCCATAACTGTTGCCCCAAAGCGGCTGTAATCCCTGCGCCACACCGGAAAGAACCGCATTTGCCAGAGAATAGATAAAACTTAAGACACTGTAGGTGGATACCCCGATATCGCCTACAAGACCGGCAAGGACAAGGTTATAACACAGAGCTGTGACCGGGGTGGTAAGCTGCGTGACAGCTTCGGGAGCGCCGCGCTTGCAGATCTTCCTGATCAGCACAGGCTGTATTGTAAAACGCCGAATTCGGAGATTTCCATGTTTACGGATGAAATGGGACAGCAGAACCAGAAGTGAGACAATCTGTCCCAATCCGGAGGCAACAGCAGCCCCAATCACGCCCATCTGAAGCGGGAAAATAAAAAGCCAGTCAAGAAAGATATTGGATACTGCCCCTGCACACATACCCACAAAGGATAGGGTAGGGGAACCGTCATTCCGGACAAATACGGAAAGGCAGTTGCTCATCAGCATGGGAAGTGAAAATGCGGAATAGTAAAAAAGATAGTCTGCCGACATCCTGCGCATTTCCTCCCCCAGCTTACGTGCGCCGCTTAAATCCACGATCTGCTGTGAAAAAACAGTTCCGGCAACTGTCAGAATAACCGCTGTCAGGACAGTCAGTGTTAAGGCTGTCATGAAAGCATTATTTGCCCCGTCCTTGTCATCCCGTCCCATTCTGATGGCAATAATAGTGGCGCCTCCCATGGGGAACATTGCGACAATGGCTACAGCGAATGTAATGAATGGAACGCCGATATTGACAGCGCCTAAAGCGGCTGAACCGACTCCCTGGCCTACGAAAATACCATCCATGACATTATACAGATAAGTGACAAACAGGCTTCCTACAGCCGGAAAGATGTAGCTGCATAATTGCTTTACTTTGGGATTCATAACATAATACCTCCTTTAATTTAAAAAAAGTGGGATAAAATCCATTGGATCTTATCCCACTTCAACAATCATAATGATCGCAAGTCCTCTGACAAGCATATATTTATATCCTAATATTTTTTTACTTTAATATCTTTTTGTAAAAAAGTCAATCCCTGTTTTTGTTTTTTTATTCGCAGTTGGCTGGATCCGATGATCGTATCGGATCAGTCCCAGACTATTCAGGTATAGTGGTATTGGAAAATGGTTAAATGGCAAACAAAATTCTGGCTTGCCGAAATAGAATTCGGTTGTATTATAAAAAATTTAAACCAATGAGATTTTTTGCTGTTTTTTCCGTCTAATATATGTAGGACGAAAGCAAAGGACGCTTTGAAAGAGTCCTAATTTAACTGTGCGCACAGGAGGTACTGCTATAATGCAGAAAAATAAAACAGAAGATTTAGTAAAAAAAGCAAAAAGAAAAGACCCAGATGCTTTTTCGCAGTTGATGCAGCTTTATAAGAAAGATATGTATCGAGTTGCCTTGGCTATTCTTATGAACGATGAGGATACCGCAGATGCAATTCAGGATACAATGCTTACTTGTTGGGAAAAAATACATAACCTAAGACAAATAGAATATTTTAAAACATGGATGACAAGGATACTAATCAATAAGTGTTATGATATTCGTAGAAAAAGGGAATTAACCATAAGCCTTGGAGAGTATGAAGAGCCAGCAGAGGAAGATAATTATAATCTTGAATTGAAAGAAGCATTGTCCACGTTAAATGATAAGTATCGTATCATTTTGACTCTCTTTTATAGTGAAGGATATCATATTGACGAGATAGCAAGAATTTTGAAACTTCCCAAAAGTACGGTTCAGACAAGACTTCAGCGCGGAAGAGAGAATCTTGCAAAAAACTATTATAGGGAGAATGAAAGGAGAAAATGATATGAAAAAAAATGAAGAAAACATTTTTTTGGAAGATATAGAAATGCCAAGAATAGTGGAGGAAAAAATATCTGAGACATTATTAAAAATTAAAATGGAGGAAATTATTGTTATGAGAGAAAAAGAAAGCGCAGATACAAAGAGGAAGAATAAATTAAAAACCCCTTTAAAGCCACTGATTGCAGTAGCGGCTTGTGCAATATTAGTTGTAACATTTTTAATTAACGGAAATGCTGGCAGTAAGACCCCGGATGTATCCATGACGACAGATACTGATAAACCTGATTTACAGTGGGAGGACGAATCGAAGATATCATTTCCTGATTTTTCTATTACGGCTTATGCAAAAGAACTTGACATTGCTGAACCGAGTGAAGGAAACGTTATTTTTGTTGATGCCGGTATAGGTGAAAACGGATATACAGGGATAATGTTTAGCATAAAGGGGAATGAAATTTCAAATGTTGACATTTCGATAGATAAAGGAGAATTATATTCAGCGATAATTGATGATACTACAGAGGAAACACTACATGACTGGATGGCGCAGGGAATGCCGGATATGGATGGTGATCCAAATACATACACCATAGTTGAAACAGATGGTCTGGAACAAAGAGAAGAAGAACAAGATATTCGAAATATAAGAATTTATCATTGTACAAAACGTGGAACAAATTTTATGGAACAATATGACAGTGAAACATATTATGGATTTTATATTCCAGATCATATCATATCAACAATGGATGATGAAACGGATTTAGCAGTTGCTTCTCATAATATGCTGAACATATTCGATGGCGCAGTGCTTACTGTTACGGTTACCTATTCGGATGGAAGCAGTTTTAGAAAGGAATATGAATTATCGACAGCAAAGCTTGCCCAAGATGAAAATGGTACAATAACACAAGAAGAATGGACTGGGGGAGATGAAGGAGCTTTTGTCTATGGAATAGTTGCCAGGGAGAAAAAATAAGCTTTATAGAATCAAGGCGAAAGAAGTATATAAAAATTGAATATTGTTTACTTTTAGGTAGCGATTATCTTAACAGACAATCAGCTACCTTTTCTATTTTAGAAACTATTAACACAGCGCCGAAAGAATGGAGTATCGGAAATGATTGAGAGAAAAATGACACAAGCAGAAATTTAGAAAAAGCATGGCAGGAATTGGAACAGGCAAAACAGAAAATGATAAAAATGGGAAAACTATCACTAGAAGAAATTGGTTTACGTGTGCGGCGGTGAATTCCGCATTGAAAACTGCCTTGAGATATGGTACAGTGGGTTGTGTGAGAGATATTTCCAAATTTCAATCATAGCAAAAGTGTCAGAAGAGGAAGAAGAGGATCAAACAATGGAACAGTACAAGCAGGAATTTATCGGCTTTATGATAGAGAGCCGTGTGTTGCAGTTTGGGGATTTTACTTTAAAGAGCGGCAGAAAATCCCCGTTTTTTATGAACGCGGGTGCCTATGTGACCGGCGCGCAGCTGCGAAAGCTGGGCGAATACTATGCGAAGGCGATTCACGACAATTACGGGTTAGACTTTGACGTGCTGTTCGGACCCGCCTACAAGGGCATTCCTCTCACGGTGGCGACGACCATGGCGATCAGTGAACTTTACGGAAAAGAGATCCGATACTGCTCCAACCGGAAAGAGGTGAAAGACCATGGAGATACCGGGATTCTGCTTGGTTCCAAACTGAAGGACGGTGACAGGGTGGTCATCATAGAGGATGTGACGACTTCCGGAAAATCCATTGAGGAGACATTCCCTATCATCAGGGCGCAGGCGGACGTTACGGTCAAGGGGCTGATGGTATCCTTAAATCGGATGGAAAAAGGGCTTTCAAGTGATAAGAGCGCCCTCGATGAAATCAAAGAAAAGTATGGATTTGATACGGGCGCCATCGTTACCATGGAGGAAGTCGTGGATTGCCTTTACAATAAGCCTATTGACGGCACGGTCTATATTGACGACGAGATAAAGGAGCGGATTGACGCCTACTATGAAACTTACGGGGCGAAGTAACGCCCTTAAATGTGAAAAATATGAGTCACTTTGTAAAAGCGATTTGGAATAGTTTTTTAGAAGGGAAGGAAAATATGGAAGAGAGAACTTATAAGATCATGGGCGGGGCGGGAGCATTAAATCTCGCATTCGGCGTAGTAATCATGGTGGTAGGCATAGCCGGGGGCGTGCTCCTTGTCATCAGCGGCGCGAAACTTCTGGCGGGAAGAAATAAAATTTTATTTTAAAAAGCGGGAGGGCGTTTTCGGCGGGGACGAGGATGCCCTCTCTTTTGGTGTGCCTGTTCACGTTAGGCATAGCAGAGTCAGAGAGCGGACATTGAAAACGCTGGAAGGATGGAAAAGAATGAAAAAGGATTTCATGTTTACCAATAAGGAGCATACGTTGAAAGGAATCATGGCTACGATTCTGGGCGTGATTTCTTTAGCATCATTGGTTTACATAATTATAGACAGCTACACACGTGCAGGGGAAATTCCACTGCAGTACGGCGCGGTGGCGTTTCTGACGATGATTTTCGCCTTTGTGGGCATAGTGCTGGGAGTCATGTCCAAGTCTGAGAAGGATAAGTTTTATTTTTTCAGTTATCTGGGTATCGTATTAAATGTACTGGTGCTGGCGGCGCTCAGTGTGATTTTGTATGCGGGGGCGTATGCCTGACGACAGCCGTGAATGGAAAAGGGCGCTTCACAAATATGTCCGGGTGGCTGGCGAATCAGTCTGTTCTGTGGCATATTGAAAATTTGTGCTGCTAAAGTGATATGAGAAGTCGGAATGGAGGTAACTATGAAACAGGAAGAATTAATTGCGGAGCGTTATGAGCTTGCTCTGGCGCGGATCAAGGAAATACCGGATGAGTCAATCTGTGGAGAGAATTACAGGGATTATTTTATGCAGATGGCTGATTTTGTTTTAATGATGGACCAGACTTACGCGCTGGTAGAAGACGGGGCGCTCAGGCAGATGGGAATGGAGGAGCTGAGAGAGCACAATCAATCGCTCTATGCCGATATTCTGCCGGCGTATTACGGGGAAAGTTATGCGAACCCGGATTATGCAATAGAAAGACTGGGTGAGTCAATCGGGAAATGCCTGTCTTTCCTGTATACGGAACTACGTGCCATGATTCCGGCGGCATATGAAACAAACCTGGTTTCCATGACGGTCCGGGCGGAACTTTTGCTGGAGGTTTACCAGCTTTTTGTCTGCGCGGCGGAAGAGGAGAGGGAACCGGATGCGGAGGAACTGCGGCAGATTCTTTACTGGTACGTGAGCGATTACTACGAGGCGGAGTTTGAGGAGAAGAGTATGGCGCTTTTGGATGCGGACCGGGATTTTGC
The DNA here is from genome assembly GCA_003611805.1 of bacterium 1xD42-87. Taxonomy (GTDB): domain Bacteria; phylum Bacillota; class Clostridia; order Lachnospirales; family Lachnospiraceae; genus UBA3282. The sequence goes on along the minus strand of RAYM01000028.1, from coordinate 93,574 downwards.
CCGCCGTATCATTATGGAGAGCGATCTGTCGGATCTGCGCTATCTCTATTATTTTGGGGAGTATGTCACGGAGAACGAGCTGAAAACGGCGGCACATCTGAATGAGATGTCCCCGGAAAAGATTAAGCTGATGGCAGATACTTACACGGAAGGCTACCGTATCGGTTTTGAGGTGACCAACAAGGATATCTCCATCAAGGAAACGGTGACGATCCGCTATTTCCTTGGCTTTGAGCGGGTGGTCAGACAGGCGGTGGAGAACTTTGACCGAATCGGTCTACAGTCAACCTTCTATCGGGCTGGCGCAAATATTTTTCAGGGCAGGAGTGTGAACAAGAACGGCTACTGCGGCGCGAATCCTAATAAACAGTACGACTATGACCATAAGGAGGATATGGCTCTTTTTCTGGACGGTGCGCTGGCGGAGAGAAAGATCGAGGCGGTGCGGAATGTGTTCGAGCGTCACAAGGAGCTCGCAGCGCTTTACGGCGGTCCGGCAGTGGTGGAGAGTTTCGGGGAAGAACCCTTCGTGCCGCAGAATAAGGAGACGGCATGCCGCTTCAGTGAAAAGCAGCAGAAGCTTTCGGTTGCAAACGCGGGAAAAATAGCCGATATCCAGAATGAGTATATCAAAGGAGAGGAGCACAGCTTTACGATTATCGCTTTTCCTGTGCCGCAGATCGGGGAGCGGTATGAGAAAATTTTCGACGATGTGGTGCGCATCAATACGTTGGACTACATGCTTTACCGGGATATCCAGCAGAAGATCATTGACGTGCTGGATAAGGGATCGACTGTATTGGTCAAAGGTATGAACGGGAATGAGACGGACATGAAGGTGCAGCTCCACAGGCTGGATGATCCCAAAACCCAGACCAATTTTGAAAACTGTGTGGCGGATGTCAATATCCCTGTGGGGGAGGTGTTTACTTCGCCGCAGCTGACGGGTACGGAAGGGCTCCTGCATGTGCCGCGCGTGTTTTTACACGAGCTGGAGTACCGGGACCTGCGGCTTCATTTTCAGGACGGTTTTGTGACGGATTACAGCTGTGGCAACTTTGAGGGAGAGGAGGAAAACCGCAAGTATATCAGGGAGAATGTGTTCCATCACCATGAGAAACTGCCGCTTGGAGAGTTTGCCATCGGCACGAACACGACGGCGTTCTCTGTGGCGAGAAAATACGGGATCGAGGACAAACTGCCGATTCTGATTGCGGAAAAGACCGGACCGCATTTTGCGCTGGGGGACACCTGTTATTCCCACGAAGAGGAAGTGAAGAGCTATAATCCGGACGGCAAGGAGATTGTCGCAAAAGAGAACGAAGTGTCAGTTTTACGTGACACGGATGTCAGCAAGGCATATTTCCAGTGCCATACGGATATTACGATCCCTTACGACGAGCTGGGAGAGCTTTCGGTGTTGACTGTGTCGGGTGAGAAGCATGTGATTATCCAAAACGGTCAATTTGTGCTGCAGGGATGTGAGGAACTGAACCGGGCGCTTGCAGAGTGACAGTTCAGCCTACGCCATGTTCTGGCTGAACTGTTATTAAAAGGTGGTTGAAAAAGAGAAGATAATCTAGTACACTGTAGAGTAAGAAACTTTGTTTTGACACAAGATATTGTGGTTGAGGAGGTAATTGCGGATGGCACAGGTAGGCATCGTAATGGGCAGCGATTCGGATATGGCTGTCATGGCGAAGGCGGCGGATATTCTGGAGGAGCTTGGCGTTTCTTATGAGATGACGATTATTTCCGCCCACAGGGAACCGGATGTGTTTTTTGAGTATGCGAAGAGTGCGGAGTCAAAAGGCTTTAAGGTGATTATCGCAGGAGCCGGGAAAGCGGCTCATCTGCCGGGTATGTGCGCGGCGATTTTTCCCATGCCAGTGATCGGTGTGCCGATGAAGACTTCCGATCTGGGAGGGGTGGACTCCCTCTATTCCATTGTACAGATGCCTTCCGGTATTCCGGTGGCGACGGTGGCGATTAACGGCGGACAAAATGCCGGGATTCTGGCGGCGAAGATTCTGGCGGTCTCGGATGCGGCGCTTTTGGAGCGGTTAAAGAAATATGCGGAGAGCCTGAAGGAGAACGTGCAGGAGAAGGATGCGAAGCTGAAGGAGGTCGGATATAAAACGTATCTGAAGGCATAGCGTGAGAAGAACTTCTAGCCACTCACAGCAAAGCTGTAACATGGCGGTTAGTGAGAAAAGGAACAGAAAATTTATGTAAACCACGGGGCGCAGAGACGGACAAAAGCTCCGACATGGAGGTAATTATGGATTACAAGACGGCGGGTGTGGATATCGAGGCGGGGTACCGTTCGGTGGAGCTGATGAAACAGTATGTGAATGGAACGATGAGACCGGAGGTGTTAGGCGGGATCGGCGGGTTTTCCGGCGCCTTTTCTCTTGAGAAGATCAAGGGTATGGAGAAGCCGGTGCTTTTGTCTGGCACGGATGGCGTGGGCACGAAGATACAGCTTGCTTTTCTGCTGGATAAACATGATACCGTGGGAATCGACTGTGTTGCCATGTGCGTCAACGACGTGGTATGCGCGGGCGCGGAGCCGCTGTTTTTCCTGGACTACATAGCCTGCGGCAAAAACTATCCAGAAAAAATCGCAGCCATCGTGAAAGGCGTTGCGGAGGGCTGTAAACAGGCAGGCGCGGCGCTGGTCGGCGGCGAGACGGCGGAGCATCCGGGGCTGATGCCGGAGGAAGAGTACGATCTCGCCGGTTTTGCGGTGGGTGTTGCGGAGGAGAAGGATCTGATTACGGGGGCAGATGTAAAGCCCGGCGACGTGCTGGTCGGCATTGCATCCTCGGGGGTGCACAGCAACGGTTTTTCCCTGATTAGAAAGGTATTCAATGTAAATAGGGAAACGCTCTCTGTATATTATGATGAACTTGGCGCAACATTGGGTGAGACACTGCTTACGCCGACAAAAATTTATGTAAAGGCGCTTCAGGAAGTAAGGAAGGCGGGTGTTACCGTCAAAGGCTGCAGTCATATTACAGGCGGCGGTTTCTATGAGAACATTCCCAGAATGCTGCCGGATGGCGTTGGGGCAAAGGTGGAGAAGGGCAGCTTTGAGATTCCGCCCATTTTCGCGCTGATGCAAAAGACCGGCGGTCTGGAAGAGAAGATGATGTACAATACCTACAACATGGGGCTTGGCATGGTGCTGGCGGTGGATGCCGCGGATGCGGATCGGACTGTTGCCGCGCTGAAAGCGGCAGGTGAAAATGCGTGGACTGTAGGCGAAGCGGCAGCAGGCGCGCATGAGGCGGTTATTGTGTAAACACTTGATGGATTTACATAATACAGAACCGCGCGGCGTAATGCACTTTGTGAATGATTTGGAAGATTTGTTATCTTTAGAAGGGACTGGGGAGTTCTGACGGGAGGAGCAATATGCTTAGAGTAGTGGTATGTGTGTCGGGCGGCGGCACGAACTTGCAGGCGATTATTGACGGCATTGCGAATGGCTCTGTCTTTCACACGGAGATTGTGCGGGTAGTGTGCAACAATCCAGGCGTCCGCGCGCTGGAGAGAGCGAAAGCGGCGGGGATTGAGAGCGTGTGTGTATCTCCGAAGGATTTCGAGGACAGGGAAGCGTTTGAGGCGGCTCTTTGCCGCTCGGTGGAAGAAGCCAGCCCGGATTTGATTGTGTTGGCGGGCTTTATGGTGAAGGTGCCGGCAGAGTTAATTAAAAAGTATGAAAATCGGATTATCAATGTGCATCCGGCGCTGATTCCGGCATTTTGCGGAAAAGGCTGTTACGGACTGCGGGTGCACGAGGAAGCGCTTAAGCGCGGCGTGAAGATTACCGGTGCGACGGTGCATTTTGTGGACGAGGGAATGGATACCGGACCGATCATCATGCAGAAGACAGTGAAAGTGCATGAGGACGACACACCGGAGACGCTGCAGAAACGGGTGATGGAGGAAGCTGAGTGGGTGATCCTTCCATGGTGTATCAATCTGATTGCGGCGGGTTCGGTGAAAGTGGAGAATGGTAAGGTTATCGTTACGGAATAGGCGGAGGAACAGAAGACCATGAAAATTTTGATCGTAGGAAGCGGCGGCAGGGAACACGCGATCGCGGCGGCTGTGGCGAAGAGTCCGAGGGCGGATAAGATATACTGCGCGCCCGGCAACGCGGGGATCGGGCAGATAGCGGAATGTGTGCCGATCGGCGCCATGGAATTTGATAAACTGGTGGCTTTTGCAAAAGAGAAAGCCATTGATCTGACCATCGTGGGCATGGACGACCCGCTGGTGGGCGGTCTCGTGGACGAGATGGAGGCGGCGGGGCTCAGGGTATTTGGTCCCCGGAAAAACGCGGCGGTTCTGGAGGGCAGCAAGGCATTTTCCAAGGATCTGATGAAAAAGTACAATATTCCCACGGCAGCTTACGAGAACTTTGACGATCCGCAGAAAGCCCTTAAGTATCTGGAGACCGCGAAGATGCCGGTGGTGCTTAAGGCGGACGGGCTTGCGCTTGGTAAGGGTGTGCTGATCTGCGAAACGCTCGAAGATGCGAAGGAAGGCGTGCGCACCATTATGGAGGATAAGAAATTCGGCGCGGCGGGCAACCGCATGGTGATTGAAGAATTTATGACGGGGCGCGAGGTTTCCGTGCTTTCTTTCGTGGACGGAAAGACGATCAAAATCATGTCGTCCGCGCAGGATCACAAGCGTGCGCTGGACGGTGATCAGGGACTGAATACCGGAGGCATGGGTACATTTTCGCCAAGCCCCTTCTATACGGAAGAGGTGGACGCGTTCTGCCATAAATACATCTATCAGGCGACCGTGGACGCCATGGCGGCGGAGGGAAGGCCTTTCAAAGGCGTTATTTTCTTCGGACTGATGCTGACGGAGGACGGACCGAAGGTGCTGGAGTACAATGCCAGGTTCGGGGATCCTGAGGCGCAGGTAGTGCTGCCCCGCATGAAAAACGATATGATTGACGTGGTGGAGGCGTGCATTGACGGTACGCTTGACCGGATAGACCTGTCCTTTGAGGATAATGCGGCGGTCTGCGTGATCCTTGCTTCGGAGGGATATCCCGTTTCCTACGAGAAGGGCTTTGTGATCGAGGGACTGGAAAACTTTGACGGGAAGGACGGCTATTACTGTTTTCACGCCGGCACCCGCTTAGATGGTGACAAGATTGTCACCAACGGCGGCAGGGTGCTCGGTGTCACGGCGAAGGGCGCAACATTGAAGGAGGCGCGTGCGAACGCTTACGCGGCGACGGAGTGGGTGCATTTTGAACATCAGTATATGCGGCATGATATCGGCAAGGCGATCGATGAGGCGTAAACGACGGAGAACCGTGGAAACGGAATAAAGCAATAGAAGAAGCGTAAAAGGGAGTGAGACAATGAGCAGGGAAGAGCGAATTGAGATGCTCAGGAAAGAGTTTAGTGAAATCAATACCTATAACAGACCTACTTACTGTTCCGAGTGCGGGGGTGTTATGGTCTTTAAGGGACTGGGGGAATACCAGTGCGAGAAGTGCGGCTTTTTGGAATATGACGATTACGGAAAGGCGCGCAATTATGTGGAGAAACATATGGGCGCCAATGCGGCGGAGGTTGCCAAGGCTACCGGGGTGCCGCAAAAATCCATAAGGGATATGCTCAAGGAGGGGAAACTTGAGATAGCAAAGGATTCCGTTATATTTTTAAAATGTGAGATTTGCGGCGCAAAGATCAGCAGCGGCAAATACTGCCCCAAGTGTGAGATGAACTATCACCATGATCTGGAGGAGATGGCAAGAAAGGCAAGGCATCATGGCGATACGTTTGGTTACAGCACTGAGCGGCGCAAGGGAGAGGATGGCGCTAAGCGATTTACGAGAGAATAGTAAAACTTGGCAGAATACTGGCAGAGGAGAGAAGGATGAAGACACGAAAGAGCGAGCAGGTAAGAGGAAAACAGATACATGTATGGAAGACAGCGGCGGTTTTTTGCGCGGCAGTTCTTCTTGCGTGGTGTCATCCGATGGTGAGTCTGGCGGAGGCGACAGGCACCGTGCTGCCCAACTCAGTCAATATCAGAAAGCAGCCCGATCAGGAGAGTGAGGTGATCGGCAGCACCACTGTCGGTAAGGAAATCAGTATCCGGGGCAAGGTGGATGTCTCCGGGATCACATGGTATCAGGTGTATGTGGACGCGAACACGATGGGCTATGTCCGCGCCGATATGATAGAGAAAAAGGGGGACGGGGATATCCCTGCAGTCTCCGTGGCGGCTGAAAGCCAGAATGCACCGGCATCGTCGGAAGGTGACACGGCGGATGCGCAGGGAGCGGAGGCTCCGGCATCGGGCGGCGGTGCGCAGGTGGAGGCACAGGAGGCGGTGGATCTCCAGTATGCCAGCACCAACGTGCAGGCGAAGGTGCGTCCCGATCCTTCTACTTCAAATAACCCGGTGGATTCCCTGGCGTCTGGGACGCAGGTTGTTGTGAGCGGAAAATCAGAGGGAAGCGACAGCAAGACATGGTATTATGTCACTTTTACCGCGTCAAACGGTTCTGAGAAGACAGGGTATATCCGTTCTGATCTGTTAGATATGGGAGAGATGCTGCCGGTGGAGGAAGAGCCGGTGGAAGCACCGACGGAGGAACCGGAAGAACCTGCGCCTGCGCCGCGTAACGATTATGAACTGAAAATTGAGGCCGGTTCCGACGGAGAAGAAGTGTGGTATATTTATGATAATGTGACCGGACAGAAGCAGAAGCTCGTTCCTTTGCTGGAGTCTTCCTATTCCCAGACGCTGGATGACGGGGATGACACGAAGTCCATAGTGAAACAGAGGATTGTGATTGTTGTGCTTGCCGTGCTTCTGGCAATTCTGGTGATTGTAACGGTTATTATGGCGTTTAAACTGCGCGACGCTTACTATGAGGATTATGAGGACGACGAAGACGACGAGACGCCGGAGGAGCGTCCGTCAGCAAGGCGTGCGGCGGAGAGAGAGAGGGAGCCGGGACGCAGGGCGGCGGAGAGAGAAAGAGAGCCGGGACGCAGAGCGGCGGCGGACGAAGACCGCAGACCGCGCAGAAGAGAGGAGGCGGGAGCCAGAGCGGACATGCCGGAGCGCAGACGGCGCGAGCGGGAAGTGACCTACAGGGAGGAACCTGATACGGAAGAAGCAGTCAGACCTGCAAGGGCACGCAAGGCAAAGAACTTCCTTTTAGATGACGACGAGTTTGAATTTGAATTTTTAAATATGGACGATAAGGATCTGAAATAACTATGTTTATCGAGATAGATTTTAATAGCGATCAGGCAATTTATATGCAGCTCAGGGATCAGATCATTATGGGGATTGCCACTTCCCGGTTTCAGGAGGGAGATATGCTCCCTTCCGTCAGGCAGCTTGCGGACGCCATCGGTATCAATATGCACACGGTCAACAAAGCTTACACCGTTTTGAAGCAGGAAGGCTATGTGAAAGTGGACCGCAGACGGGGCGTGATGGTTGCTGTGGACATTGACAGGATGCGTGCCATCGAAGAGATCAGAGAAGACCTGTTAGTCACGCTGGCAAAGGCAAGCTGTAAGAATATTTCCGGCGAAGAAGTGCATGCTCTTATAGACGAGATCTATGAGGAATATGGGAAAGGAATGAGAGAGTAAATGCAGCCACAATTTACGGATAAGGCGAAAGCGGCACTGATCCTGGCGGAGAGGGCGGCGAGAAGCCTGCGGCAGAGCTATGTGGGAAGCGAGCACATCCTATTGGGACTTTTAAGGGAGAATACAGGCGTTGCGGCGACCGTGCTTTTGAATAACGGTGTGGACGTTGTGCGGCTGAAAGAGATGATAAAGGATCTGATCGTGCCGGAAACCTCCGTGCTGATTGCGGAGCGGGACGGGTATTCCCCCCGCGCGCAGGCGATTCTGGAGGAGGCGCACAGACAGTCGGACAGATTTGGCAGCGATAAGACGGGAACGGAGCACATTCTCCTGGCGCTTCTTAAAGAGGGGGAGAATGTAGCGGTCCGGCTTTTAAGTACCATGGGCATTTCGGTGCAGAAACTCTATGTGGATGTGCTTGTGGCAATGGGTGAGGACGGTGTGCTCTACAAAGAAGATCTGGGCAGAAAGCAGAATAAGAAAAAGGGAAATACCTCAACGCTTGACCATTACAGCAGGGATCTGACGGCGCTAGCCAGAGAAGGAAAGCTTGATCCGGTAATCGGCAGGGAAGAGGAGATTACCAGAGTGGTACAGATTTTGAGCCGCCGCACGAAGAACAATCCCTGTCTCGTGGGAGAGCCGGGCGTCGGCAAAACGGCGGTGGTGGAAGGGCTTGCCACGAGGATCGTGACAGGAGACGTTCCCTTTACGGTGCAGAATAAAAGGCTGCTGACGCTGGATCTTTCGGGCATGGTGGCAGGCAGCAAGTACCGAGGCGAGTTCGAGGAGAGAATCAAGAAAGTCATTAAGGAAGTGATCGAGGACGGCAATATCATTCTTTTTCTGGATGAGATGCACACCATTATCGGCGCTGGCGGCGCGGAGGGCGCGATTGACGCTTCCAATATTTTAAAACCTTCCCTTGCAAGGGGTGAAATCCAGCTGATCGGCGCGACCACCATCGCGGAGTACCGCAAGTATGTGGAGAAGGATGCGGCGCTGGAGCGGCGTTTCCATCCGGTGACGGTGGAGGAGCCGAGCATTGAGGAGACAGAGAATATTCTGCGGGGCATTGCCCACAAGTACGAGGAGCACCACCGGGTAACCATCACGCCGGAGGCGATCAGCGCGGCTGTTGCACTGTCGGCGCGCTACATCAATGACAGGAACCTGCCGGATAAAGCGATTGACCTGATTGACGAGGCTTCGGCGGCAGTGCGGCTGCACGTGACAAAACAGCCGGATAAGCTGCAGGAGCTGTCGGAGGAGATTGATAAGATTGATCTGCAGATTGAACGTTCAATCCGTATGGAGGCGTTTACGCAGGCGGCGGAACTGAAGAAGAAACAGGAGAGCTGCATTAAAAAATATGAGCGTATGGTGAAGCGGCTGGAGCAGGAAGAGCAAAACCACGCCTATGTGGTGGGAGAAAACGAAATCGCGGAAGTGGTGGCGCTCTGGACGAAGATCCCTGTGAAAAAACTTGCGGAGAAGGAAAGCGAGCGATTGCTGAAACTGGAATCCATTCTCCATAAGCGTGTGATTGGTCAGGAAGAGGCGGTCGTGGCAGTGGCGAAGGCAATGCGGCGCGGCAGAGTGGGGCTGCAGGATCCTAATCGACCGATCGGGTCATTCCTGTTTCTGGGACCTACCGGCGTGGGGAAGACCGAGCTGTCAAAGGCGCTTGCAGAGGCAATGTTCGGTTCGGAAAACGCGCTGATCCGCGTGGACATGTCGGAGTACATGGAGGGGCATTCGGTGTCAAAGATGATCGGTTCGCCGCCGGGCTATGTGGGTTTCGAGGAGGGGGGACAGCTCTCCGAAAAGATACGCAGGAATCCATATTCTGTCGTCCTTTTTGACGAGATAGAGAAAGCACACCCGGATGTGTTTAACGTCCTTCTGCAGGTGCTGGACGACGGTCATATCACCGATTCCAAGGGGCGGAAGGTGAGCTTTAAGAATACCATCCTGATTATGACTTCCAATGCCGGGGCGCAGCGCATCATAGACCCGAAAAATCTGGGGTTCGGCGCGGCGGAGACGGAGAAACAGAGTTATGATAAGATGAAGGGGAATGTCATGGAGGAAGTAAAACGCCTCTTCAAGCCGGAGTTCATCAACAGGATCGATGAGATTATGGTGTTCCATCCGCTGAACAGGGAGGATATGAAGGCGATTGTCACACTGCTCTCTAAAAATCTGTCGAAGCGGTGCAAGGAACAGATGGATATTGAGCTGACGGTCGGTTCCGCCGTGAAAGAGCATCTGGTTGAAAAACATATGGATGTCAAAATGGGAGCAAGACCCATGAAACGTGCCATCCAGTCGGAAATCGAGGACGCCCTGGCGGAAGAGATTTTAGCAGGAAAGGTGAAGAGCGGTGACAAGGTATCCGTTGGACTGAAGAATAAGAAAATAACCTTCACGGTAAAACCCGTGCAGGTATGATAAGGTATAATTAAAGAGACATTAGGAGGAAAAAGCGATGGCTGTAGTAGAGGAGTTGTTGCGCACGGAGAGTGACAGGACGATCAGCTTTGGCAATTACAAGCTGGCGTCAAAGGCAAAGCTGGAGGATTATGAGCACGGCGGTAATCTTTATAAGGTGAAGACCTTTAAGGAACTGACGAAGCTTGAGAAGAACGGCATGTTTGCCTATGAGTCGGAGCCGGGTACCAGCGTGAACCGTTTTGAGGAGACGGAGAACGGGCTTAGTTTCACGGTGGAGGGCGATGAGGACGCGCAGATCACGGTGGGGCTTGAGGAAGACACGGTTTATAAGGTGTATGTGGACGGCACAAACATAGGGGAGATGAAGACGAACCTGAGCGGAAAGCTGAGTATCAGCGTGGAGCTTGCAAGTGTCGGCGCGGTGGAAGTAAAGATCGTCAAGTAGGCGGTTGGAGCGGGAATTTGGGGTTTTTCAACTGACGTGTATGTCACATTTGGTTGAAAAACCCCGCTTCTATGTCTGGGTGAAGAAAGGAAACGGGAATGGCAAAGGGGAAAACGACGATTTTTTTCTGTCAGAGCTGCGGCTATGAATCCTCCAAATGGCTGGGACAGTGCCCGGGCTGTAAGGAGTGGAACACCATGGTGGAGGAGCCGGCAGGCGGAAAGAGAAGCGGCGGTGCATTCGGTGGTGTGTCCGGGAAAAGGGCGGCGGAGCCTGTGAGCCTGAAGCAGGTGAACCTGCAGGAGGGAGAGCGCATGACCACGCATATCGCGGAGCTCGACCGAGTGCTCGGCGGAGGCATTGTGCCCGGATCCCTTACGCTGGTGGGCGGCGATCCGGGCATTGGCAAGTCCACCCTGCTCCTGCAGGTGTGCAGGCAAATGGCGGCGGACGGGCGTAAACTCCTGTATATATCGGGCGAGGAATCCCTGCAGCAGATCAAGATGCGTGCCAACCGGCTGGGCGAGTTTTCGGACCAGCTTCTTCTTTTATGCGAGACAAATCTGGAAACCGTGGAGCAGACAATCCGTAAAGTGCAGCCTGCGGTGGCGGTCATCGATTCGATCCAGACGATGTATCGTGAGGAAATATCTTCCGCGCCGGGCAGTGTTTCCCAGGTGAGGGAGTCCACGAATGTGCTGATGCAGCTCGCCAAGGGGATGGGCGTTTCCATTATGATCGTGGGTCATGTGACCAAGGAGGGAACGGTTGCCGGTCCGAGGGTTTTAGAGCATATGGTGGACACGGTGCTCTACTTTGAGGGAGACAGGCATGCCTCTTACCGAATTTTGCGGGGAGTGAAGAACCGCTTTGGCTCCACGAACGAGATTGGTGTTTTTGAGATGAAGGAAGAGGGGCTTGCGGAAGTGGAGAACGCCTCCGAGTTTATGCTGAGCGGAAAGCCGGAGGGCGCCAGCGGCTCCGTCGTGTCCTGTTCCATGGAGGGAACCAGACCGATTCTGCTGGAAATTCAGGCGCTGGTCTGCCACAGCAATTTCGGCATACCGAGAAGACAGGCGACCGGCATGGATTTAAACAGGTTAAACCTGCTGATGGCTGTTCTGGAGAAGCGGCTGAATCTGCAGATGTCGGACTGTGACGCCTACGTGAACCTGGCGGGCGGTATGCGGATTGCAGAGCCGGCAATCGACCTGGGGGTCGCCATGGCGGCGGCATCCAGTTTTAAGAACCGTGCCATTGACGACAGAACCATTGCGTTTGGGGAAATCGGCTTAAGCGGGGAGGTGCGAGGCGTCTCGCAGGCGTCCCAGAGAGTGGCAGAAGCCGCAAAACTGGGCTTTACAACATGTGTTCTTCCGGCGGTTAACGCAGGGCAGATCAAGGTAAGAGAAGGGGTGCGGGTGATCGGCGTTAGGACTGTCCGGGACGCGATTGACTTGATTTAGAGTCGTTTATGTGGTACGATAACTTGGGTTTTAATTGTGCCGCGGGCAGCGGCGTATTAAGTTACAGGGAAACGGATAAGATCTGACAAAGGAGTCAGCATGGATAAGAGAAAGCGCGGCTTTCGGGGCAGCATACCTCTTCTGATCGTGGAGATCTGCGTTCTGATTATCGCTATCGGCGTGATGTATGTGGTGGTCACAATGACAGGCGAGGTAAACCATAAGGATATTGACGAGGGAAAAATCCGCATAAACGAGGAGATCGTCAGGAAAAAGACTATTGATGTGAAGCAGACGGAGAAGAAAGAGGAGGAAAAGAAAAAGGGTTACCGCAACATTGCTCTCTTCGGTGTGGACGCCAGGGACGGCGAACTGGGGAGAGGTACGAGAAGTGATACCATTATGATTGCCAGTATTAACCAGGATACGCAGGAGATTAAGCTGGTTTCCGTATTCCGGGACACGTATCTGAATCTTAGTAACGATTCTTACAATAAATGCAACACGGCATACGCGCAGGGCGGACCTGAACAGGCGATCAATATGCTAAACATGAACATGGATCTGGATATCACGGACTATGTGACGATCGGCTTTTCGGGGCTGATTGACGCGGTGGATGCGCTGGGTGGCGTAGAGATTGAGGTTACGGATTCGGAAATATCACATCTGAATAATTATCAGCTCTGTATGGCTGAGGAACTCGGCGTAGATTATATCCCGGTTGAGCAGAGTGGCAGACAGCTTTTGAACGGGATGCAGGCTACGGCATACTGCCGGATCCGTTACACGAAGGGAGACGATTTCCGAAGGGCGGAAAGACAGAGAGATGTACTTCGTGCCATGATGGATAAGGCGAGCGGCGCATCAGTCAGCACATTGACTGACATGGTTAATGCCGTTCTGCCGCAGGTGGAAACATCTCTGAATGTGAATGAGATTTTGAGTGTTCTCGGAAGTGTGGCAGGTTACAATATGGTGGAGAGTGACGGTTTTCCCTTTGAGGGAGGAAGAGCCGGAGCTAACGTGGGAAGCAAGGGCAGCTGCGTGATTCCCAATGATCTGGAGGAGAATGTAAGGCAGCTCCATCACATGCTTTATCCGGAGGAGAGTTATACGCCTTCCGCGCGGGTCAGGCAGATTGATGAGGAAATCAAAGCGCAGACAAGTGAGTATATACAATAAAAGACGATTATGAAAAAACTGCTTATCTATTTAAAGGATTATAAAAAGGAGACGGTTTTTGCACCCCTCTTTAAAATGCTGGAGGCAACGTTTGAGCTGTTTGTGCCCCTCGTAATGGCTGCGATTATTGACAGGGGCATCGGGCGGGCTGACACGGGATATGTTCTGAAAATGGGTAGTATTCTCGTTGCGCTCGGGCTGATCGGGCTGCTGTGCTCCATCACGGCGCAGTATTTTGCGGCAAAAGCGGCGGTGGGTTTTTCGACCGGGTTAAAGCACGCTCTTTTTGACCATATCCAGAGCCTTTCCTTTACGGAGATTGATACGCTGGGCACTTCGACGCTGATTACCCGCATGACTTCCGACGTGAATCAGGTGCAGAATGGGGTTAATATGGTTCTGCGCTTATTTTTGCGTTCGCCCTTTATCGTGTTCGGCGCAATGATTATGGCGTTTACGATCGACGGGAAGGCGGCAATGATTTTCGTGGTGACAATCCCGCTTCTGGCGGTGGTGGTCTTCGGGATCATGGCGCTCACCATGCCTATGTATAAAAAGGTGCAGGCAGGGCTGGATGCCGTACTCGGGGCGACAAGGGAAAATCTGACGGGCGCGAGGGTGATCCGTGCCTTCCATAAAGAGGAAGAGGAGACGGAGCGGTTCGAGGAGAAAAATGATGTTTTGACCCATTTGCAGCTTGTCGTGGGAAGAATATCGGCGCTGACCAATCCGGTCACATACATTATCATTAACGCGGCGACCATCATTCTGCTCTACACGGGTGCGGTGCGCGTGGACAACGGCAGCATTACCCAGGGCGAGGTGGTGGCGCTCGTCAATTATATGTCGCAGATTCTGGTGGAGCTGATCAAGCTGGCGAATCTGATTATCACAATCACCAAGGCGCTTGCATGTGCGAATCGGATCGAGGCGGTGTTTGAGGTGGAGTCCTCCATGGAGTGGAGGGATACGGCGGAAGAAGGAAAGGGATTGACCAAGATGGACAATCGGACAGCGGGAGATGCCGTGCCGGCAAAGAAGAGCGGCACAGACGCGGAAGCGAGCCTTGCTGTGGAGTTTGACCATGTGCATCTGACTTACGGGGGAGCCGGAGCGGAATCCCTGAGTGATATCCATATACAGGTGCCGAAGGGACAGACGGTCGGCATCATAGGAGGCACGGGTTCCGGCAAATCCTCCCTGGTTAATATGATTCCCCGGTTTTATGACGCTACAACGGGTGCTGTGCGCGTGGACGGACGTGATGTAAAGACTTATGGTATGGAAGAACTGAGAGAAAAGATAGGGATTGTCCTGCAGAAGGCGGTTCTTTTCCGCGGGACGATCAGGGATAACCTGCTGTGGGGAAACGGCTCCGCCACGGACGAGGAGCTGTGGGAGGCGTTACGGCTCGCGCAGGCAAAGGAGTTTGTGGAGACGAAAGAGGGACGTCTGGATGCGCCTGTGGCGCAGGAGGGACGAAACCTTTCCGGCGGGCAGAGACAACGGCTTACAATCGCAAGGGCGCTGGTGGGGAAGCCAGAGATACTGATCCTGGACGACAGTGCGTCTGCGTTAGACTATGCGACGGACGCGGCGCTCCGCAGGGCGCTCAAGGAGCTTCCCGGGGAACCGACGGTGTTTATCGTATCCCAGCGTGCCTCCTCCATTCGGCACGCTGACCAGATCATTGTGCTGGAAGACGGCGAGATGGCGGGGTGCGGCACGCACGAGGAGCTGCTGGCAGACTGCGAGGTCTATCAGGAGATATATTATTCGCAGTATGCGCAAAAGAATGCCGTACAAAATTGAATATACCCTAGAAGTTGTCGAAGACAATTTATGAATGAGCACGGCAAAATTGATAGAGGGGAGCGACATGGGACAGAAAGAAACATTCCGGCGGGTTTTGCATTATATAAAAAAATACTGGCTCTATCTGGCGGCATCCATTGTGATGGCGAGTGTGACGGTGGCGCTGACACTGTATTTTCCGATATTGACCGGAAAAGTCATAGACCTCGTGATCGGACCGGGACAGGTGGATTTCGGCGGCGTGTTCGATATTCTGAAGCTGATGGTGGTCATTGCCGCGGCGACCGGGCTGGCACAGTGGATTATGAATGTATGCAACAATAAAATGACCTACCGCATTGTGCAGGACATCCGTAACGAAGCGTTCCGTAGGATAGAGATTCTGCCGTTGAAATATATAGACGCGCATTCCTATGGCGAGGTGGTGAGCCGGGTGATCGCGGATGTGGACCAGTTTGCGGACGGTCTGCTCATGGGGTTTACGCAGTTTTTTACCGGCGTTATTACGATATTGGGCACTTTGGGCTTTATGCTCAGCGTCAATGTAGCTGTCACGGGTGTCGTTGTGTTAGTGACACCTTTGTCGTTTTTTGTCGCAGGCTTTATCGCAAAGAAAACGTTTACCATGTTCCATCTACAGTCCGAGACGAGAGGCGAGCAGACAGCCCTGATCGAGGAGATGGTGGGGAATCAGAAGGTCGTGCAGGCGTTTTCCCATGAGGACGAAGCGCTTGCACAGTTTGATGAGATCAATGGCAGACTGCAGGACTGTTCCTTGCGGGCGATTTTCTTTTCTTCCTTAACCAATCCGTCTACCCGCTTTGTCAACAATCTGGTGTATGCGGGCGTGGCGGTTGTGGGGGCGATTTATGCCGTGCACGGGGGAATCAGCGTGGGTCAGTTATCCTGTTTCCTTTCCTATGCAAACCAATACACGAAGCCGTTCAACGAGATTTCCGGCGTGGTGACGGAGCTGCAGAATGCGTTGGCGTGTGCGGCGCGGATTTTCGCGTTAATTGAGGAAGAGCCGCAGACGCCGGAGCCTGCCGATGCGCTGACGCTTACGGATGTGGATGGGCGCGTGGAGCTTTCCCATGTGAACTTTTCCTATGTGCCGGATAAGAAGCTGATCACGGACTTCAATCTGGCGGTGAAGCCGGGGCAGCGGGTGGCGATTGTCGGACCTACGGGCTGCGGCAAGACCACGGTGATCAATCTGCTGATGCGGTTTTATGATGTGGACAGCGGGAAAATCTGCGTGGACGGCGCGGATATCCGGGAAGTGACGAGGAAAAGCCTGCGCGAGAATTACGGTATGGTATTGCAGGAGACATGGTTAAAAGCCGGGACGATCCGCGATAATATCGTGATGGGCAGACCCGACGCCACGGAGGAAGAGGTGATCGCCGCTGCGAAGGCATCCCATGCACACAGCTTTATCAAGAGACTATCGAAGGGGTATGATACGGTGATCGGGGAGGACGGCGGCAGTCTTTCCCAAGGGCAGAAGCAGCTCCTGTGCATTACGAGAGTCATGCTCTGCCTGCCGCCCATGCTGATTCTGGACGAGGCGACCTCATCTATAGATACGCGCACGGAGATTCGGATCCAGAAAGCGTTTGCAACCATGATGCAGGGGAGAACGAGCTTTATCGTGGCGCACAGACTCTCCACCATCAGGGAGGCGGATGTGATTCTTGTTATGAAAGACGGGAACATTATCGAGCAGGGAAACCACGAGACGCTGCTGCAGAAAAAGGGCTTTTACGCAAAGCTTTATGAAAGTCAGTTTGCCGTATAGTAGGAGCCGTCCTTATTGTAGTCCATGGATTCGGAGCGGATGTCAGTGATCTTGCCGTCTGCCCACTCAAAGACGAGATACTGGTAGACGACAGCATGGTGTTCCAGATATGCTTCATCGGTCAGATACGAGAGGAGAAAGCCCTTTTCGATTTCGTTATTTTCACAGAAAGTGTCGATATCCACGGCTGCGCCGTCCACGAAGAAAGAGGGCAGAATCGTGGTCAGGGGCTTGTCGAAGGGAATTTCTTCCGCGGCAAGGTATTGGTAATCTCCGCCGTCCACGGAGGAGAGGATGTCGTAATCCCTGTAGGCGGCTAAAAATACATCAGCGCCATCCCCGATTTTCACGCCGCGTATGGTCTGCGCCGTCTCCGCGTCCAGATCGTAGTCGGCAGCGGACAGGAGCGGTTTTTCTTCACCGCAGGCGTTAAGAAGAGCGAGGGAGAATGTCAGTATAAAGCATGCTGCAAATTTTTTCATGGGAATCCTCTTTCTGTAAAAAATGTACTGAAAAACCCGCGAGCAGAGACTCACGGGTCATAATAACAGGGGCAGTAGGAATCGAACCCACATCGATGGTTTTGGAGACCACTGTTCTACCTTTGAACTATGCCCCTTTAATGCGCGGCTGACGAAAACCGCCGAGGACTATTATAGCATAGGTGTGAAGAGAGCGCAAGCCGGATTTATTTAAATTTTTTAAATAGTGACGGGAAATATGTGCCATAAATCTTGATTTATAGGATTTGCGGCATGAAAGCAGATTGTAGAGCAACAAATAGATTGGGAAAGGATGACAGAGCGTATGTTAGAACAGGCAGGAACCATGTTTGACAACATGGAGGCGATGATGTACCGTCTGAAAAAGAAGGCTTATAAGGAGCGGATGGGAGAATTTCGGGAAAAGAATCAGGAGATTCTGGCGGAGATGACTGAACTTGTGGAGCGGGCGGAAGAATCGGAGCGGGATGAAATGGCGGCGCAGACGGCAAAAGCTTTTGCGGATGCGGTGGAAGCGCGCTTCGCCAAACGGGGAAAGATCAGCGGCAGAAGCCAGATGGACATCAATCTGTTTATGATTTACTTTGTCTTTCCGGCTATTCTTCTGACGCAGAGCGAATATGCCGGGCTGCTCGCGGACGCGGTGCGGGACGAATGGAGGGGGCGCTTTCGGGACAGTGCCCAGATTAACTATACGACGTATGAAGAAATTTACAGTACCTTTCAGGAGAAGTTTCTGGGGCTGTTTTAAGAGGACGCACAAGGTGTGAAAGAAGGATGGGAGGAGAGAATGATGCAGAGAATCAAACATAGGAGGATCATTTTGGCGGCGGTGGTTACCGCATTGTTGTTTTCCGGCGTGACAGCATCCGCCGCGGAACCCGGGGAGTTTCCCGTGGATCGTGAGTCTGACCTTTCGGAGGGGGCAAAGGAACCCGGGGCGGATGGTCTGGACAGCTTAAGTGAGCCGTCTGAGACAGGCAGCGGACAGGCTGACGATGCAGAAGAAGAGGCGGATACTGTTGTGTCACAGGAAAGCCCGTCAGCCAACGACCTTCCGAAAGTAAATGAGGAAACAGAGGCGGTAGAGAAAACAGAGGAAGCGGAAGAGACAGAGGCGGCAGAGAAAACAGAGGAAATAAGGGCGGGCGTCTGGTCGGATCAGGAACCTTTCTTTACGGATGATGATCCGGCAGAGCCGGCGATCCGGACCTTTCGGATGGCAAGAGCCGGCGAGGGCTGCCCAACCTACAGGGAAGTCTATGCGGCAATGACAAATTTGCAGGATAAATATCCTGAGGGTATGACATGGACCAATTTCGAGCCTTACGGGAGCAGGGGGGAATTGGGAGAATATTACCGTTTTCAGGGCGGTCCTGTCAAAGGCGCCGGTCTTGGTGTCGGCTGCGCGGCTTTCGCCTTTCTTTTAAGCGATGAGGCTTTCGGCAGCCTGCCTTCCAGAACCATTGACAGGGGCGGTTTCGGCTACGAAGATATTAAAGTTGGCGACATTCTGCGGGTAAATAATAACAGCCATTTCGTCATCGTGCTGCAGGTCAGTGCCGGAGGCGTGACGGTTGCCGAGGCAAACTACAATAAGTCCGTGCATTGGGGGCGGACGATCAGCGCAGATGACATTATGACGGCAGATTTTCTCGTCACCCGTTATCCGAATGGCTATACGGAAGATGATAACGCTGACGACACGGCGCATGAAGGCACGGAGGGTCCGCTTGGCTGGACGCTTACGAATGCCGGCGTGTTAACCATTACCGGCACAGGCGATATGCCGGATTATACGCCGGACGCAGGTCCGTCATGGAATGCATATATGGACGACATTAATACCATCATTATTGAAAATGGCGTCACAGGTATCGGGGACTATGCATTTTACGGGAGCAGGGCTCTGACGGTATATATCCCTGACGGCATCACAGATATCGGGACCGGGGCTTTTCAAAATGCAAAACTGGTGGCGGCAACTATCCCGAAGACAACGGTCAGTGTGAGGGACAGCGCTTTTCAGGGCTGTGAGAATTTAACTTCCGTGTCCATCTGCGAGGGAGTTGAAACGATTGGCAGGAATGCCTTCCGGGCCTGTACGGCGCTCAGGTATCTGGACTTTCCGGCAAGCGTTACGTCTGTCGGTTCAGGCGCGTTTACAAGCTGCACGGAAGTAGTTCAGATCAGGTTTGCGTCAGGCGCGGGAGCTGTAGAAATCGGCGATGGCGCTTTTGCACAGTGCTGGAAGTTAGGCAGCGTTACTCTGCCGCAGGGGTTGAAGGCAGTCAGCAGTTATATGTTCCAGTCCTGCACAATGTTAGCGGAAATTTACATTCCGGCGGGCGTTTCCGAAATCGGGGAGGAGCCTTTTACCAGTACGTATATCCAGTATGGCGGCACGATCTCTTTTGGCGGCAGTGAAAGCACGTGGAGGTCGATCGGCGGGCAGTTTGTACTCAATGCCATGCCGAATGCAAATATAAAGTATAACGTTCCCTTTGACGATCCATTCGCTTCAGACCCGGACGACCCGGGAGATTTCAAGCCTGAAAATCCGGATGAAGGCGGTTCAGGCGATAAGCCCGGTGGCTCAGACAATAAGCCTGGTGGCTCAGACAATAAGCCCGGCGGTTCAGACAATAAGCCCGGCGGTTCAGACAATAAGCCCGGCGGTTCAGACAATAGACCCGGTGGTTCAGACAATAAGCCCGACGGTCATGCAGATTCCGGCAGCGGCAGGGAAAGAGGCGGATCTATGTCATCAGCGGTTAGGGATTCCGGCACAATAGCAGATGTGGAAATATGGCGCCCTGTAACGCCCGATGAGAAAAAGCGGTATGCCTGCATGGGGAAAGAAGCGGTTCAATACGCTCAGTCAGATGGCGATGCCTATCGGATCCATATAGAGAATGCGATGCAGGGACCTATGTGTTTTCAGTCCTTTGAGGCAGTCCTTGGGGATTATACCATTGGCAGGACTTATCATATTTATCCTCTTTCCGGCAATGCCTACAGCATGGATGAGGAAGTTCAGATTACTCTAAAAATTCCGTCAGCCATTTACAAGACGGACAGGGAGTACAAAATGATCTGCGTTACCAAGGGCGGGCAGCCGATTATTTACAGCGATTTGGACAGCAGCCCTGAAACCATAACAATAAGAACAAACAAGTTTTATGCATATGCGCTGATTTACAAATGAAAATCGATATGTGAGCCGCAGCTTACCGCCCATGCGGAATGATTCTTTTACAGTGAAGCATGGAAATGCCGTAAAACAAGTGATCGGAACGCCTTTTGTATTACATGAGTATTACCGCTTCCACTGTGGTGTATCTGATACTGTTTTTTGTACATTGAACCTTACCACA
The DNA here is from genome assembly GCA_003611805.1 of bacterium 1xD42-87. Classification (GTDB taxonomy): domain Bacteria; phylum Bacillota; class Clostridia; order Lachnospirales; family Lachnospiraceae; genus UBA3282. The sequence continues at coordinate 72,864 of RAYM01000028.1, read as the reverse complement.
ACTTTATACTTTCCTTTAAGACAGTACTAAAGAACATCAAGGCGAGGGGCGCCTTTACGGTGAGCATCGCTGATGCCGCCCATATTGTGGAGGCGGACTACTTTGGCGTGGAATCCGGCAACAGGGTTGCGGATAAGCTGAAAAACAGCGGTCTCACCGCAAGCAGATCGGAGATGGTGGACGCGCCGGTCATCAATGAATTTCCACTGTGCTTAGAGTGCGAATTTGTCGAGTATCAGGACAGTCAATATGGCTGCGGCGTGATTGGTAAAGTGGTAAATGTCACGGCGGACGAAAGCGTTATGGTTGGGGATAAGGTAGATATGTCGCTGGTGAATGCCATTGCTTTCGATCCGTATACGCATGGATATTATAAAGTGACGGAGAGGGTCGGGGAAGCCTTCAGGGACGGAGTAGCAATGAAAAAAGAATAACGCATGGCCAGGAGGAAGAACAGATGGCTGTCATGGTAAACATTTATTATAGCGGAAAAGATGGAAGCGCAAGGAAATTTGCGGAGGAAATGATGGCAAGCGGCGTTGTCCGTGACATTCGTGCGGAAACCGGAAATATCAGATATGAATATTTTTTCCCGATGGAAGATGAGGAAACGGTACTTTTGATTGACAGCTGGAAGGATCAGCGGTCGATCGATGTTCATCACGCGTCGCCTATGATGGCGCAGATCATAAAGCTGCGGGAAAAGTATGACTTGCATATGAAGGTGGAGAGATACCTTTCAGACGAGGATGGTCCTACGGCAGCAGATAAAACATTTATCAGGGAATAAGGCTGCAGGTGAAACAGTGTAAAGGCGGATGGAACACAATAAGTTGAAAACCATGCGTCTTTTTTGTGCGCAAAAGCAGTAGATATAACCGGGCGGCCGCTTGTAAAGCTGTTCGCGAGTTATGTGAAATAAACTATGCATATATGGAAATTTTGCACAAAATAATAAGTTAGCATTCCCTAATATATTAGTTAGTATGATGAAACTTGAGTAAGCTATTAAAATAACGTTGACAAGGATGGAGGGAAGTCATATTATAATATGTGGTTAGCGACTGCTAACTCCTATGAAACTTAAGGATGTCTGACAGAGTCTGGCATCCGTTGCTTTTTACATTAGGTTAGTAAAAACTAATACATATTCAAAAGAAAACAAAAACGTTTCGGAATGGAGGAACACACGATGCCGCTTACATTAGCAGAAGTCGGAGAGGAAAACATCATCAGGAAAATCGGGGGAAAGCAGGAGGTTAAGGCACATTTGGAAAACCTCGGTTTTGTCGCGGGAGGGGCAGTCACAGTGGTCAGCGCTATCGGGGGCAATGTTATCGTGAATGTGAAGGACTCCCGCGTTGCGGTCAGCAAGGAGATGGCGCAGAAGATCATGGTCTAAAACGCGGAAAGTACTTATAAAGACGTCTGCCAAAGGACGGAGACGCAAAGTGAGCATGCTGCAGAGTCAGCAAGCTGACTTGGAAGTACTAAGCTTCGCGTAAAGGGATGCCTGTAAAACAGCATTCTCCGCATAGAGCTGAATGTATCAATAAAAAGTGGGAGGACAGGTTGAAAATTGAAATTTTCAACAGAGAAAGGAGTGTAGTTATCAAAATGAAAACACTGAGAGAATCAAAGGTCGGCGATACCGTCCGGGTGGTAAAACTCCATGGAGAGGGCGCGGTCAAACGCCGTATCATGGACATGGGTCTGACAAAAGGCGTGGATGTGCAGATAAGAAAGGTGGCGCCGCTGGGCGACCCGATTGAGGTGACTGTCCGCGGGTATGAACTTTCGATCAGGAAAGCGGACGCGGAAATGATTGAGGTGGAAAGTGTGTAAAAAGGTATTTATGCAGGGGTTTATCCCCTTTATTTTCAGACTGAAAGTTAGGAAAAACTAATAAGAAGGAGAGGAAAAAGTTATGAGTATGCGAATTGCCCTTGCGGGTAACCCGAACTGTGGAAAAACGACGCTGTTCAATGCGCTGACCGGCTCCAATCAGTTTGTCGGGAACTGGCCGGGTGTCACGGTGGAAAAGAAGGAAGGAAAGTTAAAAAAGCATGATGGTGTGACCATCACCGACCTTCCGGGTATTTATTCTCTTTCTCCCTATACGCTGGAGGAAGTGGTGGCGAGAAATTATCTCATCGGTGAGCGCCCCGACGCGATCCTGAATCTCATTGACGGCACGAATTTAGAGAGAAACTTATATTTGACAACACAGCTTACCGAGCTTGGTATTCCGGTTGTCGTTGCCGTCAACATGATGGACGTGGTGGAGAAGAACGGCGACAAGATCAATACGGCGGAACTGGCGAGACAGTTGGGCTGTAAGGTCGTTGAGATTTCCGCCTTGAAAGGAAACGGGATTATGGAGGCTGCGGAAGCAGCGATCGACGCGGCGAAGAACGGAAAGACCGTCCCCATGCACACATTTTCGGGGACGGTGGAGCACGCTCTTGCACACATCGAGGAGGCGGCGGTACACGGGCTGCCGGAGGAGCAGCAGCGTTGGTATGCCATCAAGCTGTTTGAGCGGGACGACAAGGTGTTAGAACAGTTAAGTCTGGATCTGACGGTGCAGAAGCATATCGAGGAGGACATCAAGGCGGCGGAAAAGGAGATGGACGATGATGCGGAATCCATCATCACCAACGAGCGCTATGTTTATATCGGGAGTATCATCAAAGGATGCTTAAAGAAAAAATCTGCGGGTAAGATGACAAATTCTGATAAGATTGACAGGATTGTGACAAACCGTTTTCTGGGGCTTCCGATTTTTGCGGCGATCATGTTTCTTGTGTATTATATTTCCATGGTGACGGTGGGAGCCTCCGCCACAGATTGGGCAAATGACGGACTGTTCGGCGACGGGTGGCATCTGCTTGGTATCGGCTCCTCCGCATATGAAGAAGCGGCAGGAGAATATGGCGACGCGGCGCTGATCGTGGACGGCTACGACGCTTATGTGGAAGAAAACGGGGCGGAGCCCACAGGTGACTTCCCTTATGAAGTAGAGGACGAGGAAACGTTGGAAGTGACAGTGGAGACAGCTTCCTTAGCGGATTACGAGGAGTCGCTTGCGGTGACGGAACAGTATGGCGAGGAGCCCGACCCGGCGGCTTACGGTGTATGGGTTCCGGGCGTGCCGGTCCTGGTGGGCAATGCGCTGGAAGCAGCAGGCGCGGCGGATTGGCTTGCGGGGCTGATCAATGACGGTATCGTAGCTGGCGTGGGCGCGGTGCTCGGCTTTGTGCCGCAGATGCTTGTCCTGTTCCTGCTTTTGGCCTTCCTCGAAGCGTGCGGCTATATGGCTCGTATCGCATTCGTGCTCGACCGTATCTTCCGCAAGTTTGGACTGTCCGGCAAGTCCTTTATTCCGATGCTCATCGGTACCGGCTGCGGCATTCCGGGCATCATGGCGTCGCGGACCATTGAAAACGAGCGCGACCGCCGCATGACGATCATGACGACCACCTTTATCCCCTGCGGCGCGAAGGTTCCCTTTATTGCCATGGTGGCGGGCGCGATCTTCGGCGGCTCTGCATGGGTGGCAACGAGTGCGTACTTTGTAGGTATGGCGGCGATTATTATTTCCGGCATTATGTTAAAGAAGACGAAGATGTTTTCCGGCGATCCGGCACCCTTTGTTATGGAGCTTCCGGCTTACCATATGCCCACGGTGGGCAATGTGCTGCGCTCCATGTGGGAACGCGGGTGGTCCTTTATCAAAAAGGCGGGTACGATCATCCTGCTCTCCACCATCGTGATATGGTTTACGACTTACTTTGGATTTACTGCGGAAGGATTTCGGATGCTTGGCGAGGAGGAAATGGACCAGTCACTTCTTGCGGCGGTCGGCAGTGCGATTGCATGGATTTTCATACCGCTTGGATGGGGCAACTGGCAGGCGGCAGTGGCGTCCATCACGGGTCTTGTGGCGAAGGAAAATATCGTCGGCACCATGGGTATCCTCTATCCCGGCGGATGGTCTGAGATCGGCGCAAACTTCAGTCAGCTTGCGGGATACTCCTTCCTGGTGTTCAACCTTCTGTGTGCGCCCTGCTTTGCAGCGATTGGCGCCATCAAGCGGGAGATGAACAATGCGAAATGGACGTGGTTTGCGATCGGATACCAGTGTGGTTTAGCTTACGCGGCGGCGCTGATGGTCTACCAGATTGGTTCGGCATTTACAGGAAACCTGAATGTCATCGGTCTGCTTGCGGCTATTATTCTTCTCGGTGGTATGATCTATATGCTGTTCAGACCGTATAAAGAGGCGACGAAGCTGACAACAAATATGAAACTGAAAATGGCGAAGTAACGGCGCGGAAAGCGTTTCTAAAGGCGTCCCGCCATAATACGGGGCGCCGGGTTTTGCATTTAGATTTGTAACAGGGAAACAGGAGGGATTTCAATGCTGACATGGCTTATGGAGAATATGGCGACAATCATCATCAGCATGGTTTTGGTTCTTGTGGTGGCGGCGATTCTTGTCAGTATGGTACGCGGTAAGAGAAAAGGAAAATCATCCTGCGGCTGCGGATGCGCAGGCTGTGCCATGAACGGCGCCTGCCATCCGGCGAAGCGGGAAACTTTGCAAAAATGAGATAAAGGAAGGATATATGGGACAAAAAAAGATAAGGGAACACATGACGGTAGCTTTTGGGAGGAAATGAAAAAATATTCGCTGATTGGGAAAATCGGAAGTGTCATTGCAGGAAAGCTGAATAAAAGGCTGGCGGTTTACAGGTGGCAGAAAGCGTAAATCCAGATGAGGGGTTTGCGCTTTTTTGATGCACACGGGCATTTAAATAAAATATGGTTGTGGCAGCTTTCCGAAAAAGTTTCCTGCGCGTTTTCTGCTGCGGCAGATTTCTCAAAAGAAACGGAGGAAAATTGAATAAAGAAGTAACAGCAAACAAAATGGGAACCGAGGCGGTTCCGAACATTTCCCCTGATTGCTGATAGCCGATATCATGTCTATTTTTTCCAACACCATTGACATTGTTGATTTTTAACCGCCAAAGTAAACTGATGGTTGTTCCTATGGAGCAGGAAGTGCGCGCTATATTTTACAGGGAACATTTAGAGAACATAAAAAATTATTCAGCTTTTTTCGCCGTGCCCGATTATTATGCCATGGAAGGAAGGCTTAAAAGTCCTACTTTTAAGCCTTCTGTACACTTCCTGTTCAATCATAGTCCACATCGTACTCGATAATATTTCCGGAAACTGCATCAATAGTATAGTCGTACTCTGTTCTGCCGGAATAGAATTCAATTTCATATTCCACTCCACCATCGTCATTCTCCAGCTTTGCTTTTGCAAACTGTACATCTGATTCGTTCAGCTGGGCGTGGTTTAGTGCAATCTCTTTCGCACGGTCGACTCCAATATAATCATTGCCGGAGCTGTTTATGGCACTGTCTGTTGGGTTCGTCTGTATCTGAAATTGCTCAATATTCTTTTCAAGCACCGTTCCGTTGGAAGCATCGATTTCATATTCGTATTCTATATCAGAAGTATAAAATTCAATGTCATATACCTGTGTTCCATGGCTATGATCAAGCTCGGTCTTTTTAAATGTGACATCTGATTCAGACAGGCCGGCATCCTTGAGCGCTGCAGCTTTCGCCTCATCAAGAGAATCTTCCTGTGGCTGCGCCGTGCTGTTTCCGCTTGCAGCAGCCTGATTCTCTGCATCTTTCCGCGGTTGTACAAAACTGTTTTCGTCTGTGGCATACTGATTTCCTATATCCTGCATATCATTATTCCCGTTTCCTTTACCATCAATGTCTCTTGCGATAATCTCTCCATTCTTAGCCTGAATTAAATATTCATACTCTGTACCGTTGCTGTAGAAATCAACTTCATATTGAAAACGTCCGTCGTCAAATTCGAGCCGTGCGCGCAGAGCGGATGCTTCTGCTTCGCTCAAACCGGCATCTTTGAGAGCGACAATCTTTGCCTCTGCCTTGGTAATCAGAGTACTTTTGAATGCTGTTATACTGGCGGCTATAATAACAACCACTATACAAATCGCTAAAATAATTGCCTTCTTTGGTGTGCTGAATAATTTTTTCATATCATTTATCCCCGCTTTCCTATTTCCTCCACCATGGCAAGCCCTAGGCCTGCACCCTCACTGAACCGGGCAGATTCTACCCGATAGAAACGCCTAAAAATCCTTTTTTACATAATATAGCATATGCTATTCTGTTTTTCAAACTTAATATTGGGGATCGTCAGGCAGGGGAAAGACCACCCTTGCCAGTATCGTGGCAAGGTTCTGGGATGTAAGAGAAGGCAGCGTGAAGATCGGCGGCGTCAATGTAAAGGAGATTGCAAAGGAAGTGCTGATAGATACGGCATGGGAATGTCCATGCTTTGCCTTGTCTCTGCAAGCATTGACCACACGCTTCAGACGGAAGAAATCATTGAGTTTCTCCTGGACGGGTACAATACGGTAATCGGGGAGGGCGGCGCGGAAAACGCCGCCTTGTTGTTTACACTTCTTCCAGAATCAGGAAATCCCAGCGGGAGAGGGAGAGACGGTCGCCTTCCTTGACTAAAGCAGTCGGTATCTCGTTCGGAGCCGCGCTGTTGCCGCCATGCGGGGAATCTTGTCCAGCAAGCAGCACGCGGGCTTCCGCGCCGTGGTAGACGGTCTCCTGTGGTTCCTCAGAATAATTAAAATAGTAGGTGATTTCTTTTTGCAGGTCGTTTATGCCCCGTTTCACAATCAGGGGATAAACGGCCTCTTCTCTGGCAACGCCCGCTTTCTCACAGAGAAAGCTGAGCAGCTTTTTCAGCACGTCTCCGTCTGTGTAGCAGCCCAGATAGGCGGCGTAGCCTTGACCGAATCGGTTTCCCGTGATGGCGGCATGACTGCCCCAGTGGGGATGGTCATAAAAGGCGAGCGTTTCCGCTGTGCCAGGGAGGAGAAGTTCCATCCAATTGTGGACACAGTGATTTGATACGTCTTGCTTCGGTTCTGATGCGCGGGGCTGGCTGACCAATTTAGTCATATCGACCGCAGAAGACTCCGTTTGCGCTTCTGCCGCTGTTTTCGAGGATATCTTTTCACTCGGGGCAGGTTTCGCAACATTTGCCTGAAGCCCCACCTGCACAGCATCCGTGAACTGGTCGTAGGTCATGCCAAAAACTTCGGTCAGACCGTGGGGCAGGTCGTCGTGGTAGATTTTCAGCATCTTGTCCGCCACTGCGGTCTTGAAGGTGGAGAGGAGGGTGCCGCCCGCCTGCACGTAGTCTTTCAGCGCGTTTGCCAGCCTGTCGGAGACGCTGTAGAGCGCGGGTGTAATCAGCAGTCTGTATTGACTGAATAAGTCGATATCGTCTTCCGCAGAGAGAATGTCGCACTCCACATTCATTTCATAGAGGGCGTCAAAAACCCAGCGGAACACATCATTGTATGCGGGTCCGTCCGGGATGGGGAACCATTGCAGGGCGTCCAGAGAGGCATTGTCCAGAAGGATTGCGGCGGAACAGCGCTTTTTCAAATTGACTAAGTGAGTACTGTATGCGGCAAAATCTGCACCGATGCGGCAAGTTTCCCGGTAAGTGGCGTTTTCTTTCAGATTATGGCTTAAAACGCCTTTCCAGTAGGATTCAATGGCGTTGTGTATGGAGTGCCAGTGCCAGTATTCCACACAGTTTGCGCCGTTTGCCAGATGGCTGAACGCCTGCAGGCGGAGTTGTCCCGGGTAGGAGAGCCAGCCGTGGTTGCCCTGCGCCTCGGTTTCCAGCACCAGATAGTTGTCCTTTTTTAAGGAGCGGGCGATGGCACCGCCGAAAGCAATTTCCTTGCCTGTCAAATCCTGCGCGGAAGGGTGGTAGATATCGCAGCCGGCAACGGTTAGCGGTTTAGCGGCATCCCACTGGTCAACCTCCGGCTGTAAGCCAAAGGAGTAACCACGCCAGTCGAAGTCGAAATTCTGGGTGATGAACTGTTCCGGGCGGGCGTATTCCTGTACGATGCCACTCTGCCATGCGAGGAACTCCGAAACGAGCTTTCGCTGAAATTTATGATATTCCGCGCCGAGACTGGCGTTGATGGTGCCGCGCACGTCGGGGAAATCTTCCCATGAGTTGATACGGTTGCTCCAGTATTCCAGCCCCCACGCCTCATTTAAGAGGGAGAGGTCGTCGTGGATAAGCGTCCGCACATAGTCCACAAATTTTTTCTGGGCGTAGGAAGAGCAGGTGTCATAGGACTTGGTTTCGTTGTCGAGCTGGAAACCGATTACATGGTCGTATGGCTGCACTTCCTCCATCAGCCTGCGGATGATGCGCTCGGCATGTTTTAGGTACATGGGGTGAGCGATATCCATGTTCTGCCTGTGTCCGTAACGTCCTGGTCCATCGTGGGTTTCCGTAATGATATCCGGGTATTTGCGCGCCAGCCATGTGGGAACCGCGTAGGTAGGCGTGCCAACAATCACCTGTATATCATGTTTTTTCGAGCAGGACAGCATCCGATGCAGATGGGTAAAGTCGAAGACACCTTCCTGCGGCTCCCATGTGCTCCAAGTGGATTCCGCGATGCGGATCACGTTCATGCCCGCCTTTTTTATCATTTCCATATCGGTTTCAATGCGGTCTACAGGAAGATATTCGTCGTAGTAGGCTGCGCCGTAGAGAAGTCTGGCTGTTTTCATAGAGGGATCCTTTCTTTTTTTGTTTATAGGCGTTTGTGTAACTCTTTTTAGAGCTGCATTGATTATACTAATTGATTATACTATTTGTGCAATATCGACATAATAGCTTTAAGATGGCAGCATGGTTTCCAGCTGTTCCACCGCCAGCCGGATGTATTCGCCCAGCGGATTCTCTGTGCATCCCGCGATAAAGTGATTGCAGCGGTTGACGGGAATCAGTATTTTAAACGCTCTGCTTGCGCCGACAGCGGTGGCGATGGCGGGGGTGATTTCCCCGAGAAGGGAGTTTGCAAAGACGATGCCCACGGGACCGATGACGATATCCGCGTCGGTTACGTTCACCAGAGCGGCGTTTTCGCCTGTTGCGCCGAAGTCCGCGCCTGCCTTTAACATGGCGGCGGTGGCGGCGGTGTTGGTGCCGATGGCGTAAAGCTCCAAATCTTTGTGTTTTGCCTTAATCTGTTCGATGACGGTCTTGCCGATGCGGCCGCCCTGGCCGTCAATGACGGTGATTTTCATGCGGGGTTCCTCCTTGCTTCTATGGTTGTTGCGAAAAGGATTTTATGTATGGTTTTCCATCGCGTATATTATAGCATAGGCGATTAACGTATAAAAATAAAAAATTTCCTCATAATACCTTTTATCAAATTGTCACGATGCGACAATTGAGAGAATGCTCCGCATTCTCTTTACAGACAAAAATGACGGGAAACGGGAGAAGTTATGTCAACTAATAACGTGACCATATATCTGAAAGCGGAACAGAATATAGAGATGCAGACGCCGGAGGTGTGTGTTAAGGATATCGCCACGCTTACCTGTGCGGATTCCCATGTGCTTGCAAAGGCGAAATCCCTGAAGCTGTGGACCTTTCAGGAAGGGGAATGCAAGCGGCAGGTCATCAGTATGCTCAAGGTTATTGCGGAGATTGAGAAGGCGTGTCCCGGCGTGAGCGTGGAGAATCTGGGGGAGACGGACGTGCTTGTGGAATGGATCAGCGTGGACAGGCACAAAGGGTTTGCACAGTGGTGCAAGCTTGCTTTTGTGGCTCTCATCAGCTTTTTCGGCACGGCGTTCACGATTATGGCCTTCCACAACGATATCGGCATCAACGAGGTTTTTTCCAAACTTTACGAGATGGTGACGGGCTATCGTGGTGACGGGTACGGGATTCTGGAACTGTCTTACTCGGTCGGACTGGCTGTGGGGATTATCGTATTCTTTAATCACATCGGCGGCAGGCGGATTACGAAAGACCCGACCCCGATTGAGGTGGAAATGCGGGTCTATGAAAAGGATGTAAACCAAGCGCTGATTGCGACGGCGGACAGGGAGGGAAAGACCATTGATGTTTCTTAAACAGTGTCTTTTGGCGGTGATTGGAGGGAGCGCAGGTCTGATCGTGTCGGCGGGCGTGTTTACGGTGCTGATTTCAGTGGGGCTGATTCCAAGGTTTGCGGGCAAAATGCATGTGGCAAAAAAGGTGTTTGTGCTGGAGGAGATGGTCATATTCGGCACATTGTTTGGCTGTTTTTTCAGCGTTTTCGGCGAGTGGGGCATGATAGGAAGAATGGTGCGGACACATGCGGTCTTCGGGGCGGCGACGGAGGGTGTATGGAATTTTGTCGGGACACTCATACAGATTGTATTTGGTCTGTTCGCGGGAATTTTTGTGGGATGCCTTGCGCTTGCCATCGCAGAGATGTTAAACACGATTCCCATCTTTGCCAGAAGAATCGGATTCCGCCACGGGCTGGGGATTGCGATGCTGGCGGTGGCGCTTGGAAAACTGATGGGAAGTATTATTTACTTTACGCAGCGGGTGTTTTTGTGAAGAGCCGTCGGCTATAAAAGCGTTCTGTGACGGGAAATCCCGGCAGATGTTTCAAAATGGCGCAGGGTTTTGGGCTGAAAAGGAAATGTGCATATCGACAAGGAATAGAGGTTAGGATAGCGGGAAAAGGAGAAAGTATACTATGGCACAGAATCAGGTACAAAAAGAAACAAAGATTCAGGAAGAAAACATGACACAGCAGGAAAAGGAGCAGGCTTACAGGCAGCATGTGGAACAGACAACGCCGAAGTACAGTATGCCCGTGCGCATGGCGAAGGCTTTTGTAGTCGGCGGCATGATTTGTGTGGCAGGGCAGTGTATTTTAAACTATGCCACAAACAGCATGGGTCTGGACAAGGAGACGGCGGGTTCCTGGTGTTCCATGCTTTTAGTGCTCGCAAGCGTCTTGCTGACCGGCTTCGGACTTTACCACAAATGTGTGGAGTGGGGCGGCGCAGGCGCGCTTGTGCCGATCACGGGATTTGCGAACTCCGTTGCCTCGGCGGCGATCGAGTACCAGAAGGAAGGACAGGTGTTCGGTATCGGCTGTAAGATTTTTACGATTGCGGGACCGGTGATTTTGTATGGGATCTTTACCAGCTGGGTGCTGGGAGTGGCGTACTGGATTGGCAAGATGCTGGGGATTGTGTGAGGGAAATTCGCAGAAAAATACAGAAGTAAGGTTTGCGTTATGGGCAGGGTAGCGAATGAAATGATTTGTTAGCCTGCTTTTTATTGTACATTTGACTGTTTTATAGTTAGCAGGGAGGGGCTTTTATGAGCAGAAATCTTGACATTCCTTTGCAATATGCTATACTCATGATGTCAACCGGTATACACAAAAGGTTGACAATGAAAAATAACGTCTGTCGTCAAAATGGAGGGATAGTATGGAAAAACAAAAATCGTGTGAGTTTGGCGTAAAATCCGGCAATAGCAGGGGGACTGCTGCGAGGTCAAAAATCAGTACACAGGATATGGTGCTTTGCGGGGTATTTACCACGTTAATTGCGGTGGGGGCTTTTATCAAGGTTCCCATACCGGTAGTGCCGTTTACCCTGCAGTTTCTGTTTACCATGTTAGCGGGACTTCTGCTGGGTGGCAGGAAAGGAGCGCTGAGCGTCGGCGTTTACATTCTGCTCGGTTTGGTTGGGCTTCCCGTCTTTGCGGAGGGCGGCGGCTTCTGGTACATATTGAAACCAAGTTTTGGCTATCTGCTTGGATTTATGCTGGCGGCATATGTGACGGGCAGGATGGTGGAGCGCAAAGGGCGCTTAACGACCGGGTGGGTCATGGCTGTGAACTTTCTGGGGCTTTTTATTGTCTATGCGGCGGGGATGATTTACTATTATGTGATATGCAATTATGTGATTGATACACCGATTGCAATCGGACCGCTGTTTCTTTACTGCTTCGTGCTGGCGGTTCCGGGCGATATCTGTCTGTGTATTCTTGCGGCTATATTGACTGTTAGGGTCAGACCTGTTTTTCAGAGGATGGCGGGTATCGCGGGGAACTGAGTGTGCAGACGCAAAAAGGGCAGGCAGGACAAATGGTAATACGCGGCAGGGAAGTGGAAGAAAGGGAGTGGGCTGTATGAGTAAAAATCTTTTTGTCACAGGAACGGGGACGGATGTGGGTAAGACATATGTGACCGGTCTGGTCATTAAGAAGATTAAGGAGAGCGGGGCAAATGCCGCCTATTACAAGGCGGCGATGAGCGGCAATGAGAGAAGGGCGGATGGATCGCTGATACCGGGGGACGCTCTGTCCGTGAGGGAAGTTTCCGGGATCGCACAGCCTTTGGAGGAGATGTGTCCTTACATCTATGAACATGCGTATTCGCCCCATCTGGCGGCTCGGATTGAGGGCGGGCCGGCAGAACTTTCTGTGGTTCAGGACGGCTTTTTGAAAGTCAGTGAAAAGTACGACTATGTGACTGTGGAAGGCAGCGGCGGCATTCTTTGCCCGATTCGTTATGACGGTGAGAAGATTATGCTGGAGGATGTGGTAAAAGTCCTGAATTTGTCCTGTCTGCTTGTTGCTGACGCGGGACTTGGCACCATCAACAGTGTGGCGCTTACGGCAGAGTACATGCGTGCCAGAAATATTCCCGTTGTGGGGATGATTTTTAACCGCTTTCATCCCGGCAATGTGATGGAGGAAGACAATATCCGCATGTGCGAGGAGCTGACGGGACTTACAACTCTTGCCCGCGTGCAGGAGGGGGAGCGGGAGCTGTCTATGGATGTGGAGGAACTGAAGGCAGTTTATCGTTGATTGGATAATTGAGAAACTCTTCTCAGAGCTACATTAATTGTGCAATCCTAAATATTTTATAAAGTGATAAAGAGAGGACTTTACAATGATCTGGTATCCTTATGAACAGATGAAAACCATGAAACCGCCCTACGAGATCGTGGATGCGGCGGGTGTGTATCTTTATACAAAAGAGGGGGAAAAAATGATCGACTCCATCTCCTCATGGTGGAGCGTGATTCACGGTTATAGACATCCTGTGCTGACGAGGGCAATCAAGGAGCAGGCGGATGTGTTTTCCCATGTAATGCTTGGCGGGCTGACCCATCCGGCTGTGCAGAAACTTTCGGACAAGCTGGCTGCCTGGCTGCCCGGTGATTTGGACTACTGCTTCTTTTCGGACTCGGGTTCGGTGGCGGTGGAAGTGGCTTTGAAGATGGCTTTGCAATATAACGTGAACAGGAAGGATGAGCGCAAAACGGTGCTCTCGCTCACCCATTCTTACCACGGCGATACCTTCAAAACGATGGAGGTGGGGGATGACGAAGATTATCATTTTGCTTTTGAAAGCAAGCAGGGCGTGATTCATATTCCCACGGAGATTCCGGCTTTGGAGGAGGCTTTCGAGAAACATCACGGAGAGCTTAACTGCTTTATTGTGGAGCCGCTTTTACAGGGGGCAGGAGGAATGCGGATGTACGATCTGGCATTCTTAAGGCGTGCAAGGCAGCTTTGCGACCGATATGACGTGCTGCTTATTTTTGACGAAGTGGCGACGGGCTTCGGGCGGACAGGCTGCCGGTTTGTGGCGGACGAGGTACTGCCGGACATTCTTGTGCTCGGCAAGGCGCTGACGGGCGGTTATATCGGTCATGCGGTGACGGTGGCGGGAGAAAGGGTTTACCGGGGATTTTACGGGGACGACCCGGCGCTTGCACTGATGCACGGCCCTACTTTTATGGGGAACGCCCTTGCCTGCAGCGTGGCGCTTGCGTCCATCGAGCTGTTTGAGAGTCAGGACTATATGGCGAAGATTCATCGGATTACGGAGATTATGCGGCGGGAGACGGCGGGTTTTGAAAGTCCCAAGGTGAAGGAGGTGCGCATTATGGGCGGCTGTATCTGCATGGAAGTATATGACAGCGAGTCTCTTGCGGGGTATCAGGAATTTGCGAGGAAACAGGGCGTGTTTGCCAGACCGTTCCTCAGGTATCTCTATGCGATGCCGCCGTATGTGATTGAGGAGGAGGAGCTGGTGCAGATTTTGTCTGTAATGAAAGCATGGTTCGTATGATATTATGCAAAAAATGCCTTATGAGAATTTCAGGTATGTTTTGGATGCAAGTTTATAAATATGGAAATTTGGCGGAGATAGAATGCATAGGAAAAGTTATGTAAACCCGAAAGGATGAGCCAAAGTAAAAGTTATGTAAACTGATTGATTTTGAAGATAGAATAAATATAAAATCGGAAAGCAGAAAAGAGGTACATACAGATGGGCAATATAAGAGAATTACAGGAAAGATTATACGCGGGCGGACTTCTCACGAAGGCGGAGGTTATGCCTTTGATAAAGGCGCCATTGGAGGAACTCTGTCAGGCGGCGGACGAAATTCGGGCGCATTTTTGTGGGAATCGTTTTGACCTTTGCACGATTATAAACGGAAAGTGCGGGCGGTGTTCGGAAGACTGTAAATATTGTGCCCAGAGTGTGCACTATACGACCGCCTGCGGAGAGTCTTACCCGTTACTTTCCACGGAAAAAATCGTGGCGCAGGCGAAACACAACGCGGCTCAGGGAGTGCTTCGCTATTCCATTGTCACAAGCGGCAGGCGGCTTTCGGAGGCGGAAGTGGAACAGGTCTGCGAGAGCATCCGCGCGGTGCGGCGGGAGGCAGGCATAGAAGTCTGTGTCTCCTTCGGTCTGCTTGGGGAGGCGGATTTTAAGAAATTGAAGGAAGCGGGGGCATCCCGTGTCCACTGTAATCTGGAATCTTCCGCGCGGTATTTTACGTCGGTCTGCACAACGCACACTTACGCGGACAAGATCGAGACGCTGCGGGCGGCGAAACGGGCGGGGCTTTCCATCTGCAGCGGCGGCATTATGGGGCTGGGCGAGACGATGGAAGACCGGATTGACATGGTACTGACGGCGCGGGAGCTTGGTGTAAAGTCTGTTCCCGTCAATGTATTAAACCCGATTCCGGGTACGCCTTACGAGAAAAATTCGGTGCTGACAAACGACGAGGTGCGGCGGATTGTGGCGGTTTTCCGCTTTATCATCCCGGATGCTTCCATCCGGCTGGCTGGCGGCAGGGGCCTGCTCGGAGATAAGGGGGAGCGGTGCTTTGCCGGAGGCGCAAATGCCGCCATCAGCGGGGATATGCTGACTACGGCAGGCATTACCGTGGAGACGGATATGGCGCTGATTGAAAAAATGGGGTATACTGTGGTGAAAGGATAGAAACAGGGGGTGGAGACATGATTACATTTCAGTACCGGGTGGCAAGTATTGACGGGGATTACGCGAACTTAGAGCGCATCGATGCGCCTGGGGAGGGGTATAAGCTGGTGGCGCGCGCGCTTTTACCGCCGGAAATTAAGGAGGGGACGAAGCTCTTATACGAGATGCTGCAGTATTCCATTCTTGAAGAGTAGGCGCAACAGTAAAGTTATGTAAACTGAATCCTCTTTGGATGTTTGCGGTATTGCTTTTTATAGGATGTTCCCTGTATAATTGAGACAGAAAAAGCACGGAAAGAGGATCCCGGATTTGAATAAGACAGAGCATGTGGTGAAGGAGGTTATGCCCGGTTCCATCGCGGAGGAGATGGGAATGGAAGCGGGCGACGTCCTTCTTTCCATGAATGACAAGGAAATAGAGGATGTGTTCGACTACCGTTATCTGATGAAGGACGAGTATGTGGAAATACTTGTGCGCAAGGCGGACGGCGCGGAGTGGCTTCTGGAAATCGACAAGGATTACGACGAAGATTTGGGCGTGGAGTTTGAAAACGGTCTGATGAGCGACTACCGCTCCTGCAGTAACAAGTGCATCTTCTGCTTTATTGACCAGATGCCGCCGGGGATGCGGGAAACCTTGTATTTTAAGGATGACGACTCCCGGCTTTCCTTTTTGCAAGGGAATTATATCACATTGACCAACATGGACGATCATGATGTGGAGCGCATTATTCAAATGCAGCTTGCGCCGATTAATATTTCAGTGCAGACCACAAACCCAGAGCTTCGGTGTAAGGTGCTCCACAACCGGTTCGCGGGGGAAAAGCTGCGTTTTCTGGACCGTTTCTATGAGGGTCATGTGGAGATGAACGGGCAGATTGTCTGCTGTAAGGGGGTCAATGACGGGGAGGAACTGCGGCGCAGCATTACGGATTTGATGAAGTATCTGCCTTTTATGCGCAGCGTGTCGGTGGTGCCCGCGGGTATCACGAAATACAGGGAAGGTCTTTATCCGTTGGAGCTTTTTACAAAGGAGGAGGCGGGAGAGATCATTGACATGATCGAAACGTACCAGAAAGTCTGCTTTGACCAATACGGTCTACACTTTATTCATGCCAGTGATGAATTTTATATGCTGGCGGAGCGGGATTTCCCGGAGGAGGAGCGCTACGACGGGTATATCCAGCTGGAAAACGGCGTCGGCATGATGCGGCTGTTCCGGGAGGAGTTCGCGGAGGCAATGCGGGCGATTTCGGCTGACCAAAATGGTCAAGGCAGACAGGCGAAGGTGAATCGAACAATCACTGTGGCGACGGGCAGACTGGCGTATCCTTTGATACGGGACGCGGCAGAGGAGCTTTGCGGTGCCTGTCCGGGTCTTGCCATGCATGTCTGCCCTATTCGAAATGATTTTTTCGGGGAGACGATTACCGTTGCCGGGCTGGTTACGGGGCAGGACCTGATAGCCCAGTTAAAGGAGCGGCAGAAGAGTGGGGGGAGTCTTGGGGACGCACTTTTCATTCCCGCCAATATGCTGCGGAGCGGGGAGCAGGTCTTTCTGGACGATGTCACGGTTTCGGATGTGGAGCGGGCGCTTGGCATTCCGGTGACGGTAATAGAGCCGGGTGGCGGAGATTTTGTGGAGGCGGCTTTACATTCGGATTACTACATGGGCAGGGAGAATGACGAAGAGACTTTTGTGTATGTGGATTGTTATGACAGGTGAATTGACATGTATGTCATAAAAAACTGACGTTAAAATTGTCATTGGAGAAAAGTTATGTCAACTTATTGGAGTGATACGGATAGATGTTTATATACAGGCGCAAAGTTATGTAAATTAGTTTTGCGAAAGGAAACAGGATATGGCATATATTGTTAGAAAATTGGATAGGGAAGAAATCGGGCAGGTTTATCAGGCTTATATGAAGAAGGACTTTCCGCCCGACGAGTTAAAGCCCTTGAGTCATATTGTCAGGAGCATGGATGCGGGTTATGGCTTTTCTCTGGGGATGTACGAAGGGGAAACGTTAGCAGGTTACGCTGTATTCATACTCTGCGAGGAGACGAGATGCGCACTGCTTGACTATTTTGCAATTCTGAAGGATAGGAGGGGCGGAGGGCTCGGGCACCGGGCTTTTTCTCTTTTTGAAACGTATTTTATGGAAAACCTGCCGGAAGTGGATGGGATTTACATCGAGTCTGAGCGTATTTCGGCGGCGAAGAATGAGGAGCAGCGTCTGACCAGGGAGCGGCGGATCGCGTTCTATCTCTCCTGCGGCTGCGAGATGACGGCGCTGCGGTCCGTCCTGTTTGGCGTGGATTACAGCGTTCTTTACAGACCTGTCGGGGAGCGGGGACAGGAGGCTTCACTGACGGCGCTGGATACTCTCTACCAAAAGATGTTTAAGCCGGCGCATTATGCCTTGTTCGTAAGCCTTTCCATGATGCGGGAAAGCGGCTGAAAATGCGGATGGAAGGGGATTGTGGGAGATATCCTTCCGATTGACTTTTGCATGATGATACTGTATCATAAGTACCAGATGGCACATTTATATTTTTCTTACGAGGGAGAAGGAGGATGGGTAGGTATGGAATTGGAAATTCTTAAAAATGAGGAGAAACGGATGAACATGATTATGTTTCTGTTTCTGATGGTAATTCCTATTGTGGCTGTTGTCTATGTGCTCTTGTTTAACGGCGCGTCCGGAAAGGATGCGATTGCGCTTCTGATGGTGGCAGCGAGCGTGGTGATCAAGGCGTTTGAAAAGAAGCTGGGTTCCTACGCGAAATATCTATACATATCTGTTCTTCCGCTTTTTGGAGCAGTGACCATCGTGGCTGGAACGCCTGGTGTTTTCGGCGCCATGGTCGAAGCGTATTTTCTGGTTCTGTTTCTGGCGGTTCCTTATTATGACTTATCAGTAATCAAGGTATGCGCAGGAGTGACTATTATAGTCAATGCTGCGGCGCTGGTTATTTTCAGACAGGCGTATCTGTGCATGTATACGATGTCGATCTGGTTCTTTATTGTTATGGTGTATATCCTTGCGATTGCGGCTGCCGTTTTCATTGTATTCAGAGCGAGATCCCTGTTTGCGGCGGTGGAGCAGAAGGAAGGCGAGGTGGAGGAGCTTCTGAATAATGTCAGGGGCGCTTTCGAGGGGCTGCAGGAGTCCTCACGGTCTATCTACGACTCCTTACACAGTTTTGAGCAGAGCTCTTCTGAGATCGCGGCGTCCACGGAGGAGATTTCCGCCAGCGTGGAGCAGCAGATTGAGCAGGTGGAAGGAAGCATCCAGATTTTTAATGATCTGGACAGTCGGATCGGGGATTCGGAATCCAGAGTGCTGCAGACGGTTGACAATGTGAAGCGGCTGGAGGAGAAAAATAACGAGGGTATTGTGGCGATCGGGGAATTGTCGAAGAAATTCAGCGAGAATATCAAGGCGACGCAGGTGGCGTCTGAGGGTATGGCGGCGTTGGAGCAGAAGTCCAGTTCCATCGGTGAGATCATAGACAGTATCAGCCAGATCGCGAAACAGACCAATCTGCTTGCGCTGAACGCGGCGATCGAGGCGGCGAGGGCAGGCGAAGCCGGTAGGGGGTTTGCCGTGGTTGCGGATGAGATTAACGCACTGTCCGGCGAATCTGCCACGGCTACGCAGAAGATTGATGCGATTTTGAAGGATATCATCGCTACCATCGGCGATACGAATAAGGTGATCGACCGCAATACCGTGATTGTGCGGGAGTCCAACGAGAAGCTGGACGACACGGTGAAGATTTTTGATACGATGCTGAAATCTTCCGAGCAGGTGATTGAGGAGACGGAGCAGCTGAAAGACGGGCTTGGCGGTATTGTGGAGATCAAGGAAAGACTGCAGGATGCGATGTCCCAGGTCGAGAAGATTTCGCAGGTTTCCGTGCAGGGGACGACGGAGATCAGTTCCTCCACAGAGGAGCAGGTGACGGGAGTGGAGACGATTCTTTCATCCATGGCAAGGGTACAGGCAGGTATTGACCGTCTTGCAAATATTTTGAATCAGGTTTAAAATAATAAAAGTTAGATAACAATTTTGACATGTCCCGCTTATCGGCGGGACATGTTCGCGTATCGGGGGTTAAAATGGGCGGTAAAGAGACAGTGATCGGTCTGCTGGCACATGTGGATGCGGGAAAAACAACTTTGGCGGAGCGTATGCTCTACGTGGCGGGGGAGATCAGAAACGCGGGCCGTGTGGACCACAGGGATACGTTTCTGGATACAGACGCGCAGGAGCGGGACCGGGGTATTACTATATTTTCCAAACAGGCGCGTCTGTCATGGAAGGGGATGGAAGTGACACTCCTGGACACGCCGGGGCATGTGGATTTCTCAGCGGAGATGGAGCGGACATTGCAGGTGCTGGACTGTGCGGTGCTCATCATAAACGGCGCGGATGGGGTACAGAGTCACACGCTGACCTTGTGGAGGCTGTTGGAGCGTTACCGTGTGCCTGTATTTCTCTTTATCAATAAGATGGACCAGCCGGGGACGGACGCGGACAGGCTGCTTGCGGGGGTACAGAAGGAGCTGGACGGGCGCTGCGTGTCTTTTGCGTGCACGGATGGAGAGCGGACGGACGCATTTTATGAAAATGTTGCGGTCTGTGACGAGACATTGTTGGAGCGGTATCTGGAGCGGCTGGAGCAGGGACAGTCTCCGGTGAGCGATGCGGAGATTGCGTCGCTGATAGAAGGAAGAAAACTGTTCCCATGCTTTTTCGGTTCCGCCCTGCATGGAGACGGCGTGGAGGCATTGCTCGACGCACTTTCGACATATGCGCCTGCACCAGAGTATGGGGAAGCGTTTGGCGCGCGAGTCTTTAAAATCACGAGGGATGCGCAGGGCAACCGTCTGACGCATATCAAAGTGACCGGGGGCAGTCTCAAGGTCAAGCAGACGATAACGGCGTCCGCCGCACAGGACAGGGCGGGGACGCACCAGACAGAACCGCCGAAGCAGGATGAACCGGGGAGGTCAGATGCGGGCGTATCGGCAAAATCTGTCGGGACAGGCGGGGCGTCATCAGACTGCGTGGAAAAGATTGACCAGATCCGTCAGTATTCAGGAGAAAAATATGTGACGGTGCAGGAGGCGGAAGCCGGAAGTATCTGCGCGCTTCTCGGACCGGAACACACTTTTTGCGGACAGGGACTTGGTGTGGAGCAGGAGAGTGTGCTTCCCGTTTTGGAGCCGGTTATGACTTATCGGGTCAACCTTCCCGACGGGAGTGATATCCACGACATGTATTTAAAGTTATGTAAACTTGAAGAGGAGGAGCCGCAGCTTCACCTCATCAGACAGGAACAGAGCAGGGAACTCCATGTCAGGCTGATGGGCGAGGTGCAGATTGAGATTTTAAGGAAGATGATACAGGAGCGCTTCGGCATGGAAGTGGATTTTGATGAGGGGAGCGTCCTCTACAAGGAAACTATCACAGACGTGACGGAGGGGGTGGGCCACTTTGAGCCGCTCAGGCATTATGCGGAGGTGCATCTGATTTTAGAGCCGGGAGAGAGAGGGAGCGGTCTTACCTTCCGAAGCTGCTGCAGTGAGGATAAGCTGGACCGGAACTGGCAGCGGCTGATTCTGACCCATCTGGAGGAAAAAACCCATCTCGGGGTCCTCACGGGATCCCCGATTACGGATATGCAGATTACGCTGGCGGCGGGAAAATCCCATGTGAAGCACACGGAGGGCGGGGATTTCAGACAGGCCACCTACCGCGCCCTCAGACAGGGACTGTGCAGGGCAGGGAGTGTGCTTTTAGAGCCGGTTTATGAATTTCGCATGGAACTTCCCGCCTCTCTGGTGGGACGGGCCATGACGGACGTGCAGGCCATGAGCGGCCGGTTTGACGCGCCGGAGACTTTTGGGGAGGAGGCGCATCTTACAGGTACGGTTCCCGTTTCCGAATTTGGCGGCTACCAGACAAAAATGCTGTCCTATTCCGGGGGAAAGGGGCGGCTGTTTACCAGGCTGAAGGGTTATGAACCATGCCATAACGCAGAGGAGGTCATAGAGCGGATCGGCTATGAGGCGGAGCATGATACGGACAATCCGTGCGGTTCCGTGTTCTGCGCCCACGGTGCGGGATTTGTGGTGGAGTGGGATCTAGTGGAGGCGTACATGCATCTGGAGCCGGTGTTGAAACCGGGGTGGCGGCTGTCGGACGGCAGCATATACGGCGCGGATCATGAAAGCGACCAAAACGGTCAATACTCCCGGTACGGACAAGGTGGCGGCGCCGGGGATAACGAGGCGGGAAACGACGCCGGAGCGGGTAATTTTGCGGAACGCTATGCGAAAAGATCCGCTGATGGCAGGTCGACGGTTGACTTTATAGGTCAAGACGAGGTGGAGGAAATCTTTGCGCGTACTTTCGGCACAAAGGAGCCGAAAAAACAGGGTTGGGCCAGAACCATCCGGGCAAAGACGGCACCGCCGGCCGAGGTGGAGTACCACGGCAGTCAAAACGGGCAGGAGGAGTACCTTCTGGTGGACGGCTACAATATCATCTTTGCATGGGACGAACTTTCCGATCTGGCAGGAGCGGATCTGAATGCCGCCAGGTGCCGGCTGACGGATATTCTCTGTAATTATCAGGCGTTTCGAAAAATGCATCTGATACTGGTGTTTGACGCGTACCGCGTGAAGGGTAATCCGGGCAGTGTGGAGCGGCATCACAATATTGATGTGGTCTACACGAAGGAGGCCGAGACGGCGGATCAGTATATCGAGAAGGTGACCCATGAGATGAGCCGGAAAAACCACCGTGTGCGGGTAGCCACTTCCGACGGGCTCGAGCAGATCATCATAATGGGAGCCGGCGCCATCCGGGTTTCCGCAAGGGAACTTCTCGAGGAGATACGGGCGGCGGAGGCGGAGATGCGGGATTGGTTGACATAATGCGATTGAATTTCATAAGCAGGCTTGAAATGCTTCGCATTTCTCGCGCGCACTTTAAGATTTTTATAAGAAATCCCACGACTTTTTTATAAGGACTTCTTTTTATGATAAGTCCAGGCTTAGGAAAAGGGGGTAAGATTTTCATGGATGCATGTGTGCTGGTGGTGGATGATGACAGAGAGATTGTGCGTGCGATCGCCCTGCTTCTGGAGAAGGAAGGGTACCGCGTGCTCAAGGCCTACGACGGCATGGAGGCACTGCGGATTCTGGCGGAGACGGAGGTGCAGCTTATCATCATGGACGTGATGATGCCGAAGCTGGACGGGCTGTCAGCCATGATGAAGATCAGGGAACGGAAGAACCTTCCGATCATTGTGCTGAGTGCGAAGACGGAGGAAACGGACAAGATTCTGGGACTTTCTATGGGGGCGGACGACTATGTGGCGAAGCCCTTCCATCCGCAGGAGCTGGCAGCCCGGGTGAAAAGCCAGCTTCGCAGGTACACGATGCTGGGTGGCATTCATGCACAGAATGAGGAGGAAGAGATCGTAAACGGCAGACTCTGTTACCGTCTTAAGGAGCGCACGCTCTACGCGGACGGGGAGCCGGTCAGACTGACCGCCACGGAGACAAAGATCATGGAGCTTCTGATGAAGAACCGTGGGCGGATCTTTCCGGCGGAGGAGATCTATGAGAGAGTCTGGGAGGAACCGTCCTTTTCGCCGGAGAATACGGTGATGGTGCATATCCGGCACATCCGGGAGAAAATCGAACTCAATCCGAAGGAGCCAGAATATGTAAAGGTGGTGTGGGGCATTGGATACAAAATGGAAAAAAAGTAAATCGGTATTCAGTTTTATGGCGTTTGCAACAGGATTGACCGTCATAGTCACCAATCTGATTCCTGCTGCAGGCATGGTGTCAGCTTTTGGCACGGATATCCTTGAGGGACAGTCGGATTATCAGGAGAGCGGGGATTTCCGGGATCTGATCAGCGGAAAGCTGTCGGAGCTTATAGGTGTGGCAACCGCGGGAAAGGATGATTCGGGATACGTTACGGACTCCACGGGCGCGGTGTATAAGTTCATGGATGAATCTTATGACAGGTGGGTCGAGGAATTTCAGAATGAGCCGCTTGTGGAACAGGAAGAGGCTGTCGCGGAGGAGACTGCGGATTATGGGGCTGCAGCAGATTTTCTGAATAATCTGGAAGGGCCGGAGGCTTTTGGCGGGAACTGGGACGATTATCAGGCATATCTGGCGGAACAGCAGGCGCATTACGAGGAAATCGGGCTGGACAGTGTAGCCGATTACGATGATTTCTACGGTTATGGAGGGAATTATTACGACTATTATGGTTATGATTACGGGGATCAGGAGAGCAGGGACGCCTACATGGCGGACATGGCGCAGAACAAAAACCTCCGTTATGCGGTAATCTACCAGAATAAGCTCCTCTATTCCAACATCGACGGCTTTGAGGACAAAGCGGGGCAGGAATGGACGGACGAGGACTTTTCCAAGTCTCTCGACGCGGCGGCGTACAACTTCACGCTCTGGTATAACAGGACCGGCGACGGCAAGGTACAGATCGTGAAGGACGGCTACGAGGTGGATGTATACGGCGACGGGATCTACAGCGACAGAAACCGCTGGCGGGTGCCCGGGTATGCGAATTTTACGATAGGAGAGTCGGCAAAAGACGCGGTGGTCTTTTTGGCGGCGGCAAAGTTTCCGCAGCTTTATATTGTGAGTGAGGATGGACGAAGCGGCGTCACACAGTATGGCGGCAGGCTCTGCCGCATCCGGCAGAATACCTTATATCTTGCCAGCGCTGCGGAGCGGATCTGTATTTTTATGTCAACCGGCGTGCTCCTGCTGGCGGTCGGTCTTCTGATGCGAAAGGGCAGAAGGCGGGCGGTGGAATGGATTGCGGACCGGCTCCAAAAAATCTGTCTGGAAATCAAATTGTCCTTCCTGCTTATTCTGGTGATTTTATTTACGGGAATGGGCGGGGGAGTGCTCGGACAGCTCGTCTGGTGGATCAGAAACGGGCTGGGGTATTATAACTGGAGCGGCGATTATATCTACGAGATGGCAAGGCTGACGAGTGCAGGGGGCTATCTGGCGCTCTGGTTCTGGCTCATCTATCTGGTTGTTCTGGACTGGCGGATGAATGGAAAACGGCAGAAGAAACCGATTTTTGATCTGCTCAAAGTGAAAGATTTTAAATATCCGATTCAGAAAAGACTGGTGAGGAGACAGCGAAACACACTGATTGCGGAAATCAGTCTCCTGCTTCTGTTTGCGGGGGCGGTCTGTGCGCTCTGGATGATTCAGGGGGAACTGGTCAATTGGATCTCGGGCGGATACGGTTACAATTATGCGTATGAAACGGATCTATATGAAGCCGTGGCGGAAGATATGGGTTATCCCTTTCATATGAGATATGCTTACATGCTGATGGCAGAGGTCATATTTGGCGCACTGTTTGTCTTTACCGCGATTACTGTCGCGGGTTTAAAGAAAAACCGTCGTCTGGCGGTAGATATCGGTTTGCTCACAGACCGAATTCTGGCGGTGCGGGAAGGCAGTCTGGAAGGCGAACTGGTTTTGTCTGGGGACACTGATCTGCAGGAGGCGGCGGACAGCTTAAACCAGATACAGAAGGGCATGGAGACGGCGCTTGCAGAGCAGGTGAAGAGCGAGCGGATGAAGGTGGAACTGGTGACCAACGTGTCCCACGACATCAAGACGCCTCTCACCTCCATCATCAGCTATGCGGAGCTGCTGCGGCAGGAGAAAGAGCTGCCTCAGCATGTGAAAGAGTATATCCAGATCCTTGGGGAAAAGGCGGAGCGGCTTCGCGGCATCGTGCAGGATGTGTTTGAGATCAGCAAGGCCACCTCGGGTCAGCTGCCGATGCAGATGGAGATGCTGGATATGGGAAAGCTCCTGCGGCAGACGCTGGCGGATATGAATGACCAGATTAGTCAAAGTGCGCTTGTGATACGGACGTCGATTCCCGAGCAGCCGGTATCTGTGACGGCGGACGGGCAGAGACTTTATCGGGTGTTCCAGAATCTTTTGCAGAACGCACTGCGCTATTCTCTGGAAGGTTCGCGTGTATATCTTTCGCTGACAGAGGAGGACGGGCGGGCGGTTGCGCGCATCAAGAATACTTCCGGCGTGGAGCTTTCGGACGGCAAGGACTTTACCGAGCGGTTTGTGCGCGGTGACGCAAGCCGTACCGACGGCGGCAGCGGGCTTGGGCTTTCCATCGCGAAGAGTTTTACGGAGGCGTGCGGCGGAAGCCTTACGGTGGAGACGGATGCGGATCTGTTTACGGTGACGGTTTCTTTTCCGACCGGCGGGGAGGAGACGGACGCACAAAGTATGCAGGAAGAGCAGGCGGTGCAGAAGGGGCAGGACAAAGAAGGCGCGCAGGACAGACAGGGAAACCGCAGCGGTGGAGGCGATGCCTGCCAATGTGGAGACAAAGATTCTGGAGCCGGGAAAAACGGCATATGTTTTCATCGATGCCTTTGATCACGGGCAGATGGAGACCGACTGCGAAATACTGCTGCCTTTTTATGACAAAGTCAGGACGTATGACAATCTGATCATTGATATCACCAATAATTTAGGCGGCAGTATGGCATATTTTGACGAACTTGTAGTTGCGCCGCTGACAAAGGAGACGCTGACGGTACCCGGATTTGACGGGAAGATATGGCTGCTGGTGAGTGAAAACAATTATTCTTCCTCCGAGTATGCGGCAATGTTTTCCAAGGCGAGCGGCTTTGCAACACTGGTCGGCCGGACGACTAGCGGGGATGGGATCGGTACAGATCCGATTTACCTGATTTTACCAAACAGCGGTCTGGTGGTACAGTACAGCCCGATGTACGGGGTGACTGCGGACGGAACCGGGAGCGAGGCATGCGGGACAAACCCGGATATCGTGAGCCCCGAGGGGGAGAGTGCGCTGGAGACTTGCCTAAGACAGATCGGGCAGGAATCCCGACAAAAACGGTATTTCGTTCAAAAACAATATTGACATGAGACTATAAACCATGTAATATAAGAACATCAGAGAAATTCTAACAGATGTGCGGTTCGCACGTTCAGGACAGTTTCTGTCGGATTTTTCTTTTACAATGACAACTAAAAATACGGCGGAAACTGAAACGTGCATCTGTGGACGACATGCTCTCTTTTCTGCCAGAGTACAGAAAGGAGAAAACATGACAAGAGGATATGCAGGAAAACAGCGGAAATTTTGGAGGTTCGGGCGAAGGGAAAGAGGACAGCGATATGTAAAGGACAGGCTGTTTCGGTTTTTATTTGAGGAAGACCGTGAAGCGCTTTTGCAGTTGTATAACGCGTTAAACGGGACGGATTATCAGGACGCTTCACAGCTTGAGATTGTGACAATCGAGAGCGCGGTTTATGTGGTGATGAAAAATGATCTGGCCTTTGTGCTTGCGGGCACCTTGAATATGTACGAGCACCAGAGTACCTACAGCCCGAACCTCCCGGTGCGGTTCTTGATTTATCTGGCGCAGGAGTATCAGACGATGATTGAAAAGGCGCGGGTGAGTTTCTATGGAACAGGGCTGATTGAATTGCCTGCACCAAAATGCGTGGTGTTTTATAACGGGCAAAAAGGGGTGCCGGAGAGACAGATTCTCAGGCTGTCAGATGCGTTTACGGATAAACGGCAGGAATCTGACGTAGAGCTGACTGTCCATATGTATAATATCAATTATGGACATAATCGGGAACTACTGGAAAAATGCAGAAAATTGGGAGAATACTCCATATTTGTGAATGTACTTAGGGAGTTTACAGTGGGGAGCGCCAACAAAAAGGAAGCGTTTTCCGAGGCAGTAGATTACTGCATCGAAAACGGGATATTGGAGGATGTTTTGAGAAGAAATCGGTCGCGGGTTCTGGGTTCGATATTGGAAGAATTTGATGTGGAAAAGTATGAGAGGACACTCAGATGGGAGGGAAGAGAAGAAGGAAGAGAAGAAGGGATTCGCTGTGCGGTTGAAGTATTGCAGGAAGCCGGGCAGACGAGAATGTTTGTTATGAATAAACTGGCGGAGAAATATGCCCTTTCACAGACTGAGGCGAAGGAGAAAACGGAACAGTACTGGAAATAACGCGGTATAACCCGTTCTGAGAAAGGGTTGAATGGAACGGTATTACACAGACAGCCAGGTAGCAGGGAGCACTCACGCCCCCTGCTTTTCCCTCCTCACAAACATCAGCCCGAACGTCCCCACGCCGCAGTTGCTTGACACGGTGGCGGACGCCTTCTGCAGAATCACCTGGTCAAAGTGGATATATTTTTCCACAATCCCTACAATTTCATCGATCTGTTTTACGCTGCAGCCTGCATACGTGACAAAGAGGACGCTGGTGTCAATCTGTCTGCTATGTTCAAACAGTTTTTTGACATACTGTCTGACCGCCCGGTGCATATTGCCGGACTCGATACACCAGAGTTTCAGCTTGTTTCTGGACATGGACAGAACCGGATGGAGGTTCAGCACGGTGCAAAGCCTGTGAACCGCGCCGCTTACCTTGCCGTTGCGGTAGAGGGTGGCGGTGCTTGGCACAAGGAAATTGGAGAAAACCCGTTCGCGGTATTCATCGAGCGCCTCACAGATTTCGTCTACGCCGTACCCCTCCTCGGCAAGTCTGGCGGCACAGAGCACCATGAGTCCGTGTCCGCTGCTGATGTGGGCGGAGTCGATCACGGTGACGTTGTCGAAGGTTTTTGCCGCCTGCGTGGCGTTCGGATACGCGCCGCTTAAGTCTGCGGTGGCTGTGATATGGATCACGTGCTCCGCCTCCTTCAATGTCTCAGCAAAGAAATACTCATACTCGGACGGGTCGGCAGTGGAAGAATGTGAGTGGTTTCCGTCCTTCTGCAGGTAGGTAAGCAGGCTGTCGGAGGAAAGCTCGAAGAGATCACAGAAACGTCCTTCCCTAGTGTGTACATAGCAGTACATAAGGCGGATGTGGAAATGCTCCAGAAGATCTTTCGGAAGATCGCAGATACAGTCCGCCGTGATCGCGATTTTGCGTTTGCGCGCGCTGCTTATCTGGTTCAACTCCTCCATATCGTCGGTCTCGTCGTCGTCATCCTGCGCCATATATTCGATCAGTGTGGGCGGCAGATATTTGAGCAGCCCCGCCTCCAGAAGCGGCGCGCTGATGGGTTTTGCCAGATAGCCGTCGAACCCCATGTTCCGATAGACCTGCTCCGCGTCTGACATGACGTTGGCGGTCAGGGCGATCACAGGCGTTTTCTGGCAGAAGCCTTTCGTCTGGCTGCGCACGGCGCGCAGGGTGGCTGCGCCGTCCATTTCGGGCATCATATGATCCATGAGAATGACGTGGTATGTATTCTCTGCCGTTTTCTGCAGGGCTTCCCTGCCGCTCTCCGCCATATCTACTTTTACTTTGGTATCCCGCAGGAGCTTTACAACCACCATCAGGTTCATGGAATTGTCGTCCACGACCAGAATGCGGGCGTCCGGCGCGATAAAGCTCTGGCGGTAGGCGGCGCGGTGGTTTAACTGTTTCTGGGTGGCGAAGTTGATGACGCCGATGGGGCGCACGTTGACAATGCGCTGCTTCACTTCCACGGTGAAGGTGGAACCCTGGTGGTAGACGCTGTCTACGCTGATTTTGCCGCCCATCATTTCAATAAGCTGCTTGGATATGTTAAGGCCGAGCCCGGTCCCTTCTATGTTGCGGTTGTCCGACTCGTCCACACGCTTGAAGGAACTGAAGAGGTCGTCCAGGCTTTCCTTGCGGATGCCCATGCCGGTGTCCTGTACGGAGATGCGAAGGAGAATCTGGTCTGCGGCGACACGCTCCCCTTTTGCGGAAAGGGTAACGGAGCCGGACGACGTGTATTTGACTGCATTGGTCAACATATTGGTGACCACCTGCTTGATCCGTATTTCATCCCCGTAAAGCATGGATGGAATTTCCGGGTCAATGTCAACTTTGAATTCCAGATTTTTCTGGTGCGCGCGGATCCAGATCAGATTGACCAGATCGCTGAACATGGAACTGATCTCGTACTGGGTTGGCACGATATCCATTTTGCCGGATTCCAGCTTGGAGAGATCGAGGATGTCGTTTATCGTGGTGAGAAGCATTTTGCTGGCATTCTGGATGTTGATGGCATTCTCCGCAATTTCGTCGGAGATGTCCTCCCTGAGGATCATTTCGTTTAAGCCGATGATCGTATTGATGGGCGTGCGGATCTCATGGCTCATGTTGGCGAAGAACGTGTCCTTCGAGCGGGCGATCTGCTCCACTTCTTTTTTCTGCGCTTCCGCGGACTTCTTTTCCTGCTCGTAGGTCCGGCTCTGTATTTTTAAAAGAATACCGATAAACAGGCTGACGCAGACAAGCGCGAAAAAGGAGTCCGAAAAGCTGTAGAACCGGGTAGATTCCGGCACCAGATACGGGCGGTAGTAGCACAGCAGATAAGTGCCCAGAAAGGAGACGAGGGAGAGTGTCATGGCGATCCAGAAATCCCGACCCTCAAACAAAAGGAAAATATAGACAAGCCCAAGCACAAACCAGACGGGCATGCCGCTCTCTGTGCCGCCGCTGTTGATAAAGAGCATGGGAAAGAAGACCACATTGGTGCCGATGACAAGAAGCCAGGAAGCTTTTTTGCTGTCGCCCTGTGAGAGGGTCACTCGGATGGCAATGTTGGAGAGCACGCATATGGGCACAAGAGAATACAAAACTTTCAGATCAGCGCCCGGAAGGACAAGGATGATGCCGATCACGGAGGAGGCGAACACCAGGAGCATGATCATACGGTTGATCCGCTCCTTAAAATCAAGCTGCCCCGGGAAAAGATTTCTTATAAACCGCTGCATTTTCTTCTTCATACGTCACTTTCCCATCCTTTCCAGAACCTCGGCGGCGCCGAGAAAATCGAAATCCTGTGTCAGATCCCGCAGCCTGTCTGCAAGCCCGGCGAGGGAGGCGCCTTCATGGCTGCATTGTGCAAGCCGGTCCAGAAGCTCTGAAAGACCCTCGTTCTCAAAGGAGGACAGTTTTTCCCCAATCTGCGCAAGCAGATTCTGCAGGGAATCTTTATCTTTTGCGTCGGCGGGAGTACCGGTCCCCGTTTCGTCCACGGAAGAATCCGGCGTCGTGACAGAAGTGTCCGATGATTCAGGCATCCCCGCATCAGAATATTTCGCAGACGGATAGACAAAAGCGTTTTTGTCCAGCGCCTCCAAAAGACGGTCGTGGTTTTCCATCATCGCCTCATGGTGTTCCAGAATGTATTCGATTCGGTTTTCCTTGCCTGCCATTTCCAGCTCTCTCGCCAATTCTGACAGTGTGCCCGCACCGATGCTCTTGGCGTTGCCCTTCAGGGCATGGACACAGATCACATAGTTTTTCCAGTCCTGTTCTTCAAAGTAGTGAGAAAGATGATTCCGGCGTTTCTCACCCTCCGCATGGAAGATGGCGATGATTTCGCGGAAACCCTCCTCATCCCCGCAGTAGGCAAGAGCCTGTTCGATATTCACCCCGGCTCTGTTCAGGTGGAGCCGCCCTCTGGAGGCGTCACTGGTCACACTCTGGATGTCTGGGCCGTATGCCGCCGCTTCGCCTGCAGTCTGCTGTCCAATAGGATCTGTCGCCGAAGTCACGGCGGCATTCTCCGATGTCCGCTCCGTTTGGACGGTTTCACCTTCCTCGACGGGAATCTGCATCTGTGCCGGGATATAGCGGCGCAGGATACGCTCAAGCACGCTCAGTTCGATGGGCTTGGCGATAAAGTCGCTGAAGCCTTCCGACACAAACATTTCCCGCGCGCCGCCGATGGCGTTCGCCGTAAAGGCAATGATGGGAAGGGACTGGTAATATGCGCCCGGTTTCTGGCGGATTTTGTGCAGTGTCTCGACGCCGTCCATCTCCGGCATCATATGGTCGAGAAAGACGCAGTCATAATTTGGCGTATTCAGCTTTTCCAGTGCCTCCTGTCCGCTGATGGCAAGGGTGACTTTGAGCTGATAGGGCAGGAGAAGTCTCGCCATCACTTTCAGATTCATGGCATTGTCATCCACAATAAGAATATTTGCCTGTGGCGCAATGAATTTGTTATGTAAACTAGTGCGCTGATCCTCGCCGTAGAGGACTTTTTGACCGTTAAAGACAGCGGCGATGGAAAGCACTGTGAATGGCTTATAAATACGCAGCATATTTCCCGGCACCGAAAGCTCCTGATCGTAGTCCAGAAGAAGAATCACGTTTCTTTCCGTGCAGAGTTTATCGAAGAAGACGCGGTCCTCAGCATATTCTTCCCAGCCGATAAAGATGTGGGTGTAAGTTTCGCGCTCCATCCGGCGTTTCAGCTCGGGAAGGTTCCGACAGATGCGGAATGGAAAACCGAACTGGCTGGCAATGTGCTGGATGCAGTTTTCATAGCCTTCCCGAACGACCGTATAATTGTATTTATCCAGATTGATGTAGCATGCCGCGAAAAGATTGTTCTTGTCCCTAATGGAAACGATGGGCGCCTCGTCCAGAACTTTCTGGGGAATGGTGAACTGGAATTCACTGCCGCTGCCGGGTTCACTTTCCAATGTCATAAAGCCGCCCATGCTGGAAACCAGCGCCTGTGTGATGGCGAGCCCCAGCCCCACGCCGTCCGCTTCCCGGTTTCTTTTGGAGTTGACCTGACTGAAGCTTGTGAAAATTTTCTCCATATCGGTGCGCTCGATGCCGATGCCGGAGTCACGGACACTGACATGCAGATTGACGCCATATTCCTCTTTCCGGCTTGCGATGCGCAGAATCACGCCGCCTTCCTTCGTGAATTTGATGGCGTTTCCGAGCAGATTCACAACAATGCGCCGGATTTTCTGTTCGTCGCCCAGAAGGTTACTCGGCAGATCTGCGTCGCAGTCAACGATCAGCTCCAGATGCCTGCCGTTTTCCATGGTCATAGCCATGTTGATGATGTCTGTGATGGTGGAGGTGATGTTGTAGCTTTCCTCCGCAAGGGTAAGCTTGCCTGTCTCCAGTTCAGAGAAGTCGAGAATATTGCTGACTGTGGCGAGGAGGTTTCTTCCGGCGGTCTGGATATCAATCACATCCCGGCGCACATCTGCGGGCAGATCCTCCTGTAAAATAGCTTCGCTCATGCCGCAGACCGCGTTGATGGGCGTGCGGATTTCGTGAGATACATTGACCAGAAAGTCGTCTTTGCTGCGCTTCGCGATTTCCAGTTCCCGGATATTTTCGATCAGAAGTTCGCTTGCCGCCTGCCTGTTTTTCTGGATAATCCAGATGACCACGGTAACCATGTAGACTGAGAGAAACTGGATGCCCAGTCTGAGTGCGCTGCGTGGACCGGTAATGGCGATGGTCCTCGCGATAAAGCCGTGGTACAAAAAGAGGAAAAAGGGGACGACAAGTCCGGGATAGAGAATCTGCTGGGTATTGAAGATGCTGAGCAGGACGATAACGCCCGCCATGGTGACAAGCATGGCAGAGAAACTGTCCGTAAACAGGGCGTAGAGGATGAACTCCGTCCAGCACGAGATACAGATGAAAACTGCCCGGCGGGGGTGATCCCAGTATTCCCGGAAATAGATAAACCAGCCGGAAACCGTTGGAACAAAAAGCAGTTCCCTGATGTAGATGCTCCAGCCGGAGAGCAGCCCGGTGGCAAATGACGCCGCCGTGTAGAGACTCAGGACAATGAGCACGATACGCTCCAGCCTTCTCTCGGTTCGTTCCGTTTTTAACTGTGTATTATCCAACTCGGTCAACGCTCCTCAAAAAATCATGTGATGAAATGTTAACATATGATGTTGCTGTCATATGGGCGACACGCTCGTCATGTGGCACTGTCCGTGATATGAAGCAGTTCCTTCAACTGCGGCAGCATATCTATAAATACGTCCAGAATCACAGGGTCAAACTGAGTGCCGCGTCCCTCGGACATGATCTGGATAATCCGCTCAATGGGTCTGACGGGCGGTTTGTAGCACCGCTCCTCGTAGAGCGCGTCGAACACGTCCGCAACTGCCATAATCCGAGCCGAGAGAGGGATGTTGGTTTCGGTAAGCCCTGTCGGATATCCTGTGCCGTCCCACCTCTCGTGATGGTAGAGGGCAATGTCCTCCACCAGCCCTACATAGTGCTCATCCTCAATGTCGCCGATAATGGTGTGGATAATCTGGCGGCTGTGGGTGGTGTGCTGCTTCATGGTCTCAAACTCTTCCGGGGTCAGCCTGCCGGGCTTTTGCAGGATGGCGTCCGGGATTTTGATCTTGCCAACGTCGTGCAGGGGCGCCGCCTTGCAGAGATCTTCGATATATTCGGGGGTGAGCTCCTCGGTAAAAAGCCCTCTCGAAAGCAGTTCGGTGGCGATCATTCCGACATAGGTCTGCGTATTTTTCACGTGCTTCCCGGTGCTGCCGTCCCGGCTTTCGATCAGATTTGCCATACCGATAATGACAGACTCCTGAATCCGTCCGAGGCGCATGGAACCCTCCATGATTTTCTGCGCCTGGTCGTTTACCATATTTTCCAGATTGTGGCGGTACTGGTCAAGCTCAATTGTCTTGCTGACACGGCTCAGGAGGATATCCGGCACAAAAGGTTTCGTCACAAAGTCCATGGCGCCCATCTGAAAACATTTGATTTCCGTTTCCGCAAGAGCGTCCGCCGTCAGAAAAATAACGGGAATCGACTCGGTATGTACGTTGGAGTGAATCCTTTCCATCACCTCGAAACCGTCCATTTCCGGCATGTTAATATCCAGAAGGATCAGGTCGGGGCGGTGGGTTTCCAGATACTTGAGAGCCGCTGTTCCGGAATTGGACGCGGCTATGCGGTACTGCGGTCCGAGAATCCGCTGTGCCAGAGACAGGTTGGTTTTGTCGTCATCCACCACGAGAATCACATTTTTCATTCGGAATACTCCCCTTTTTTGAAAATTGAGCAAAAATTTCTTCTTATTCTTATATTGTAAAACAATCGCGGTATAAAATCAAGAAACCGAAAAGGCGAAAAAGGGGAGTATCAGTTCGACCGTGAGGACATATAAGGGTTGAGAAAAGGGGAAGATATTAACAGGTGGAAGGGTTTGCCTAACGATGGGAATCTGTGGTATCATAATGTGAGAAGTAATTCTAAAGCTCATCAGCAGAGGCGGCATCGCAAAGTCAGCAAAGCTGACTTGGAATTACTATATCTACATAGGAGAATGCTTGAAATGCGCCATTCTCCGTCAATGTGTAAACTATATATCAACAGGTACAGAGGAAACATGGAAACAGAACGTAAGAGTAAGGTACAGGAAGAGAAAACGGCGGAAAAGAAGGGGCAGCAGACGGGAGAGCCGGACGGTATTCCGAAAAAGATATGGACAGTCTACGAGAAGGCTTTTTTTTCATTTGCCCCGGAGGAGAACCGCAGATTTACCAGAAGCACGGAGAAGCAGTTAGGGCAGCTGGAGCGGCGTATCCTGCGCAAGAGAAAGCAGGAGAACCATCAGGTGCTGGCGGATATGAAGGACCTGCACAGGAAGGTGGCGCAGGTAGGCTATACGGTGGTGCTTAAGGATACCAGATGGATGAAAAAATACCGCCGGGTGGTGCGGCTTCTGGCAAGACTGGACATCAATTTCCTAAAAAGAATGGCGGGTGGTGCGGTTCCCGAGGATATCGCCGGGATGGAGAAAACGGCACAGCTTCTCCGCGCCAAGTCCCTTTATGAAATTTATAAAGACGAATACATGCAATATCTGGTGGGGCAGCGGATTGAGGAGCTGATGGAGGCGGAGCCGGAGAAACAGTACCCGGAAGCGCGTGCCATGAAGCGCCGCTTTATCCTGCACATCGGTCCCACCAACAGCGGCAAGACTTACGAGGCGCTGCAGCGGCTCAAACAGGCTTACCACGGTATTTATCTGGGACCTTTGCGTCTGCTGGCGCTGGAAGTTTACGACCGCATGATGACGGACGGAATCCCCTGCGACATGATTACCGGGGAGGAGGCTATACGCACGCATGGCAGTTTCGTGCAGGCTTCCACGGTGGAGATTCTGGATATCAGGGAAACGTATGACATTGCCGTCATAGATGAAGCGCAGATGATGGCGGATGAAAACAGGGGCAGCTACTGGACAAGGGCGATTCTGGGCATCCGCGCGGAGGAGGTGCATGTGTGCTGTTCCGGCACGGCGGAAAAACTGTTGACCGGGATGCTTGTACGATGCGGCGACGAGTACGAAATAGTCCGCCACGAGCGGAACACGAAGCTCACGTTCATTCCCGAACGTTTTGACATGTCGAAGGATGTGGAGCCGGGCGACGCGCTGATTGCCTTTTCCAAAAAAAATGTGCTGGCAATCGCGGCGTCACTGGAAGGGCGGGGCATCCGCGCCAGCGTGATCTACGGAAACCTTCCGCCACAGACAAGGCAGGAGCAGGTGCGGCTGTTTACCGAAGGGGTCAATCAGGTGGTGGTGGCGACGGATGCCATCGGTATGGGAATCAACCTGCCGATCCGCCGGGTCGTTTTTATGAATACGACCAAGTTTGACGGTGTCGGGAAGCGCAGGCTCTTAGCCGAGGAAATCAGACAGATTGCGGGTCGTGCCGGGCGGTACGGTTTTTACGACACAGGATATGTACAGTCGGCGATGGAACCGGAATATGTCGGGAAAAAACTGGCGGAACCGCTTTATCCGTTGCGGCGGGCGCGGGTCGGCTTCCCGGAGATCCTTCTCGATATTGACATCGAACTGGATGAAATCATAGAGGCATGGGAAAAGACGGGCAATCCGCCCATGTATGATAAAATTTCCATGAAGGAGAGTGTGGATAAATATAGATATCTGAGGGATTATAGAAAAAGAATCACTTATATGGACGACAGGAAACTGGTGCTTTCACTGATTACCTGTCCCTTTGACGTCAAGGACAGGGAGGTGCTCAGACTGTGGCTCCGCTACTGTGAGAACCCGGAGAAACAGCAGGACTGTCCGATGCTGCCAAAGGATTTTTCGTTGGAGGGACTGGAATCCTATTATAAGCAGCTTGACCTCTATACCCAGTTTGCCGCCAGAATGGAATGGGTGGTGGATAAGGAGGAGGTTGCGGCAAACAGGGAGTGGGCGCAGCACGAGATTGGTGAACTGTTAAAGGATGACAAGGGGCAGTTTGAGCGGAGATGCCGTATCTGCGGCAGACCTCTTGCATGGAATGCAGCCTACCCGGTCTGCGACCGCTGCTATCGGAAAATGGAGAGGGAAAACAGTTAAGAAAAAATATGTGGACTGGGAAATGGAGCTGCTATGACTTACACATATTACGCGGATGTGAGATGCCTCGACAACGAGACCCTGTTCCGGGAAAAAGTAAAACTGCTTTCCCCCTACAGGCAGCAGAAAATTGCAATTCTGCGGCATGAGAAGGATAAGAACAGAAGTCTTGCGGCAGGGCTCCTTCTGGATCATGCGCTGGCGGCGTTCGGGCTGCAGGAAAGAAGTGTGGAATATGAGATCGGCGAGTGGGGGAAACCCGCACTGAAGTATCATCCCGAG
Source organism: bacterium 1xD42-87 (assembly GCA_003611805.1). Lineage (GTDB taxonomy): Bacteria > Bacillota > Clostridia > Lachnospirales > Lachnospiraceae > UBA3282. Next base: position 36,043 of record RAYM01000028.1, on the reverse strand, counting down.
ATCTGTTTTTCACTCTCCCATTCCGGCGACTACGCCATATGTACGATCGGGGATAAGCCGGTTGGAAACGATATCGAGCGCGAAAGGGACGGGCGGCTCAAGGTGGCGAACCGCTTTTTCGCAAAGGAAGAGCTCTTGTGGCTGTACGAGGCGGGGGAGGAGGAGCAGACACAGCGGATGTTCCGCCTCTGGACGATGAAGGAGAGTTTTGTGAAAGCGATCGGCAGGGGAATGTCTTTATCCCTGCAGGATTTTGTGATCCATATGGACGAGGAATCGGGACGTGCCAGGGTGCGGCACAGCGTGGACGCAAAATATTACCATATGAGGGAATACCGTGAGATTAAGGGGTACTGTACGGCGGTCTGCGTGCAGGAAAGTGCGGACATTGCTTACAGTATGATACCGATAGATTTCTATTGAAGGGAGGGATGGCAGGATGCGCGGAAAAAGGAAAATACGGATCGCTGCGGCAGTCGCTGCGGCGCTTTTCGCGGCCTATACCGTATTTATCTATTTTCTCGTCAGCGCGTGTCTTGTGCCTTCCTTTATGGATAAGCTGAACGCCTTTGAGGACATCACCAGAAAATGTTACAGCGAACAGGTGCAGACGGCGGATATTCAGGAGAACCGGTCGCAGCTTCTCACGGAGACGGGGGAATGGCTGGAAACGGTGGAACGCAGGAAGATACAGGTGCGGACAACGGACGGTTATCTCCTCACGGCGGCGGAGTTCCCGGCGGGGACAGGAGATAAATGGGCGCTTCTCCTGCACGGCTACACGGGATGGAAGGAGGAAATGTACCAGTTTGCATGCTGGTATCATCAGCAGGGCTATTCCGTGCTTGTGCCCGACCTCCGATGCCAGGGGGAGAGTGAGGGGGATTTTATCGGCATGGGCTGGACGGACCATTTTGACTGCGAACTCTGGATCGCGCATATTCTGGAGCAGTCGCCGGAGGCGAAGATTGTTCTCCACGGGCAGTCCATGGGCGCGGCAACGGCGCTTTTGATGGCGGGTTCGCCGGAGGCGTCCGAACACATTAAGGCGGTGGTTTCCGACAGCGCCTACACGTCAGGCTATGAGATGTTCGGAGATAAAATTACGGAGTGGTTCCATCTGCCCGCCGCGCCCTTCGTGGATTCGGCGTGCGTGATGTTAAGGCTTCGGGGCGGATATAACCTGAAGGACGCTTCCCCGCTCCGGGCGGTTAGGGCAAGCGGCATTCCCACGCTCTTTATTCATGGCGATGAGGATCGGATGATAGATGTGAATATGTCCTACGAGCTGTTTGAGGCTGCGGCATGTGAGAAGGAGCTTTTCATTGTGGAGGGCGCGGGGCACGCGCAGGCTCAGGACAAGGCTCCCGACGTTTACTATGGGCGGATCGGGGATTTTCTGGACAGATATTTGTAGAAAAAGAGGTAGTGCGTCAGAAATAACTGTGTTACACTAGAGTGAAAAGAACTTCTAAAGCTCGACAGCAAAGGCTGTCTCGCTAAGAAGTTCTAGTGCTCCATTTTCCAATTGCATACACTTTTTGCGAAGTCCAGAATTTCCTTATACAAGGCGTTTGAGGGAGGCGATGCGGTGGCATCGTTGACCGAAAACAACGCAGTAGAAGGGAATGCTGGCAAGCAAAAAAGGATAGTTAATTGGTAAATGGAGCACTAGGAGAATGCCTGAAAAGCGGCATTCTCCGCACGGATTTCAGGCACAGTTGAGCTGTGACATGGGGGAAGGTAGTGTGGTTATGGGTAATGGAAGGAAAAGGAAACGGAATAGGACGATGCGGGAGACCGCCCTGCTGCTTGTTGTAGTCATGCTGGGGGCGGTTTTTGCATTTCCCACAAATATGGATGAGGTGCAGGGAGCCGGGAAGCGGACGGTGCGGGTGAGCTTTTTCCCAATGGGAGGCTATCACGAGACACTGCCGGACGGCAGCATGTTCGGAATGGATGTAGAATATCTCGACAATCTTTGCGATTATGTAAACTGGAATATAGAGTATGTTCCCTGTGAGAGCTGGGACGAAGCTTTACAGATGCTGGCGGACAAAGAAGTGGATCTGGTAGGCAGCGCGCAGTATTCCGCCGAGCGTGCACAGGTTTACAAATACGCGGATATCGCCAACGGGTATACGTTCGGCGCCATAGCCGTGAAAGGGGACAGCCCGTTGGCATATGAGGACTTTGACGCCATGAAGGACATTACATATGGCGTTGTAGGTACGTATGTGAGGAAACAGGAGTTCCTGGAGTATCTGAAAGGGCACGGTATCGAGAATCCACGGGTGCGGGAGTACGAGAGCACGGCAGTCCTGCAGGGTGCACTCTCGGTAGGCGAGATCGACGCGCTTGTGCACTCCCTCACGGAGATCCGGGAAGGTCAGCGGGTAATCGGTCGGTTTGCGCCGATGCCTTTTTATTACATTACATATCCCGGCAATGAGGATCTGATGCGGGAGCTGAACCAAGGTATTGCGGATGTGAAGATGAACCGCCCGGAGCTTGAGAATGAGCTGATGGTAAAATATTACGACAGCCGTCTGGACCACACGATTCTTCTCACCGGGGAGGAACTGGATTACATCAGAAAAAATGACGGGCTGAAAGTCGGTTATCTGGACGGTTATTATCCCTTTTCCTATGAAGATGAGGAAGGCGTTTACAAAGGGCTTGCGCCACAGATGCTCGGTGAGGTTTCCGTGAGCACGGGGCTTACTTTTTCTTACGTGAAAATGCAGGGCATGGACGAGGCGAAGCAGGCGCTCATGGATGGAAGTATAGATATCATCGGCTACTGTGGAGAATCTGAGGGAAATATGAAGCAGACGGAATGCGTGCTGACGAAAGCTTACGCCCAGGCGCCCCGTGTGCTGATCACCAAGAGCGGAGGCAGGACGGAAGAGTTTCAGACGCTGGCGGTAACGGGAGAGAATCTCACAGAGGAAGGCGGCGTCACCTTCGCCGGGAGACAGACGGAGCTTTTAATTTTGGAGAATCCCAGAGAGTGCCTGCAAGCGGTGAAGTCTGGCAAGGCGGAGGCGGCGCTGTGCGACGGATATCTGGCGGAGTATCTTCTGGGCTCCCAGTTCGGTTTCGGGCAGCTTGAGATTCATACGGTCTTAAGCGATGTGCACGATATCCGCATGGTGGTTCGGAATGATGAAAATTCGCCTCTTCTCGGCATTCTGAATAAGGAGCTTCTGGAAGTCACAGACAAATCGGTCAACGACTACATGCTGCAGGATAACTTCTATTCCAGGATGAGCGTGGACGGTTTTATCAGAGACCACAGCATAATCATTATTCTGGTGCTTCTGGCTGCTGCTGCGCTTGCGATTTTTGTACTGTACCGTATGCTGGAGAACAGCAGACGGCTTCAGAAACTGATGTACAAGGATGCGGATTTCAACATCTGGAATATCAATTATCTCAAATACAGGGCTTCCTTAAAGCTGGGGACAGATGCGGATAAAAAATATGCCATCGTGTACACGGATATCTGTCAGTTTAAGAGTTACAACGCGCTCTACGGCTGGAATGCGGGGCAGCGGCTTCTGGAGCTTACCATCGAGATCATGGCTGGGGAAGTCGGCGAAAACGAGCTTTATGCCAGAAGCTACGGCAGCCATTTCGTACTGTTTCTGCAGTATGAGGACATGTCTTCCCTGACGAAGCGTATGATGGCAATGGCGAACAGAATATCAGACCACATCCATGAGAAGGAAGGGATTCGCATGACGCTGGCAATGGGTGTCTGCGCGGTTGAAAAGGGCGATACGGATATCCAGCTGGCGCTGTCCTATGCGATTCAGGCGGTTGATCCCCTGAAGGACAGCCACAGCAACGCGATCAGCATTTACGATGAGGAGCTGCGAAAGAAGCAGCGTGAGCAGCACGAGCGTGAGAAACTGCTCGATGCGGCGGATTTTCAGAGGGATTTCGTGGCATACTATCAGGCGAAGGTGGACATCCGCGACGAGCGTGTGGTGGGAGCGGAGGCGCTGGTGCGCTTCAAAGATCCCACGGCAAACGGGGCGATCCGCGCACCCGGTTTCTTCGTGCCGTACTATGAGCAGACGGGCAGGATTACGGAGGTCGATTTCTTTGTGATGGAGAGCGTCTGCAAGATGCTGCGCAGGCGGTTGGATGAGGGGCTTGCGGTAGTTCCCGTGTCCTGCAACTTTTCAAGGTCACATTTTGTAAAGGACGGCTTCCCGGAACGGTTTGTGTCCGTGATGGAAAAGTATCAGGTGCCTAAGGACCTGATCGAAGTGGAGATTACGGAGACGCTTGTGGTGGAGGAGATGCAGCAGCAGAAGGTGAAGGAGAATGTGGCGATCTTAAAAGATAAGGGCGTGCATCTTTCTATCGATGACTTTGGCTCCGGCTACTCGTCGCTCGGCGTGTTCGAGCAGATACCCGCGTCGGTCATCAAGCTGGACCGCTCCTTCCTGTTAAATAACGAGAACCGGACAAGACAGGTGCAGATTATGAGAAATATCGTGAATCTGGCAAGAGATCTGGAGGCGCAGGTAGTCTGTGAGGGCGTGGAGACGGAAGGGGATACTGAGCTGATGATGGAGATCGGCGCTTACGTGGCGCAGGGCTACCGATACTGCAAGCCCGTGCCGGAGGAAGTGTTTGAGGAAATGATCGTATGAGGAAAAAAAGGATGACCGTTCTGTGTATTTTGGCGGCGTTTTTGTGTTTTCTATATTGTTTTATGGTGTTCCGCATCGGGTCAGGAAACCATTTTTATCTGGTCTGGGCGCTTGGCGGGTTTTTCTTTCTGGGTCTGGCAGCCATGCTGCGCTATGAGCTGTGGGGGCGTTTCCCGCTGCTGCTGCGCAGGGGGATTGTTGGCCTGATCGCTTTTGGCGTGGTTCTCTTCGTGATAGTGGAGGGCTGTGTCTTCGCCCATTACAGAGACAGGGGCAGACCGGATTTGGATTATATTATCGTGCTGGGGGCGCAGATGAAGCCCGCAGGTCCGAGCGTGGTGCTCAAGTTCCGGCTGGACGCGGCTTATGACTATCTGATGGCAAACGAGGATACGCTCTGCGTGGTATCCGGCGGACAGGGCGCAAACGAGCCGTGCAGTGAGGCGGAGGGGATGTATGCCTATCTGGTGGAGCGTGGGATTGCGCCCGAGAGAATCCTGATGGAGGACAAATCCACAGACACGTCGGAGAATATCGCGTTCAGCGCGGCGCTCATCGGCGGCACGGACAAGGATGTGGGGATTGTCACCAATAACTTTCACGTGTTTCGGGGCGTGATGCTCGCCAGACATGCGGGGTTTGAGGATGCCTGTGGGATTTCCGCGAGGTCGAATGTTTATTTTCAGCCGAATAATCTGGTGCGGGAGTTTTTCGGGATTATGAAGGATCTGGTGTGCGGGAACTTACTTTAAACGTGGGCATATTGCGCAATATGCAGTGTCAGTTTAGAAAAGGTTTCGCTACGCACATTGTGTGGTGTAAAGAACTTGACTTGCAGTAGAGAGAACGGTTAGAATAGAACAAGTACAGATGAAGCAGGCGTATGATAAACTTGGAGATAGATTGTGGAGAGACAGAGGAGAAAAGGCAGGAGAATAGCGGGATTTGCGGTGGTTTTGCTGTGCGCTTTTCTGGCGGGCTGCGGGGCGGAGGCTGCGCCCAGCTACACGAAGCAGGGCATGGAGGCTGTAGCTGCGCTCGACTATGAGAAGGCGCTTGCCCTGTTTCAGACTGCGGAGGAAAACGGGGAGGAGAAACGACTGCTCTACCGGGGGATGGGATTGGCATATCTCGGGAAGACGGAGTATGACGCGGCAATCACATATCTGGAGGCGGCTCTGCGGCTCGGAAGCGGCAGGGTGGAGAATCTGGATTTTGACATCAATTATTATCTGGCAACAGCATATTATAAGATTGGAAGGCTGGAAGACGCGGTGCGCGTTTACGACGCGATTCTCGGGCTCAGACCGGAGGAGACGAACGCTTACTATCTGAGAGGGTGCGTGAAACTGGCGGAAGGCAATTTTGAGGCGGCGCAGGCGGATTTTGATACGGCGGTTGCTCAGGACCCGAAAAACTATGACCGTATGATCCGCATTTATATGGTGCTGGAGGAGTACGGCTATAAAGAGGCGGGGCAGATTTATCTGCAAAACGCCATGCAGGAAAACGAGAAATCTATTTCTGATTACGATATGGGACGCATCTGCTATTATATGGGAGACTATGAGAACGCCAGGAGTTTTCTGGAGCGTCTTAAGACCGCCACGGACTACGGAGCGGCACTCTATCTTGGCAGGACCTACGAGGCGCTTGGGGATTACAATTACGCGGCGAGCATTTACGCGGGCTATACGGAGTACGACCAGACGAAGGCGGAGATATACAACCAGCTTGGGCTGTGCCGTATGCAGCTCGGAGAATACCAGACCGCGCTCGACGCATTTCAGACAGCGATGAATATTGAGGGGAACGATATGATGCAGACCCTCAAATTTAATGAGATCATTACTTATGAGTATATGGGTGAGTACAAGACGGCGGCAGCGCTGATGAACAGCTATCTGCGCAGTTACCCGGATGACGATGCGGCTAAGCGGGAGTACGAGTTCTTACAGACAAGATAACCGTATAACATTTAATTATTATATAGAAGAGTTCCTTAGCAAAGAACGCTTCGGAATGGAGGAAATTATGAAGAGTACTTATGTGCGTGTGAAAGGTATTATCAAAAAAGGGGATACCTATCTTCTCTTAAAGAGATGGGTGGATGACCGTATTCCAGACCCTTTTGTCTGGGAGTTTATCGATGCGGAGGTGCCCCACGGAGAGGCGCCTGACGAGACGATGCTGAATGCGATCTCGGAACTTTTGTCCATAAGCGGTAAGATCGAGAAGGTCGAGTATACATGGTCCCAGCTTCTCGGTGAGACCCATTGCGTGGGTATCGCTTATATCTGTTCCATCCCGGAGGAAGAGGAGGCAAACATTGTCCTGTCGGAAGATTACGGCAGCTACGAGTGGGTGAAGAGGAAAGATTTCCAGAAGTATATTGAGAACCAGTATGTACTGAAAGATTTGGAGGGCAAGAAGCTTTGATCAACACACTGACAGAGAAGATTAAAAAACTGGAGGCGCCCATTGTGGTGGGACTCGACCCGACCATGAAGTTTGTGCCGGAACATATCAAAAAGCAGGCTTTTGCCGAGCACGGGGAAACCATGAAAGGCGCGGCGGAGGCGGTCTGGCTTTTCAATAAGGGTATCGTGGACGCGGTGTGCGATCTCGTTCCGGCGGTGAAGCCGCAGATCGCCATGTATGAGCAGTTCGGCGTGGAGGGTGTGCACGCCTTTCAGAAGACGGTGTCATACTGTAAGGAGAAGGGGCTTGTCGTGATAGGCGACATCAAGCGCGGCGATATCGGTTCCACCTCCGAGGCTTATGCGGTGGGGCATCTGGGGCAGATGCAGGTCGGGGAGACCATGTGCCGTGGTTTTGACGAGGATTTTGCCACGGTCAATCCGTACCTTGGCTCTGACGGCGTGAAGCCCTTTATCGAAGTCTGCAAGAAGGAGAAGAAGGGACTCTTTATTCTCGTAAAGACTTCAAACCCGAGCAGCGGCGAGTTTCAGGACCGCCTCGTGCTGCCGGAGGGAAGCACGGACGCGTCGAAGGCGAGACCGCTCTATGAGATTGTCGGTGAGAAAGTAGCCGAGTGGGCTGCGGATCACATGGGCGACTCGTACAGCTATATCGGCGCGGTGGTTGGCGCGACCTATCCCGAGATGGGGAAGGTTCTGAGACAGATCATGCCAAAGTCCTACATACTTGTGCCCGGTTACGGCGCGCAGGGCGGCAGGGGCAAGGACTTGAAACACTTTTTCAACGAGGACGGTCTCGGCGCCATTGTCAATTCTTCCAGAGGCATCATTGCGGCTTACCAGCAGGAGGCTTACGCGAAATACGGGGCGGAGAATTATGCCGATGCGTCGCGGGCGGCGGTGATTGATATGAAGGAGGATATCAAGGAAGGCGTATTCTGCTAAAAGAAAAAGGTGGGAATTATGTATATTTATATTGAAATTGAAGATTTAGTGGCAAATGCCCTGATTGAACTGTTGGAAAAAAAGGGAAAAAGAGAAGTGCTTTTTAAGGATTTGGATGCGTATGGCGCCTGTGTGGTGGAAGCTCTCAGCAGTGATGGGGAAACGAAAGCGGCTTTAGTGGTTTCACGAGAAAGCCAAATGGCGATGATTGAAGATTATACGGATATGTTTGAAGCCTTTGAGCAAGATGGAGCAAAGGGTATACGTTTAAAGGATGGTATTTCTTCGCTACAGCTCTGGGAACGTTTTTGCACATCTTTATCCATGAAGGTCATTGCAGCATTTCGCTCGGAAAGACCTAAACGGGCGTTAGGAGTTTAATTATTGTGGGAAACAAAAGATTTAAAGACCCGATTTATGGGTATATAGAGATAGAAGAATCTTTAATCACGCAGGTGGTGGATCTGGCGGAATTTCAACGCCTGCGTGATATTATACAGACCAGCTATTCACCTCTGTATTCTTCAGCGCTGCATAATCGTTTTGTGCATTCAATAGGCGTACATCATTTGGGCAGGATTGCTGCTGAGGCATTTCGCAAATCGATCACTGTAAGATCATTAGAGATCCCTGAAATGATTGACCAATACATAGAAACCTTTGAGTTGGCATGTCTGTTACATGATGTTGGACATGCTCCTTTTTCTCATACGGGTGAGCAGTTTTATCTGTACAAAGGAGACAGGACGCGGCTGCACAAAATGATGGCTGACCTGACAGGGGATGCAGATTTGGAAGAAGAAATCCGAAATGAGGCATATAAAGCTGCACCGCACGAACTGGTGAGCGCCATTGTGGCGTTACAGGTGTTTGGAAATATGATATCGGATGATTTGAAATCCTTCTTTGCCAGATGTATTACCGGATATAAATATACAAAATGTATGAACATAGATAAGAGCTGCAAAAATTGTCTGATTGAGCTGCTGAATTCTAAAGTTATTGATGTAGACAAGATGGATTATTTGATCAGGGATTCTTATGTGACCGGGTTCGACACAGTGGCTATAGACTATATGCGCTTGCTGAAAAGTATATATGTGGAAGAAGAACAGGGAGAATATAATATTTGTTTTGACAAATCGGCAGTTAGCGTAATTGAGAACGTGGTATATGCACATGACGCTGAAAGAAAGTGGATACAGAATCACCCGATCGTTTTATATGAAGCTTATCTGCTTGAAAATATTATGCGGCGGCTGATAGAGGAAGTATTTCAAACAGAAAACCTACCGATAGAATCCCTTTTAAAAGAGGGAATAACAGTGGAGCGGCTGGGGCGGGTGAGGCTGATCGGAGACTCGGATATTCGATATTTAATGAAAAATCTGCAGGATGATAGTTTTGTAGATGAGTATTATTGCCGAAAACAGCGAAAGCATCCACTATGGAAAACAGAAGCGGAATTTCAGGCGATTTTTCAGGGAGAAGAGAAAAAACTGGAGTTTATAGAAAAGGAACTTTCTGAATTGAAAAAATGCCTGACATCTTTGGGGCTTCCATTCATTATCAATAGGCAGGCATTAAATGCGGTACTGGAAGAAACAAAAAAGATTGAGAAGAGTATCAGTAATGCAGATGATAAAGAGAGAAAAAGATTGGAGGGCACATTGCGGGCGAATCAGACACATATTAAATGGATAAATGTGTTTGAAAGTTTTGCAGAACAGAATAAAGAAGAATTGGATTTTGAGTTTTTAATTCTCTACGTGGATCAATTTAATAGCGGCTTCCGCAAACAGGAGTTTGAAAATTTGGAAATAATATTTCCGGAATTAAGGAAACCATGCAGATTTAGAGAGGTAACAAATGTATTAAAAGCAGAAAAGAGTAAGGGGGAAAAATACTTTTATATATTTTACAATAGAAAAAAGGCAAAGGAAACGCTGTCAATTGCGGGACTGATTGATAGCCTGCTTACTTTGTCAACTAATGCATCTGTGGAAAGACGGTTGGTATAAGGAGTGTTGATATATCGCCATTCAGTGTTGGCTGTTTACCTTCCGAAGGATTTACATTTTTGAATATTCTGTTAGAAAAAGCGGCATACTATCCTTAATCATGTAAGAAAGGATCGTATGCCGTTATGTTAGGAAAGCAGAGCATTCAGTTTGAGAGGAAACCATACATCATAAGCAGCGCCTCCATTGTGGGCAGCAAGGAAGCGGAGGGTCCCATGGGGGAGCTTTTTGACAAGGTCGGCTATGACGACAGCTTTGGCGCGGAAAACTGGGAGGAGGCGGAAAGCCGCCTGCAGAAGGAGGCGCTGGAGATTGCCATCTCGAAAGAGGGACTTACCAAGCAGGATATCCAGATGGTGTTTGCGGGAGACCTGTTGGGGCAGTCCATTGCCAGCAGTTTCGGGCTGGCGGGGTATCAGCTTCCGCATATAGGGCTTTACGGCGCGTGTTCCACCTGTGGGCTGTCCCTGACCATGGGCGGCATGATGGTTTCTGCGGGGTTTGCCGAGAAAGCGGCATGTATCACATCCAGCCATTTTGCCAGCGCGGAGAAGGAGTTCCGCTTCCCGCTTTCCTACGGCAACCAGAGACCCAAGTCGGCAACATGGACCGTGACGGGAAGCGGCGCTTTCCTCGTCTCCTCACAGCCGGGGAAGCAGACCCGGGCGGTGATGGAGGGTGTGACGATCGGCAAAATCGTGGATTACGGTGTGAAGGATTCCATGAATATGGGCGCCTGCATGGCGCCTGCGGCGGCGGATACGATTGCGCAGAATCTGGCGGATTTCGGCAGGGAGCCGAAGGATTATGACAGGATTATCACCGGCGATCTCGGCGAAGTGGGGCAAAAACTCCTGTTTGACCTGCTTGCGGAGAAGCAGATTGATATCACGAGACAGCATATGGACTGCGGCATCGAGATTTACGACAATGAGAAACAGCACACGGACGCGGGCGGTTCGGGCTGCGGGTGCAGCGCGGTGGTGCTGTCGGCGTATGTTTTGAAGAAGATCGAGGAGGGCATCTGGAAGAGAGTGCTCTTTTTGCCCACCGGGGCTCTCCTGAGTAAGACCAGCTACAATGAAGGGCAGTCTATCCCGGGGATTGCGCATGGGGTAGTGCTGGAGCAGTGGCGTAGTTAATGAGCAAACAGGGAAATGATAAAGTCAGGGGCTATCGGCAAATACCGATTTAGCCCCTTAAGTTTGCTTTGGGAAGAAGTACTTCATAATTCCACTGACAGAAGTTGCGATCGCGACTGTGGGACCGGGTACTTATGTTACCACAGACAGGGAGATAAATGGGGAGATAACTCTGTCCGAAACCGACAAAAAAGTGTTGTCGGCAATTCAACAAAACCCGCATATAAAGAGGCAGGAATTGATTTCGTCTCTTGAGATTGGAAAGGGTACGCTTGACCGCTCATTGAAAAAGCTAAAAGGAAAGGGAATACTTAGACGCATCGGTTCTAACAAAACTGGATATTGGAAATGCGTACTTTGACGAGGAAAGGACAACATTCCCAAGGTAAGACAAAAGCTTTTGCCTGGACCGAATATATAAATGCCTATGTTTTCAAAATGTTGTATGTTTGTGATATGTAGTCAGGCTGCAATGTATTTCCACCAGGCTTCTTGTATAGTTTGTACAAACGAATACATAAGACGGCTGTCAGACATTACCATTACACCGCAACTGCGATAAAATTACCCGATTTTTATACAATTTATTGTGGAAAAATTTATGTGAAAATCCCTGAAATAGTGGGGGGGGGGTAATCGGCGCAACAGAAAATTCTTTCACAAAAGCTTGCATTATGAGAGAAAAAGTGTTATAAATGATTTGAGTGTAATTACATTTTATGAAGGAGGATGAATCCAATGAAAAGTAACAAAATCAAACGGTTACTTGCGGCAACCTTGGCAGCTACGCTGATGATGGCGACTACCTTAACAGCCGCAGCAGCATCAGGCGGGTCTTCAGGGTCTTCAGGGTCTTCGGGATCTGACGACGAAGAAGAGACAGTGGTAGTAGTAGAGGAGAACAACAATGGCGGTGGCTATTCCGCACCGGCAGCTCCTTCTGTACCGGTAGTATCTTCCAATGCTAAGATTACAGTTGCAGGTTCGGCGGTTACAACTACCGTTGCGGGCGCTTATGATGTGAAGACAGTACAGGGCGCAGCAGTTATCACACCGGCAGCAGACGTTAGAGCAAACCTTGGCTTGGCAGCAGGTCAGACACCTTACATCATGGTATTTGACACCAACCCCAAGAAGAGCAACCTTGCAGTAGCTTGTGTCAATGCGGCAGCAGAGGCATTGAAGGGCACGACGGTAGCAACTCTGAACGTAGATCTGGCTGCAAAGCAGAACGGCAGACTGGTTACCCTGTCCAAGGGCAGCGTAGGCATGGTAGTAGGGCTTCCTAAGAACGCTGATACTTCCAAGACATACTCCATCGTATGTGTACAGCCCGGCGGCGTAGTTACGATCCTTGAGGACAAGGACGCTTCTCCGGCAACCGTTACCTTCGAGGTAAAGGCTGGTCTTGGCACCTACGGTATTGTTGCAAGATAATCTTGGAACAGATGACAGTAAACGGCATGCTTATATTGAGGCGCTTTTCGCCTTGATATAAGCATGTATGCTGAAAGGGACTTTTACGTTATCTATATGAATGCGAAGCTAGGACAAAAGGGGAGTATGATCCTGCACTATAAAGAGTATCTGTTCGCGATCGCTATTCTGTTTGCTTTTTGGGCATTCGGCATTGGCAGCACATACGGATTTTCCATTTTTCCGGATGAATTCGCATATTGGTCATATGCAGCGAGACTTGCGGGATATGACTGGTCGGATGTGACCGCCCTTGCCCCTTACTATTCTTATGGATATAGTCTTATCCTTATTCCTATCTTTGTATTCTGTAAAGATGCAGTCACGGCTTATCGGATAGCGGTAAGTATTAATTTTTTGTTTCTTTTTCTGGCGATGGTTGCCTTGGCGGGCACAATGAAACGAATGATGCCGGATAAAAAGATGCCGATCGTTCTGTTTTCGGCATTGACTGTTTTGCTTCCCTGCAACCTTTTTTATACGCAGATGACGCTGACGGAGGTCTTTCTGGTGGCTCTGTATATTGCGGCGGGAAGTGTGTTATATCGTTATTTGGAAAACAACAGACTTTCAACATTACTTTTGCTGATGTTGATTCTGATATATTTATATACAGTTCATATGCGGACGGTGGGAGTTCTGCTGGCGGCGATGATTGTGGTGACGATACATATCTTTCTTCGGGGAGATAAAAGATGGCATGTTCTTGCCGCATTGGGAGCGGCGCTGGCGTTGTTTGCGGCGGCGGATTTCCTGAAGCAGCAGGCATTTGTTTATGTATATGGCGGTATCAATCAGGAACTGGTGGCTGCTAACGATTACAGCGGGCAGATGGAAAAAATACGTTCTGTCCTTTCTCTGGAAGGGTTTTATGACCTGCTGATCAGTCTGGCGGGGAAAGTTCTCTATCTGGGGCTTGCGACCTGGGGGCTGTTTTACTGGGGCATCTACGGTATGGTGCGGCAGGCGTTTGCATTGCTGCGAAACATAAAAAAACATGTCAGTGCGAAGCCACAGCAGTTTTTTGCCGTGTTTGTGCTTCTGACGGTGGCGGCGCAGATTGTTATAGGGACGATCTATCTGCTGACACTCGGGGAGATCGGCGATTATACCTACGGAAGATACAGTGAGATGGTGATTCCGTTTGTAATGGTCTGGGGATTTGCCGTTCTTTGGAAAGAGAGAGCCCGGTTCGTATGGACCGCCACAGGAGGGCTTGCCCTTCTGCAGGGGCTTACGACTTTTCTGGTAGTCCGGCAGATCATTGTTACCGGGGCTGATAATTTTCAGGGCTATTTTCTGGTGGGGATCAGCTATCTGTACAATGAGGCAGATTTCCAGGTGGACAGTTTTTACGCGGCAGCGTATCTGTTCTGCGAACTTTTGACTGTGCTGGTCACAGCGATGGCGCTGTTTTGCAGGAGTCGGAAGAAACGACAGTATCTTTTGACGGCCTTTGCGGTTGTCGAGCTTGTCCTGGCTATGCGGGCGGATATTATTTATCTGGAGCCGTTTAAGAAGGCAGCGTTCCGGGACAGCCGTATGGTAGACAAAATGCAGACGATGCAGGAGGAGGGAAGACGGATTATCTATATGGATCAGGTTTTCCCGCCGTATGTAGGTATCCTCCAGTTTATGGGCCGGGATCTGGATATTCAGGTGATGGAGCACAGGGAGGCGGTGGCTGACTATGAGGGGGATATCACGGATGAGGATATTTTGATATTTGCTTTTGACGATGCGTTTTTGGAGGAGTGGGAAGATAAGTACGCGCAGAAGGATGTGTATGGGCATTTTGCGCTGCTTTATGATTAAGGAGGAGATTATTATGATGAAAAAAATGGGAAGAAGTGTGTGCCTGACAGCGATGGGGCTGTTGCTCCTTTTAGGACTGCATATGCCGGTACAGGCGACGGAGGCGGAAGGCGTGATGACTTTGCAGAAGACCGTGAAGGATACGGAGATCAAGGAGTCGCCGGAGGACAGTGCAGAAACATTGAGAGAGATTGAGGAAGGGACAGGGGTTATTGTATACGGGGAGCCGCAGGATTCCTGGAGCCGGGTGGAGTACGACGGCGTGAGCGGTTATATGGAGAGCGAAGCGTTAGAACTCTATATGGCGGAAGGCGATGAAGAATTGGAGCAAGAATTTGAGGAAGTGCAGGAGGAGACGGTGCGTACTGTCGAGGAGAGCGAACTGATACAGAAATCAAAACGAACTTCTATGATATGGGGAATAGTCATTGCAGTTCTGGTAGCGGCGATCTTTGTAGTTGGTATTCTTTCCGCAATTAAGAAGGAAAAAGCGGGAGAGGAAAGGGAAGAAGAGACGTGAAAGTAGTCATTTTAGCAGGGGGATTGGGAACCCGTATCAGTGAAGAGAGCCATTTGAGACCGAAGCCGATGATTGAAATCGGGGAAAAGCCGCTTTTATGGCATATTATGAAGCAATATAGTTTTTATGGCTATAATGACTTCATTATTTGCGCGGGATATAAGCAGCATGTCATTAAGGAGTGGTTTGCGGATTATTATCTCCATAATACAGATATTACCTTTGATTTGAAAAACAACAGAATGGAAGTTCATTCCAATTACTCTGAGTCTTGGCGTGTGACGGTGGTTGATACCGGCTTAAAAACAAAGACCGGAGGGCGTATCAAGAGGATCCAGAAGTTTATAGGCAATGAACCGTTTATGCTGACTTATGGGGATGGCGTTTCCGATGTGAATATAGCCGACCTGGTCAAATTTCACAAGGAACATGGCAAATACTGCACTATGACAGCGACCAATGTTGGACAGAGATTTGGTATTTTGGAAATTGATGAGAAGAAACAGGTAGAAGGTTTCCGAGAGAAGAGCAATGCTGATGGCAGTATGGTAAATGCCGGCTTTATGGTATGTGAGCCTAATGTCTTTGATTATATAGAAGGTGATCAAATAGTTTTTGAGAAAGAGCCGTTGGAAAACTTGTCCAAAGATGGACAGCTCATGGCTTATAAGCATAAGGGCTATTGGCAATGTATGGACAATACCAGAGAGAAGGAAAAACTGGAAGAGTTATGGGAAAGCGGCAAAGCGCCTTGGAAAGTCTGGGGTTAAGCAAATAGATAGGAGGAGAATGATGGGATTTTGGAACAGTGAAGAAGAGGCAAGAGAGGAAATTAAGTCTATAGTTGCGCGATACTATAAAGATTTTAAGAAATCTTCCTATGACAAGCCGTTTGTGGAAGGGGACCGTATTCCGTATGCATCTAGGGTGTATGATGAAAAGGAGATGTGTAACCTTGTGGATGCGACGCTGGATTTTTGGCTTACGGCAGGAAGGTTTGTAGAGGAGTTTGAACAGAAATTTTGCGATTATCTGGGCGTGAAATATTGTTCTCTCGTCAATTCAGGTTCATCGGCAAATTTAAATGCTTTTATGGCGCTCACATCCCCGCTGCTTGGAGAAAGACGAATTAGGCGTGGAGACGAAGTGATTACGGTGGCAGCCGGATTTCCGACAACTGTGACTCCCATAATTCAATATGGCGCGGTTCCTGTGTTCGTGGATATTACAATTCCGCAGTATAATATTGATGTGACAATGTTGGATGAAGCACTGTCGGAGAAAACAAAAGCGGTTATGGTTGCCCATACATTGGGGAATCCGTTTGATTTGAATGCTGTAAAAAAATTCTGTGATGATCATCAGCTCTGGCTGATAGAAGATAATTGTGACGCTTTGGGTTCTAAGTATACATATTATGGGGAAGAACGATTTACAGGGACGGTTGGTGATATTGGAACCTCCAGTTTCTATCCGCCTCATCATATGACTATGGGAGAAGGAGGGGCGGTTTATACAAACAATCCTTTGCTGCATAAGGCGATTCGCTCTTTCAGGGACTGGGGAAGAGATTGTGTCTGCCCGTCTGGGAAAGATAATATGTGCGGACATCGTTTCGACAGGCAATATGGAGAATTACCTCTTGGATACGATCATAAATTTGTGTATTCCCATTTTGGTTATAATTTAAAGACGACGGATTTACAGGCTGCTGTCGGATGCGCACAGCTTGAAAAATTCCCTTTATTTGTGGAACGTAGAAAACATAACTTTAATCGCCTAAAGGACGGTTTAAAAGGGACAGAGGACAAATTGATTCTTCCGGCTGCCTCTGAATATGCGGATCCAAGCTGGTTTGGATTTTTGGTAACTTGCAGAGAAGGCGTAGACAGAAATAAAATCGTTTCGCATGTGGAGTCAAAAGGGATTCAGACAAGGATGCTTTTTGCAGGGAATCTGATCAAGCATCCCTGCTTTGATGAGATGCGGAAAAACGAAGAAGGATACCGGGTTGTCGGAACCTTGAAGAATACAGATAGGGTTATGGAAGATTCTTTCTGGGTAGGTGTGTATCCGGGGCTAAAGGATGAGATGATTGATTACATGATTGAAACCATTAAAGCAGCATTACAGATGTAAAAGGAAAACATGGAGCAAGGGAGAGCAGGACATGATTTTAAGAGCCAAAACAAAAAATTTATTTAGTGGAAAAGAATTAACCTTAACGCAGAAAAACAACAGCGAAAAAAATATAGCGGAACTGGAGGCTGGCAAGATTGTTCTGGAGTCTTATCCTAGACGTCTGGTTTTTGAATTGACAAATGCCTGCAATCTTAACTGTGTTATGTGCGGTCGCAATGCGGCTGATTTTAAGCCTACTGTTTTTGATATGGATGTTTTTCGGAGTTTTGAGCCTTTGATGGATGTTGTCGAAGAAGTGACTTTGATGGGGTGGGGCGAGCCGACAATACATCCGAATTTTATTGAAATGCTGGAAATTGTCAACAGACATGACGCAAGGAAATATTTCTGTACGAACGGGATGAATCTTGGGAAAATCAAAGATGCTATTTTTGATTACAACGTAGATGTTTTTGCGGTCAGTCTGGATGGTGCTACAGATGAGACGAACAGCAGGATCAGAAGGGGATCCAAAATTGATGTTATTACAGAGAACTTGAAAGAAATCGTGCGTATTAAGAAAGAACGCGGCTTGAAATATCCTTGGATTAATTTTGTTTTCTGCGCGATGCGTTCCAATTTACACGAGTTACCCGACTTGATTCGTCTGGCAGCTGAAATTGGAATTGAGGAAGTAAAAGTGGTATATCTCACGGTTTTTGGCGAGGACCTGATGAATGAGAGTCTTTGGGGGCACGAGGACGAGATCAGAAACGTGTTTGAAGAAGCGACGGAGATTGGGGAAAATTTGGGTATTGCCCTGAAACTGCCCCATATTCCGGGAGAAGACGTTGCAGAGGATAAGCTGCATAAGGATTGCTTTGTGTCCTGGAGAGACTTTTTCCTCGGCTCAGATGGGTTTGTACGTCCTTGCATGTCTACGCCGATCCAGTTTTTTGAATATGATGCGAAAAAGGACTTCATGGAAATGTGGAATGCACCGGAGTATCAGAAATACAGAGAGATTGTCAATAGCAAAAAGGATATGGACAATCCATGCAGGAGATGTTATCAGTCTTCGCACTGTAACTGGAATAGAAAGGAATCGTTTATCCAGATTGGGGAGCAGTTTTCACCGGATTGGGAATGACCAGTTGGTTTATGAATATAGGGATGGTGAATAGGTATGTCAGAAATAAGTCTCTTAGATTGCACACTTCGTGATGGTGGCTATGTAAATGATTGGAATTTTGGACATGATAATCTTATTAGCATTTTTGAGAGACTAGTCAGTGCGGGGGTGGACTTTATAGAATTAGGATTTATTGATGAGCGCCGCCCCTTTGACTTTAATAGAAGTATAGCGCCCAATACGGAAAGCTTTAATCAAATTTTTGAAGGACTGGACAAAAAAGGGTCATTGCTTGTAGGAATGATTGATTTTGGAACATGCAGCATTGAAAATATTCAGCCTTATGGAGAAACAATATTTGACGGAATCCGGGTTATTTTTAAGAAACATGTCAGGGCACAGGCGATTGACTTCTGTAGACAGCTTAAAGATTTAGGGTACAAGGTTTTTGTACAGTTGGTGTCGATTACGAGTTATAACGACGAGGAATTAAGTGATCTGATTTGTCTTGCAAATGAACTGGAACCATATGCGGTGTCTATGGTTGATACTTATGGACTGCTTCAGCAAGAGAATCTGATGCATTATTACAATGAGCTGAATCGTAAGTTAAATCCGAACATTTCTTTGGGATATCATTCCCATAATAATTTCCAACGTGCATTTGCTAACTGCGTAGAAATGCTATCACAAAGGACGGATAGGAAATTACTTGTCGATGCGACGATATATGGCATGGGAAAGAGCGCGGGAAATTGTCCAATTGAATTATTGGCAATGTATTTAAATGAGCGGTTTCAAAAGCATTATGACTTGTCACAGATTTTGGAAGCGACCGATGCGAGTATTATGGAATTCTATATAGAAAAACCTTGGGGATATAATATGTTTTTCTATATAGCGGCATTGAATAATTGCCATCCGTCTTATGTGACAGATTTGATGGAGAAGAAAACCCTGTCTGTGAAACAAATCAATGAGGTACTGGCAAAATTAAAGGATTATGGCGATAAGCAGCTTTTGTATGATAAGGAGCTTGGAGAAAAGCTGTATTGTGAATATCAAAAACAAATTTATGTAGATGATGAAAGGGATATTGAAAAACTAAGAGAAACCTTTAGCCAAAAGAATATTTTATTATTGGGACCTGGAAGAAGTATTGAGAGGGATAAGGAAAAGATTCAAAGATACATTAATATGAATAAACCGATTGTGATTTCTATTAACTATCTTTCAGATGATTTACACACGGATTATATTTTTCTCAGTAATGCTAAAAGGTATGTGCAGATATCATCCGCGTTATTAAAGAAAAGAAATGTGGTTCATGTGATAGCGACCAGTAATGTCACAGCCATGAATGCCGATAAATTTGAATATTCGTTAGATGTTTCTCCACTGTTGGATGAGAGTGCAGAGATAATTGACAATTCGTTTCTTATGTTGTTAAAGGTAATGATCAGACTGGGTATTAAAAGGGTGGCACTGGGAGGCTTTGACGGATATGTAGGCGAAAAAAATCAGGATCATGTGAATGCAAATATGGAGTATCAATACTCAAAGGATCAGGCGGAACGTTTAAATATATATACTAGACATGTGTTAGATGATATGCGTTCACAGATTGAAATGGATTTTATTACAGATTCTCTGTACATTAGTTGAAAAGGTAAAACATGCCATGAAACAATATAAGATAGCTGTCTTTGATTTGGATGGAACAATTCTTGATACGGCGGAGGGACTGCTGGCAGCGGTAAAATATACAATTGATAAAATGGGATTAACCATGCTGTCGGATGAGCAGTTGCTCACATTTATCGGACCGCCCATACAGGATTCGTTTGCAAAGGCATATCATTTGGAGGGTGATATTTTACAGACAATTGCAACATGCTTCAGAAACCGTTACAAAGATTACGATTTGTTAAAGGCGGTACCTTATGCCGGGATATATGAAGTGTTTGAAAATCTTTATCAGAGAGGAATTAGGATCGCAGTTGCAACTTATAAACGACAGGATTACGCGGAGTTAATATTGAAGCATTTTGGATTTGATAAGTATACAAAGATTATGTATGGCGCGGATCATGAGAATAAGTTAAAAAAAGTTGATATTATTGAAAAATGCTTGCTGGATTGTAGAATATATGATGGATTGAACGCAGTTATGGTTGGCGACAGTAGTTATGATGCTGTAGGTGCACAGAAGATGGGAATTGATTTTATCGGAGTAACCTATGGGTTTGGATTTCGGACGGCGAACGAGGTTTTACAGGCTGGCGCGGTTGGCTATGCTAATACACCGGGAGCACTGATAAATTATTTTTGATGGAGGATGGATATTCCATGAAATTAAAAGTCGCAAAGTATATGGCAGAGTTTTTTACACGAAAGAATGTAACAGATATGTTTATGGTGACAGGCGGTGCAGCCATGCACCTGAATGATGCTTTTGGTCATCAAGAAGAGTTACATATTATATTTAATCATCATGAGCAGGCTTGTTCGATTGCGGCAGAAGGATATTTTCGTGAGTCTGGAAAAATAGCGCCGGTTTGTGTGACAGGAGGACCAGGAGCCACGAACGCCATCACAGGAGTGTTTGGTGCTTATGTTGATTCGATACCGATGTTTGTGATATCTGGACAGGCAAAAAGAGAGACAACGGTCTGGTCTACGAATCTTCCGCTTCGCCAATTAGGGGATCAGGAAGTACAGATTACGGATTCTATCAAAACCATGACAAAATATGCAAAGATGATTACCGATCCGAGAAGCATACGTAAGGAAATGGAGAAGGCGTGGTTTCTGATGCTTAACGGGAGACCAGGACCGGTATGGCTTGACATTCCAGGGGATGTGGCTTCTACAGTAGTTGAAACGGATGAATTGGATGCATTTGACGAGCAGGCATATATTGATGAGAATTGGGCGTCATATTATCAGGAAAACCCCAGCTATCGGAAAGAGGATACGGAATATCTCCTTAAAAAAGTTGCGGAGGCAAAGCACCCTGTTATTTTAGCGGGAACAGCCATAAGGCATGCCAATCAACAGGGGACATTTATACAGGCTGTAGAAAAATTAGGTATTCCGGTAGTTACAGCATGGGATGCACATGATATTATATGGGATTCTCATCCCATGTACTGTGGTCGTCCCGGCAGCGTTGGCAACAGGGCTGGTAATTTCATTATGCAGAATGCTGATTTGCTCATTGTTGTGGGTTGTAGGCTGAATATTCGGATGATTGGTTTTAATTTTGGCGAGTTTGCAAAGAACGCCTACAAGATGGCTATAGATATTGACGAGGCTGAATTACATAAGCCAACAGTACATGTGGATTATCCTATTCATGCAGACCTTCGGGACGTGCTTAGGGATATCGTCAGCTCGGATTATAAGAAGAAAGATAAACATGCTGAGTGGCTCGGCTGGTGCCGTGACCTTAATGAAAAATATCCAGTGACGCTGCCAGAATACTATCAGGATGAGAGAGGGCTTAATCCATATGCATTTATGACAGAGTTCTTTAAGGAACTGAGGGAAGATGATTCTATTGTGTGCGGAAACGGGTCAGCCTGTGTCATTTCTTTTCAGGCAGCTATAATTAAGAGGAAACAGAGACTTTACACAAACTCCGGCTGTGCTGCCATGGGGTTTGGACTTCCTGCTGCTATTGGTGCCTGTGTCGCCAAACCTGATAAGAGAATCATATGTATCGACGGTGACGGCAGTTTTATGATGAACATACAGGAATTGCAGACTATTGTATTCAATCAATTAGATGTTAAGATTTTTTTGCTGAATAATAATGGGTATCATTCTATCAGGCAGACACAGGAGAATTTGTTTAAAGGGCAGAATTTTGTTGGGATAGGTGGCGGATACGGATTGAGTATTCCAGACTTTTCCAAAGTGATTCCAGCATTTGGTATTCCTTATTATGGAATAGATAGTTTAGAAAATATTTGCGATAGAATTAACGAAGTGTTGAACGTCGAGGGACCTGCTTTTTGTGAAGTTTTTGTTGACTGGCATCAGAATTTTGCTCCGAAATCAAGTTCGAAAGTTCTGCCGTCAGGACAGATTGTTTCTGCTGCTATTGATGATATGGCTCCTTTCCTTCCACGTAAGGAATATGACAGCAATCATTTGTGATAGATTAGTAAGGGAAAAACAGGCTGGAGGATATTCTATGAAGCGTGTAGTTATGACGGGACCAACGGGAGCTATCGGTATGGCTCTAATAGAATATTTAAGTAATAGAGATGTTCAGGTAATAGCCGTGGTCAGGGGCAATTCTAAACGAAAAAATCAAATCAAAGAGTCTGAAAAAGTATTGAAGGTTGAATGTGCTCTTGCAGAAATGGTTGAGTTGCCTCAGAGAATTCAAACAGTGATTGAAAGGAGAAGCTGGGATAGGGATATTCCGATTGATGTGTTTTACCATTTTGCATGGGATGGCACGTTTGGGGATAGCAGAAATGATATGTATATGCAAAACCGTAATGTCACATATGCTTTGGATGCAGTGAGTGCAGCTTCTAAATTGGGATGCGGGACTTTCATAGGAGCCGGTTCTCAGGCGGAGTATGGCAGATATGAAGGAAAGTTGAATGCAAAAGTTGCTGTGTTTCCCGAGAGCGGATATGGTATTGCCAAGTTGTGTGCCGGACAAATGACCAGAATCTTGTGCGAACAGAAGGGAATGCGGCATATTTGGACGCGAATTTTAAGTGTATATGGACCTTATGATGGTTGTAATACGATGATTATGAGTATGGTTCGGAAAATGATGGAAGGGGAAAGGGCATCCTGCACGAAGGGAGAACAGATGTGGGATTATTTATATTCTAAGGATGCAGCAAAAATGATGTATTTACTAGGAGAGAAAGGCGTTGATGGAAAAACATATTGTCTGGGGAGCGGTATAACAAAGCCACTTAGAGAATATATAGAGATTATTAGAAATACAATAAACCCGCAGGCAGAAGTAGGATATGGCGATGTTGCATATTCTTCCAAGCAGGTAATGTATTTATGTGCGGATATTGAGGAATTGATTAAAGATACGGGATATACTTCGGAATATTCTTTTGAATCAGGAATAAAAGAGACCATAGAGTTCTGTTAAGACAGCATGAAAAAGAAGGTAACAGAGATGAAGAAGATTAGTGTTATGATCCCCTGCTATAACGAAGAAGAAAATGTTGTGCCGATGAGCAAAGAAATCGTTTCGCTTTTTGAAACGGAGCTTGCTAAATATGATTATGAACTTTTATTTATTGATAATAATTCAACAGATAACACACGGTCTTTGTTAAGGGAAATATGCGCTAAAAATTCTCGTATTAAAGCAATTTTTAATGCAAAGAATTTTGGACAGTTTAATTCACCCTATTATGGCATGTGTCAGACAACCGGGGACTGTACAATTACGATGTGTTGTGATTTCCAGGATCCGATTGAATTGATACCTCAATTCATAAAAGAGTGGGAGCAGGGATATAAAATTGTCTGCGCGATAAAAACAACCAGTAAAGAAAATAAAATAATGCGCTTTTTGAGAAGCTGTTATTATAAGGTAATTAGGAAAATGTCTGATGTTGATCAGATAGAACATTTTACTGGAACAGGGCTTTATGATAAAAGTTTTATTGAGGTTTTAAAAAAGCTGGATGATCCCACGCCTTTTTTGCGAGGTATCGTTGCAGAACTGGGATATAAGAGAAAGGACATTCCGTATGAACAGCAGCAGCGCAGGGCGGGTAAGACGCACAATAACTGGTTTACTTTATATGATGCTGCGATGTTGAGTTTTACTTCCTATACCAAAATCGGATTAAGAATTGCAACGATTATAGGATTTATAATGGCAGCGATTAGTATCATTATTGCGTTGGTGTACCTTGTTTTAAAGCTGATATATTGGGATAGGTTTATTGCTGGGATGGCACCCATATTGCTTTCAGTGCTTGGACTTGGATCCTTGCAGCTGTTTTTTATTGGATTTATGGGAGAATATATATTAAGCATTAATAAACGTATTATGAATAGACCGTTAGTCATAGAGGAAGAGCGGATTAATTTTGATAATTAGAAGTAGAAAGGCTGGAAGAATGAAGAGACTTAAAATAGAACCACAGTTATGCTTTTTGTTAGTATGCTTTGTTGTATTACATATTGTTTATGTGCAAGCGGTAATTCCACCGCAAATTGGTTGGTGGAATTATTATGCGTGGAGAGTGAATAGTGGCGAAATTTTATATAAAGATATTTTTTGTTTTTTACCGCCTTATTATGTGTATTTGTATGCATTCTTATATAAAATATTTGGTAATTTAATAATAGCATATTATATTATTGGATTAATAATACGTTGGATAGAAGTTTGTGTTGTATATTCTATTACCCGTTCTTTTGCATCAAAGAATGTAAGTTTTGTATGTACCTTTATTGGACTTGTTCTGCAAGTCAGCTATATGATGGATATACCGTTTGATTATAATCAAATGATTCAGTTTTATGTTATTATGGGTAGTTTCTTTTGTGTCAAAGCATTGGTGCAGGAAGAAGAAAAATTTGCGAACATTTATTTGGCTGTATCAGGTGCATGGCTGGGGATAGGTCTTTTTTCAAAACAAACATGTGTTGTCATTATTTTCTTTGCTGCTTTGGGTATTATGATATTTTACTTACAGCGGAATCAAATTACTTATGCGATCAAAAAAATGGTGGCATTTATTTTAGGTGTTTTTCTTGCCTGCCTGCCAGGGCTTATAGGGTTGGTTGTACAAGGAAGCTTTAAAGATTTTATGAATTGCATTACTTCTTCTATGACAGTAAAAGGAGATTTTGGAGGGCTTTGGGGAAGAGTTTTACAATATCAATTTCATTTTCTTGAAGTAGTGATAGCTGCTTTAATATTTCTGCTGTTACTTGTTAAGCAAAGAAATAAAAAGGGCGATTGTTTAAAGATATTTCAAGATTCTGCAAGAATTATAATTAAAGAAGTATATTATTTCGTGATGTTTCTTTTAATAATATATCGATCGGGTCAAATTATTCAGACAGAAACAGGTAATATTACTTCCTATTCTTTTGTTTTAAATATTGTTTTAGTTTATTTGCTAATACGAACGATTCTGGTTTGTTTGCAGAAGGTAGTAAATAAGGTGGAACAGAAAAATATTGCAGAGTATAGTAACAAATTATCGCCAATTATTATTGGATTTGTTTTATTGCTTAGTATTCTTATACCTTATTGCATGAACTATCAGTGGAAATCTAATATATATAATCAGATGTCGCTTTTTAATTTAAAAAGGGGATTAATAAATGTTATTTTTTGGCTAATGTTGATGGTTTTGATATATCAGATCGCGCAATTTATATTTAAACAGAAAATCTATGGAGGAATTAAGGTATTTATATTAAATGCTTTTACAATGTGCTTGATAGGTTTGGGGATGATATCGTCCGTTGTAGAAGAGTACAATATATTTCCAGCAGCAGTGCTCTTTTTTGCAATGATATATAATGCTGCTTTTTCTCATATGAAAAAGAATAAAGAAGAGCGTAAAAGGTGCATATTATATAAGGCGGTAATTGGATTGCCGATAACTGCTCTCATTGTCATCTGCATATTTATAACGGTGACAGAAAAACAGGTGGTGGCATATACTTGGCATAGATGGGATTCGATTGGATTAGGCAGAGACGACACGAATTATGTGTATAGTATGGTGGACGGTTTGGAAGGATATAAGATTGATCTTGAAACAGAAATAGCATATGAAACAATAGTTAATCTGATAGAAGATTATACAGATGAAGACGATATTGTATATCAATTTCCTAACATACCACTTTTTAATGTATTAACAGAGAGGAAGATAGGTACATATGCGCCGATTCATTATTTTGATGTTTGTCCCGATGAAATAGCAATAGCAGATGCAGAGAAACTTGAAAGTAATCCTCCTGAAATGGTGATTTGGTGTGAATTTGGGGATGGATTATGGGATCATCATGAAGCATATTTTAGAGATGGAAATCCAAGCGGGCAGAGAGCAATTCGGGATTTCTATCAAAATAATGTGCAGAAGAATTATAAAAAGCTCTACGAATATAAATCTTTGTCAGTCTGGTTAAAAAATAATATAAATGATGTAGTTGGATGAAATTTTATAATAGGTAATGGGAAGGCAGATAAGATTGAAATGGAAAACAGCTATGTGGATAAAAAAGGTGAACCGCTTGTGTGTGGGGGGGGGGGGCGAATTAAATATATTGATATTGCAAAGTTTATATCTGTATTGTTTGTATTGATCGACCATGTACAATATTTTTCGCCTGTTAATAATTGCTTCATGGTTATAAGGGTGATTTGGCTTGCTTTCTTTATGCAGATGTTTTTTATAGTTGCGGGTATAATAAGTCAATATCCTATAATTACTTCAACAAGAGATATTACGCACTTTATTGAAAAAAAATTTAGGACATTACTTGTCCCTTACATAATATGGTGCTTTTTTTTAAATATGTCAGGAAATCATGATATTTTTTTTTACAAAATAATTTTAGGAAGACCAGAAGATTTAGATACAGTGGGAGTAAATAGTGTTTTATGGTTTTTTCCAGTGTTGTTTATGGCAAATATAATTGTTTTTTTTACAATGACGACAATACATTGCATTAAAAGAAAATTGGATATTAATATAAATATTTATTATGTAATTGCAATTGTTGCATTAATGATTATTGATAGAAAAGCTAATATTATTTTTAAGGATTATTTGTTTTTTGGCTTAAGAAGTGCTTTTTGTGCAGCAGCTTTGATATTTTTTGGGATTTTAGTTAAGGGAATGATTATTTATATTTATATTAATTTTTCAATATATAAAAAGATGATTTTCTTTATACTGTTATTAATTGCCGGAATATTATTGGCATATTATAATATGCCTGTTTTAAACAACAATGGTAATATTAGCTATGTATATGATGTTTGGGTGGCAATGGGGAGATTGGGTAAAAGTGTACTTATATTTTGGTGTGCCAGTATTTGTTTAAGTATGGGAGTGCTAATTTTTTCTATGTGTCTTGAAAAAATTAGTATTTTAGCATATTTAGGTGAACGGTCATTATTATTTATGACGTTACATATTTACACGCATAGCATTGTATCAATACACATTGTTCCATGGCTTAACCGATACATAGATGACGTTGGGAGCGATGTTGGTATGGTATTATTATTAAGTGTTTTATTAGTAGTTACCGTGATACCTTTTATTGATAAATATATGCCGTTTTTATATAAGTCTTTTGGCAAATAGTATGATTTAAGTGTTTGTTAAGTTGAATAAGATGTGATATAAAGTGAGGTGATCAAAACTATACTAATTTTGAAAATAGACTGCCATTGTTTGAAGATGGATGTAATGGTGCATTCAGTCAAGTTTGAACGTAACATAAATAGATATAAAATTTGTTACGTATCAACATATAAAGCAGAATTGGGGGACATGGATATGGAACAGTCTGGGTTGAAAAAGGATAGAATTTTCTGGATTGACATAGCAAAAGGAATTTTAATTTTTATAGTATTTTGGGGACATATAGAAACGACTGGGGATACAATATCTACTGCAATTTTCAGTATGCATATGCCGGCTTTTTTTGTGCTAAGTGGATACACTTTTAAATATATAGATAATTTTAAAAAATTTTTATCTCGTAAAGCGGAAACATTATTATTTCCCTACTTCTTTTTTTGCATAATTGGTGCGTGCATTCATTTGCTTTATGGAAGATATGAGTTATTTGGCACTGAAATGCTGAGGCAGTTGCTTGTTACAGTCCAGCCAGATTATTTGTATAGTGGGGGTGGGTGGTTTTTAATTGCTCTGTTTTGGGCTAATATATATATGTACATATGGGTAAAATATTTCGAGCAGTTTGATTTGGCATTTAAGTTAATATTGGCGTTTATAATATATTATATTGCATCTAATATATTATATATCAACTCCTTTATGAATATTGAACGAATTCCGTTAAAGATTGATTCTTCTTTTATGGCTTTTTTCTTTATGTTAGTGGGCTTCTATTTGAATAAAAATAATGCTATACAAAAGATAAGTAATCATAAATTAATTTATGCAGTCATCTTCGGTTTGGCATATGTTCCGCTTATGAAAGCAAATGGATGGTGCAATGTTGCAAATTGTGTATATAATAATTATATTTTCTATTTTGTAGAAAGTGTTGGAGGAACTTTACTAATTATATTATTAAGTATGTCGATAGAAGAGCGAAAAAGATTTGGAGGGGGGGGGGTAAAATTTTATCAAGTATAGGGAGAGTCAGTTTGCCTATGTTTATGGCACATGGTTTTTTCCTGTCGTATATGATTAATCAATTCAATATACAGGTCGGAGTTAATGTTAATGGAATAAAATCATTTATTTGTACATTTTGTTTGTATATTGTTATATATCCAATAGGAATCTTTTATAATTATGCTATAAGTGGATTAAAGTATAGGTTTAAATAAGTGGTTGAATCAAATTGGAAAACAAAATTTATTATATGCAAGACATCTATCTTACAGGAGGATACTACAAATTGAGAAAAGCATTAGTGACTGGAGCGAGCCGTGGAATCGGGGAGGCGGTAGCACTACAACTGCAGAATGAAGGGTATCAGGTATATACGCCAACGCATGTGGAGTTAGATTTAGAGGATGCTATGAGTATAGATGCATTTTGCAAAAAATATTCGGATATAACGTTTGATGTTTTAGTTAATAATGCCGGAATCAATGATATTCATATGGTAGAAGACATAACTGAGCAGGAAATGCTTTCGATGATGCACATTAATCTGCTGGCACCAATCAGATTAATTCGCGGGACTGTGCCTAATATGAAAAAACAGCAGTATGGGAGGATTGTTAACATAGGCTCCATCTGGGGGGTGGCAGGAAAAGCAGGACGAACAGTTTATGCAGCAACAAAACATGGAATACACGGCGTGACGCAGACTTTGGCAGTAGAGCTGGCACCGTATAATATTTTAATAAATACGATTTGCCCGGGATATACGTTAACTGCTTTAACAAGAAAAAACAACACAGAAGAGCAGATACAGGAAATTTCGTCTTGTATACCAATGGGACGGATGGCTGAACCGGAAGAACAGGCAAAGGCAATATGCTTTTTGGCAGGCGAGGGAAATACCTATATTACGGGACAACAAATTACAGTAGATGGAGGTTATACGTCATTATGATTATTCATTCAAAATTCAAGAACTATGAGGTTAAAATAGAAAAGAGCCTGGAGTTTTTAAATGATGTTTTGAACACAGATAATGCGGAATTTGTAGTTGATAAAAAGGTGTATTATTTATATGAGCAAATATTGGAGAGAATTCCACAGGAAAGATTGATTTTAATCGAAGCAGTGGAGGAAAACAAAATTATAGAAACCGCATTATCTATTTGTGAAAAGATGACAGAAATACCAGCAAAAAGGAATGCATCTATGATTTCTATGGGGGGTAATTCAGGATATTACAGGGTTTGCTGCTAATATTCTGTATAGAGGCATCAAATGGATCTTTATTCCAACAACGTTACTTGCGTGCTGTGATAGTTGTATAGGTGGTAAAACAAGTTTAAATTATAAAAATTACAAAAATCTGCTGGGTACTTTTTATCCTCCTGATGTGATATATATTTGTCCCGCATTTTTACATACATTGGATCGAAAGGATTTTTATAGCGGATTAGGTGAAGTGATTAAGTTTAATATTATGGCGGGGGAAGCGGGATTAAACAATATTGAGCTTTATATTGATAAGTTATTGGAATGTGATGAAATAGTCATCAATCGCTTTGTAGAAAGTAGTTTGCTTTTTAAGAAGGAATTTATTGAGATTGATGAATTTGACAGAGGAGTACGCATTAAACTAAATTTTGCGCATACATTTGGGCATGCCATAGAAACGGTTACAAAATATGAAATTCCGCATGGGACAGCAGTGGCAATTGGCATGATTATGGCGGATTATATATCTGTTAGCAGAGGGATTCTTAAAGAGGAAATATCTAAAAGAGTTGAAGAAGTATTATTACAAGTAATATGCATTGACGTGGAGTTGACTGGCTATCCAGTGGAAGACTTTATAGTTGCAATTCGGAAAGACAAAAAACAAACAAATGAAAATCTTACGGCTGTTCTTATGACGAATGTAGCAAAGGATTTAAAAATTGTACATGATATTAGCGAAGTAGAAGTAATAGATGCTATAACTCATTTTGCTTCGGTTTACAGTGTGTACAAATCTTGATCAAAAATGTGACTGTTAAGTGGTAAAGTATTTCGTGATTTAGACGGGAGAATAATGCCGTGTGGGACTGCTTTCAAAGAATAATATACTATATTATTAATGTGGGATTTAAAATAATGGGGCGTGAACTGACAGATGATACTTTTGGATCAATTATGCAGTTTATTAAATTCGGTATTGTTGGTGTGTCAAATACGGCGATTTCATATGTTATTTATGTGGTTGGATTAGTACTATTGCAGGAAATTCATTTTTTGCCAGAATATGATTATTTAATTGCACAGATTGCAGCATTTGTAATTAGTGTATTGTGGTCTTTCTACTGGAACAGTAAAATGGTTTTTACATTAGAAGAAGGGAAAGAACGGTCAGTCTGGAAAGCATTGATAAAAACTTTTATTGCTTATTCTTTTACTGGGCTATTTTTAAACAGTATACTTTTGTTTTTATGGGTAAGGGTATTTAGTATTTCGGAATTTATTGCACCGTTGATTAATTTGGTGGTAAGCGTACCGCTGAATTTTATTATCAATAAGTTTTGGGCGTTTAGGCAGGCGTAAATTTTATAGTATTTTGCAAACATAAGAAAAGTTGAACGTGATAGTATAAAAACATAATAGATGTGTTTTTCTTCGAAAGGGTTAAGATAGAGGGTGGTGACGTTTGAAAAATTATATTGACACGCAGAGAGGATATAAAAACATAATAGATGTTTTGTTTACCGTTTCCGGAGTAGTATTTACTTTCATAATGACCTTGAATTATGCGGTTTATATTGTTTATGACGGATATACTGCTACTGGAGATTATAAGGTGCAGTTTCCATATGCAGTAATTGCTGCCATTATTATCTTACCAGTATATTTTTACCTGTGTAAGTATAGGGATTTTGTATTTAGAACGTTGGAGGCAGCATCTGTCTATTCTTTTTTCTTTAGTGCATTTGTAGGGATTTTTATTTCTTTACAGTTAATCCGAGACACAGAGAGAAATCTATCACATATTCTTTGGGCTTTTCATTATAGTGGAGATATCTCTTCACATGATAGTATTTGGAGCGTTGGGGTCTGGTGTGCATGCGTTTTGGCTGCTTTAAGCATTGTGGTTTTTGTGAATTATGTTGTTAATCTTTTTCTCAGTTGGTTTCTAGCGCTGTTCAACAGGATGGATAAATATGATAAAATATATTTTAGCGTCACATTATTTTTGAGTATCTCATTGATTTGTTTTTTTCATTCCAAAACAACAGCAGTATGGAATTCCCTAGATTTGGTATATGAAACGGATGCCATATTTATATATGATCATTATTATTCCGTTTTTAGTTTTGGTCTGGATTTTGATTGGGATATCGGCTGTGGAGGAATTCGCCATCCTTTGGCGACCATGATTACATATCCGATATATGTTGTCGTATCTGTAGTGGCTAATTTGTTGTTTTGGATTCCGAATGTGCAGGCTTTATTGTATGCTGTTGTTCATTCGGTGCTGATGATTCTATCTGCCATTATGATTTGTAAAATAGTAAGGAACAGATGGATCTATTTGTTTTCTGCGCTGTCGTTTCCATTTATATTCTATTCTTTTTTTATTGAAAAGTATCCAATTATTGTTTTCTTCGTTGTATTGTATGTTTATTCAACTGTAAAAGAGAAAAATGAGGAACTTCAGAAATACTCACTGGTAGCTGCAGGCGGTATGATGATTACGTTTGCGCTTTTGGGGATCTTTTATGGTAAAGGGAAAAGGTTTAGGGAGCGATTGTTGGAATATAACAATGCTGTTATGCTTTTTCTGCTTACAATGATAGGAACTGGAAGAATACATTATTTGTTGGACATTTATCGGTTATTGCATCAGAATTCTATTATGTTTATAGAAGATGTTACTTCAGGTTTCACAATTGAAGATAAGTTTTGCGGTTTCACAAATTTAATGGCTTCATGTTTGATTCCTGTGGCATATGAGGAAACAGAATGGTCATTTTACTGGCAGCATTTAACGGATCGCATGAATCTTTTCGGGTTGGCGGTGTTATTCATTGTAGTATATTCGTGTGGAAGATATATAAAAAATAAGAAAATGATTCCATTCATGTTTTGGATTTTTGTAGGAGGAATATGTCAATTCTTTATCATAGGATGCGGAACGAATGCGGAACCTTTGTTTTCATTATGTTTTTCCTGGGCGGTGATTCCCATGCTGGTTTTGGGAATAGATCAGCTTGTAAAAAAGGTGAAGCTTCGTAATGCCATATATATTGGTCTGTTGACGGTTATGTTTTATATGAACTATGTGCACTGCCAGGATTTGCTGGCGTATTTGATGCGCGAAGCGCCAATAGGGAAGAAGTTTTCTTAAAGTGAAGAAAAATTTTATGGTACGGGTTAAAAATCGATAATGAGAATATTGTGTATAATAATTACTGTTATAATGGATTTATGTTAGAAAGTGGTTAATAAAATGCAAAATAAAACGGCTCTTCAAGGGTAATGGTGGGTAAAAAACACCCACAACCCCAGTGTTTATGCTGACTAAGTGACTTTAGGTTTTCTGTTGGGAAGCGGAACCCTCAAATCCGAGCAAACCAGATACACCATATCCAGCATATTCTGGATGTTCCGGAAGCCATATGCCTTGCGAACGATCAGCTTGATCTTATTGTTAGTTGCTTCGATCCGTGCGTTGCTCATCCCCAGCCTGATGGTATTCAGTATGTGATCCCTGTGACGTTTGATCTTGAGATACAGTTTCTTAAAAGCATCGATCCTGCTGTGGCTTGCCCACCAGAGCCAGCGTTTCAGTTCTGAGGCTGCTTCATCAACGTTTTTGATCTTCAGGAGCAGGCGGAGGGTTTCTTTCATGCGGTAGGCACGGTAGAGCCGCTCATTGTTTTCTGCGATCATTGCCACCTTTGCCTGCTGGTTCTCTGTCAGGTGCTCAGGCGCTTTGCCGAGTGCATATGCGGAATTTTTGATCTCCTCCGCTTTTGCCTTGGCAGCTCTCAAGATCGCAGACTCTGCATCGTCTGCCTTGGGACGCCCTTTCTTTCCGGGATGCGCTTTGGCAAGCTGCACGGCTTTATTGTAAGCCTCGCGCCATACCTCACGGCGTACTTCGTCAAGGGCTTCCATTGCCCATTCGACGACATGGAAGGGATCAACGCAGCGTTCACAGTCAGGGGTGAATTCATTCACGCATTCGGTGATCCATTTCGCCCCATCGCCGGTAACTACCCGGATGGACGAAAGCTGCTGTGGTGTGAGTTGTCTATAAAACTGCGTCAGGACGCTTTTCCCATGGTCCTGCGCCGCCCATACAACGGTATTGGTGTCGTGGTTGACGATGACTGTGATGTACTTATGGCCTTTCTTATAGCTGGTTTCGTCAATGCCGATATTTACAAGTCCGTCCAGCCGTCTGGAGCGTTCCGGTTCGATATCGTTCAGGGCACGGTTGACGCATCGTCCTACGGTCTCCCAGTCGATGCGCATATATTCTGATACAACACTCCTGGGAAGGTAAGTGGCAAGCCATGCGGCAGTCAGGTCAAAATCTTTCGTGAAGCCGCTGCAGGGATAAGCCCATGGGACATCGGCAACATATACCCCGTGTTCAGGGCAGATAATACGGTGTGTCTGATATTCCACCTCCACAAGGATGCCGCCTGCATCAAGTCCCCTCCATGTACGGGGGACGGAAGAATGTCTGTCATATACAGGGCAGGGCTTATGGCAGAACGGGCAGTCGTTTTCGTGCCATTTATTGGGTCTTGCCCTGATGCGGATATGCTTCACTCCATCAGCATCAGAGTAAAAGCTGCAGTCTTCGATAACAGCGCTCTTGACATTTAGGATATTTTTGCATAATGTATTAACAGAAACCATCTGTGGGAACTCCTTTATGTGTTTTCTTGGTCGTTAATACATTAAAGGAACACAGGTGGTTTTTCAATATGCAGTTGTTAATTGGGCATGGTCAAGTACCCACCATCATGCCAGAAGCCTCAAAAAATACAAGGGATAAAGGGAGCAAGAACATGATATTGGTGAAACCAGAGGTAGAAATTATTGACATGGCTGATTACTCGGATATTTTGAGAAAAATAGAAAAGATAGGGAGAGTCTGTTATAAAAGTGAAGATAGAATACAAAATGATTCGGCAGAAAAATTTATTGCGGGGATTATAACAAGAGGGCATGAGTCGGTAATTGAACATGAGAGTGTAAGCGTAAAAGTTATTTGTGACCGCGGAGTGACACACGAGATTGTAAGGCATAGGGTCGCCAGTTATAGCCAAGAGAGCACACGATATTGTAATTACTCTAAAGAAAAATTTCACAGTCAAATATCAGTAATTGATATTTCAACAGGGTTTTCATATGATATGGGGAACCCTGTTGATTATCAAAAATATGAAATATGGCGTGAAGCTATGGAGAATGCTGAGAAATCGTATTTTCGGATGATAGAGGCAGGCGCATCTCCGCAGGAGGCAAGATCGGTTTTGCCTAATTCGTTGAAAACAGAATTGGTTATGACAATGAATTTAAGGGAATGGCGGCATTTCTTTAAATTAAGGCTTGCCAATGGAGCGCATCCGCAGATGAAAGAGGTTTCAAAATTGATATTGGAAGTATTTAGACAAAAGCTGCCTGTATTTTTTGACGATATTGAGGAATGAAAATATAAAAAGTGTTTGGAATATAACTAAAAACTAATAGGACAGGCTAAATGGTGTGACGATCCAAGAGCATATTTCCCAGAAAGGCATATAGATTATATCAAAATTTAAGGAGATTTAGAATGCTTAATGAGGCATATGAGCTGGTTAAAGATTTTCAAGAAATGGCAGAACAGCCAATTGGGGAATTTCCGCAATCTTTAAGTAGATCAAGATGTAATATAAGATGTAAATGGATGAGAGAAGAGATTGAGGAATTTGAGAATAGTGATACTGTCTATGAGCAGGCAGATGCAATTATAGATTTGCTATATTATGCAATAGGCTCATTGGTCGAAATGGGGGTTAAGCCAGATGAGCTGTTTATGCTTGTACATGAATATAATGTGAAAAAACTAATTGGTAAATGGTGTGATGGTGATGGAAAAGTTATGAAGCCTATTGGTTGGCAGCACCCAGATAAAGAAATAAGGGAAATAATTGATGCTATGATGTAGGAACAGAAGATTTCCTATCTAAAAGATTGGGGATGAAGTGAATTTAAAGAGTTTCTATTCTGAATATTGTACAATTCGAGGGAGGTAGAATGAATGGGGAAATGTGTGATCCATAAAGCCTTTATGCTAATAGGAGTGATCGTGGCATTACAGAATATCGGTAGCATAACAGCCTACGCGAAAGAAGATAACGATTTTTTTTTGAGGGGGGGG